>NZ_CP058627.1:2700000-3000000 GCF_013403565.1 Chitinibacter bivalviorum | reverse complement strand
TATAAAAATACCGAGGGGGAGAAATGACAATCGAAGTGATGTTGGTCGATGACTCGGCCGTGGTCAGACAGGTACTGAGCCAGGTATTTACCAGCGCCAGCGGAATCCATGTGCTGGATGTTGCACACGACCCGATCATGGCAATCGAAAAGCTCAAAAAACATTGGCCCGATGTGATCGTGCTGGATGTAGAAATGCCAAAAATGGATGGCATTACTTTTCTCAAGCACATTATGTCCACGCGCCCTACTCCAGTCGTGATTTGCTCGTCGCTCACGCAAAAAGGCGCGGACGTCAGTATGCAGGCGATGGCCGCGGGCGCGGTGGGTGTGATCGCCAAGCCCACGGGTGGCGTCAAAGCGTTTTTGGAAGAAAACAGTAAATTGCTGATCGATGCCGTACGCGGCGCTGCGCAAGCGAAAATGAGCCGCGTTCAAGCCGGGTCAAACGCCCAGCCCGTCAATAAAACGGCCTTATCGAGCACGGCACTTCCCAATATTCGCGCCAAACTCGCTGCCGATGTCGTACTAGATGCGCCTACTGGCAAAGAATTATTCCAAACCACCGAGCGTATCGTTGCCATTGGCACTTCGACCGGTGGCACGCAGGCACTCGAAGCCATATTAACCAGCCTACCGCGCACCTGCCCCGGCATGGCGATTGTGCAGCATATGCCCGAGCAATTTACTGCGGCCTTTGCCAAGCGGCTCAATTCCATTTGCCAGATCGAAGTCAAAGAAGCCGTCAATGGCGATCGCATTATCCCTGGTCGCGCGATTATTGCGCCGGGCGGACGGCATATGACGATCAAACGCAGCGGTGCTTTCTACCACGTCGAAGTAATCGACGGACCGCCCGTTAGCCGGCATCGCCCTTCGGTTGATGTGCTGTTTCGCTCTGCCGCCAAAGCATCGGGGCGCAATGCGCTGGGCATCATCATGACCGGGATGGGCGACGATGGCGCCAAAGGGCTAAAAGAAATGCACGATGCAGGCGCACATACCATTGCGCAAGATGAAAACAGCTGCGTGGTGTTTGGCATGCCCAAAGAGGCCATCAAACTAGGGGCGGCAACAGAAATCATGCCGCTGGATCAAATCGCAAAATCAATCTGTAAATACGGGTGATGCTGACTATGCCTCAAAGCAAGCCCTTCTTAATTCGCAAATTTAGCAAGGTCATGGTCATTGACGACTCGGCCGTGCAACGTCAGTACGCCACCCAATTGTGTGAGCAACTTGAGCTCACCGTCGTGGCTCAAGCTGAAAATGGCCAAGATGCCCTCGACCAATTGGCCATGCTGGACACGCAGCCCGAATTACTACTCGTCGATTTGGAAATGCCGGTGCTGGATGGTATTTCTTTGATACAACAATTAGCCCAAAGCAATCAATTTATCTCGATTCTGATCGTGAGCTCACGCGAGATTGCCCTGCTATCATCGGTTGAAACCATGATCAAAGCCTATGGCTTGCCCGTCGTTGGCGCTTTACAAAAGCCACTGTCTATCGAGCAGCTGCAGATAACGCTCGACAAATATGCAAATAAAAAGCCCACCCCGCCCCCCGAATTAAATCGTCAAGCCAAAGTCGTGGTCAGCGTGCCTGAGATTGCCTCGGCCATTATCAATAAGCAATTTACGACTTACTTTCAGCCCAAAATCTTGCTCGCCAACGGCATGATTAAAGGCGTCGAAACGCTCATCCGCTGGCAGCACCCTGAAAAGGGCATGATTATGCCCAACGATTTTATTCCGCTGGCCGAGGAGCACGGCTTAATCCATGACATCACTTTGCAGGTCTTGGAAATGTCACTGGAGTGGCTGCAATACTGGCACGCCCATGGCCTCAATTTGAATGTCGCCATCAATTTATCTTCGCTATCGCTGGCCGATTTAGGCCTAGTCGAACAAATTGATCAGCGAGTTAGTAATAGTGGCATTACGCCGCAGTCGATCACATTAGAAATTACCGAGACAGCCGTCATGGCTGACGTCGCTTTATCACTCAACTCACTCGCACGCTTGCGCCTGAAAGGCTTTGGCTTGTCGATTGACGACTATGGCACGGGCTTTTCTTCCATGCAGCAATTGGCACGCATTCCATTTACCGAGCTCAAAATTGACCGTTCCTTTGTCGATGGCGCCAGCGACAGCCTGCAATTGAGCAATATGCTCAGTATCGCGATTGAAACGGCGCGTAAGTTGGGACTGCACTGTGTCGCCGAAGGCGTTGAAAATGCCGATGACTGGGTGCTACTGAAGCGTTTGGGCTGCGATACAGCACAAGGCTATCTGGCCGCCAAGCCGATGCCTGGGGATGAATTAATCGATTGGATCAAGCAAAACAGCAAACGTTTACGAGATCTCTAAAAATACCAACAAAGGTATACAAGTAAACGCATTACAAATAAAAGAATGCAAGGAGATACCCCATGAACAATCTCAGCATGAAAGCTCAGTTCACCTTGCTCGCAAGTAGCACCGTGCTGCTATTGAGTCTACTAACCGCCATGGTTTATTTCCAGATCGACAGCGCCAGTCGTGAGATCGAAAGCAAGCTCGCCATTGCCATTCAAATCAGCGCAGCCAGCGCAGGCATACAAGACGCCAATGTCGAATTTAAAACGCAGGTGCAGGAATGGAAAAATATCCTGATTCGTGGCAACAATGAAGCCAGTATGAAAAAACACCGCGCTGGTTTTGCCAAACATGAAGCGGCCACCATCGAAAAACTCAATCAAGCAGTACGCCATTTCCAAGCCGCAGAGCAAGATCACACAGCCATCGACGAGCTGATCAAACAGCATCACATCTTGGGCGAAAACTATCGGCAAGCGTTGACCTCCTTTGATGCCAACAATCCCGAAAGCGGCAAACTGGTGGATAAATTGGTCACAGGCATGGATCGCGCCTCAGCGGAAAAGATGACTGCGCTGGCCGACCAGAGCTCGAAGCAGCAAGAAAAACTCCTCAATGACAATCTGAAAAATATCAGCGCTCAATTACTACACACCCGCAGCATGATGCTGCTAACAGCAACCATCTGCAGCGCCATTTTGATTGGCATTATGGTACTCATCATCCGCAACCTCATATCCATGATCGGCGGCGAACCTCAGGTCGCAGTGGCCGTGGCTCAGCAAGTCGCAAATGGCAATCTCGATTTAGATCATCATCAATTAAGCGCACAACCCAATAGTATTCTTGGTGCGCTTGGCCAAATGGTCAAACAACTGCAACACATCATACAGGAGGTGAATGACACCGCTGCGGGATTGGCCAATTCTGCCGTTCAGGTCAGCGACTCCTCACAATCACTGAGTCGCAATGCCATGAGTCAGGCCGCCAGCGTTGAAGAAAGCAGCGCCTCGCTGGAAGAAATCGCCAGCATCATTCAGCAAAATGCCGATAACGCCAAAATCACCGAACAAAATGCCAATCAAGCGGCGACTAGCACCGTCAAAGGTGCCAAGGTCGTTGGTGATGCGGTGAGCTCAATGCTGGAAATCAGCCAGAAAATCAATATCGTCGACGATATCGCTTACCAGACCAACCTCTTGGCGCTCAATGCCGCGATTGAAGCTGCGCGCGCTGGCGAGCAAGGCAAAGGTTTTGCTGTGGTTGCCAGCGAGGTGCGCAAACTGGCTGAGCGCAGCCAGAAAGCAGCACAAGAAATTAGCACGCTCGCCAAAACCAGTGCCGTACAAGCACAGCTGGCCAGCGCCGAACTCGATGCGGTCGTACCTGCGATCCGCAAAACATCCGATCTGGTACTCGACATAGCCCAAGCATCGGAAAGCCAATCGATCGGCATCGCGCAAATCAATAGCGCCGTCGGGCAATTGGCCACCACGACTCAGCAAAACGCCGCGTCGTCCGAAGAACTCAGCGCCACGGCCGAAGAGCTTTCGGCACAAGCGATGTCACTTAAAGAGATGGTGGCTTTTTTTAAACTCGGCAAACAAAGTAAAAGCAAGAAATATCGATAGGTATATTCCTGAAATTAATCTAATTCAATGACTAGATGAACATACCCCGAGATGTATAAATGAATCAGCGAAGCTTAAAAAGCAAATTTATCTTGCTGGCCATAATCACGATGAGCCTGGGCCTCCTGTTGGGTTGCGTCACCATTTATGAGCTCAATTCGCTGTATAAAAACGAGGTGGCGCGCGATGAGCACAATAAAACCCTGAGTGACAGTATCGCAAAGATACTCGAAGCCAATGTTCAATTCAAAATTCAGATCCAACATTTAAAAAACATTTTGCTGCGTGGAAATGAAAAAAATGATTTTGAATTAGAGCTTTCGCAATTTACCTTGCAAGCGCAAAAGGTGCAGAGTTTGCTGAGCCAAGCGAGTCTAGCTATGGCTCACACAGGCGAAGCCAAGGCAGCCATTTTGCAACTGCAGCGCGAGCACGCCCAAGTCACTGAGCAATATCGCCACGCATTACTCAAATTTGACCCCGCGGACCCAGAGACCGGGAAAAAAATAGATAGTCAGATCCGGGGCATTGATCAAAATCTAACCGACGCATTGAGCAAAAAAGCCGCCACCGTGGCAGCGCGCAATCAAATACAAGATCAACTTGACGCACAGGCAACGCTCAATGATATTGCACAAGCTACACGAAGTTATCTGATCATAGCCCTGATTAGCGCGATAGTGCTGATCAGCCTTTTTTGGCTGATTTTACGCGGTATTTTGCAGCAAATTGGCGGAGATCCAGAACAAGCGCGCCACCTGGCCAGACAAATCGTCACAGGCGATTTAACCGCCAGCATCCATACCAATCAGCCCAAAAGCGTATTAGGGCAATTAAAAGTCATGCTCGACTGGTTGGTGGATACGGTGATTGATTTACGCAAAACTAGCCGTGACTTAATTCATTTATCGCAGCAAGTACAAGCCGATGCGCAGGCCGTCGCAAGCACCGCACAACAACAGGCACATGCGATTGAACAAAGTAGCACCATGCTGATGCAGATTGCCGCCACTGTTTCCCAAAATGCCAAGCACGCTCAGCAACTGGAAAAGTTGATCGATTTGCAGCCTCATCTGAAAGACCTCGCGCAGGAAATATTGTATGCCTCGAAAGAACAGGCGCAAGGTGTTGAGCAAGCGAATAAAAACCTCGCTATCTTGAGTAATACCACGGCCAATAATGCAGCGGCAGCGAATAACCTCAGTCGAGTCGCACAATATCTAGCACTCGAGGCCGAAAACCTCAACGCATCGATTGAATTGATTAAAACCGAATAGGGCGAAATAGCCATGACGATAAAAGTGCTGATTGTGGATGACTCATCGATTGTGCGGCAGGTCATGCAAGATTTGCTGAGCAAAGAGCGCGATATCGAAGTCATTGGCACCGCGTTCGATCCGATCTTTGCGCAAGAAAAAATGGCCAAACAATGGCCCGATGTCATCGTGCTCGACATTGAAATGCCACGCATGGATGGCATTACTTTTCTCAAACAGATCATGGCGCAGCGACCGACACCGGTTGTGATTTGCTCATCACTGACCGAGAAAAATGCCGATCTCAGTATGCAGGCGCTCTCGGCGGGCGCGCTGGGTATTATCAATAAACCAGCCATCGGTTTTCGGGATTACATTCAGGACAGTAGCGCAGATTTACTCACCGCCATTCGCAGCGCAGCGGTGGCGCGGATGTCGAAAGTGCGCCTGACACCGATCACCCCACCTCCAGTCAAACCCAGTACAAGCCCAGCGATACCACGACCCAGCACGCCACTGAGTACCAGCACGCGCAGCAGCCCATCGACGCCAGCATCACGCAGCCCAACGCCCCCAAAACCCACATCGTCCAGCAATATGACAACGATGGCCGAGAGGCTAGGTTCACCGAAACTGAGCGCCGACGCCATCTTGCAAGCGCCGAGCAGCGGTAGTGTGATACCAACCACCAGTAAAATTATCGCCATTGGCACGTCGACGGGAGGCACGCAGGCGCTGGAAGCCATCTTGCCTCATCTGAAACGCAATTGCGCAGGTCTGGCCATTGTGCAGCATATGCCCGAGAAATTTACCGCCAGCTTTGCCAAACGACTCGATAGCTTGTGCGAAATAGAAATCAGGGAAGCGCAAAACAACGACAAAATCATGCCCGGTCTGGCTTTGATTGCCCCTGGCGGCAAACACATGGTGATCCGGCGTAATGGCAGCCAATATTATGTTGAAGTGCTGGATGGCCCCTTGGTTAGTCGGCATCGGCCATCGGTCGATGTGCTATTTCGCTCGGCGGCCAGCGCAGCAGGACGCAATGCTGTCGGTTATATCTTGACCGGCATGGGGGATGATGGCGCCAAGGGCATGCGGGAAATGTTCGATGCGGGGGCGATGACCTTTGCGCAAGACGAGGAAAGCTGCGTGGTATTTGGCATGCCCAAAGAGGCGCTGGGGCTGGGCGGTGCTAAAGAAGTCATTGCCCTTGATCATATTGCGGATTCAATCGGCAAATTTCGCTAATCCCGAACGCTAGCGCCATTATTGAGAGCATAAAAAAGGATCGCAAGCGATCCTTTTCGGCAAACCCCAATGATTAACGCACCTTAAAGCGTTGCACCGTTTGGGACAATTGGCTCGACATTGATTCGAGTTGACCAATCGAATCGACCATATTCCGCGCCGAAACTGAGTTTTCTTCGGCCATTTGCGCAATACGTTCCACATTTACCGCAATATCCCGCGCAGCAGCACGCTGTTCTTGTACCTGCTCGGTGATGCCAAACACCGACTCGACCACATCATTGCTGCTGGCATTAATCCGCCCGATGCTGTCGCTGGCCTGATTGGCCAAATTCAGCCCATCACCAACCCGGCGGCTGCCATTGCTCATGCGTTTAACCGCATCTTGGGCGCTGCTTTGAATTGCGCCAACCATGGCGGTAATTTGTGTCGCAGATTGCGTGGTGCGCTCAGCCAGTTTGCGCACTTCATCGGCGACGACGGCAAAGCCACGCCCCATATCACCGGCGCGCGCCGCTTCAATGGCGGCATTGAGTGCCAGCAAATTGGTCTGATCGGCAACATCTTTAATCACGACGACAATACTACCGATTTCTTCAATATTGCGGCCTAACTCGGTAATTTGCTCGGCAGCACTACTCACTTCACCTGAAATCGCCTGCATTTCCTGGGCGGCGGCCACCACATCTCCACTACCATTTTTCGCTAACGCACCAGCATCACGTGCTTTTTGTTCGACATCGACCGAGTTGTGCGCCACTTGATCCATGCTGACGCTCATTTCCTCCACTGCGGCGGCCATATTGCTCGCTGCAGCCGATTGCGTATCTGTGCCGCTATGAATTTGCTGCGAAGCATGGCTTAAAGTGCGCGCCGCATTGGCAACATCATGCGAATTATCACGAATCTGGCCAATAATTTGGGTCAGGTTTTCCTGCATCTTTTTCAATGAAGATAACAATACGCCAATTTCATCGCTGCCAATCTGCTGATTACGCCACTCATGCGTCAAATCACCAGCAGCAATTTTTTCAGCCACTTCATTGGCGGCCCGTAGCGAACGAATGACGAGGTTGGCAATCAGCCAAGCCAGCACCAAACCCACGACGACCGCCAAAATCGAAACGCTGGCAATGACACTGAAAGCCGTCACCGTACTGCTTTCAACGTTTTTCTTGCCCTCCTCCATCTCGGCGCCAAGTCGCTGCACTAGTTTTAATACCGCATCGCGGTAGGCCTTACTAATGGGCGAGTATTCGCTATTGATAAACTTACCACCGATAGCACGATCAACTTTAAGTTGACTAATTAAGGTCGTTTTTTGTTTGTCCATGGCCTCATTAGTGCGCTCCACGTCGGCAATCAGTGTCTTGGCTTGTGCATCGAGCGGCATAGACTTGAGGCTGTTAATGAGTTTTTCTTCGAGTGCATTTTGCTCATCAAGTTTTTTTAATTCAGCCTCCATCGAATCGTAATCGTCGGCTAGCGCAGCATTGCGAAAAACCAGATCCGTGTTATAGGCCAAGGTAATCAACTGGTTGGCAGCAACCGCAGCCGGATAGCGCTCCCCCACCAATTCGCCAATCGTGCCCTTGATTGCCCCTAGGCTACTTAAGGCCACCAGCGCGACGAATACCAATAAGCTCAGGACCAAGCCAAAACCTGCCATCAACCTTGCCTTTACGCCCCAATTTTTCATCATTTTGTCCGCTCGCTATGTCAAAAACACCATTTCTTACAATCATAGGTGGCTTATACTGCAATACAAGCACTATACACCACATCATCATTTGCTAATATAAGAGGCTCGGATGCAAAAAACCCTCCATAAATTTGCATTTGAAGACGTTGGCAAACTCGACCTGTCGGCCGAATACCAGCTTATTCAGCAATTTAATCAACTCGATGAGGACGAGCCAGCAGCCCGCTCGGCCTTGCTCAAGCAGATTCTTGCTCTTGCTGATGAAGTCACAATTCAAGGCCCATTAAAAATATTCAATGGCCAAAATATCCGCTTAGGCCGAAAGATCTACATCAATATCGACGTTGAAATCTCCGCTACGGCGCCCGTTAGCATTGGTCATCACACGCTGATCGGCCCGCATGTTCAGATTATTACGGGCACCCACCCGGTTGATCCGACTGAACGCCAGCAATGGGCACTATGGGCCAAACCCATCAGCATTGGCCAGAATGTCTGGATTGGTGCTAGCGCCATCATTTGCCCCGGCGTCACCATTGGCGATCACGTGGTGATCGGCGCAGGCGCCGTTGTCACCCATGATATTCCAGCCTGCTCGCTCGCAGTCGGCAATCCAGCCAAGGTGATCCGCGAGCTAACGCCGCCCGATGAAGCGACTCTTTACGCGAGAAATCCATAGTATGTTTGCCACCCTAAAAAACCTTTTTCAAAAAAATCCGCCCCAACCTAGCGCAGACCCTGAGTTGGTTGATCTGCTGGTCGAGATCGCCAGCCCCAGCATCAAGCTCGCCCGCAAATATCAAGAACGTCTGTCACCGTATGTGTACTGGGCCGAAGGCCATGCGGCGCAATTTACTGCGCAATGGCCACAACCCGTGACCTTGAGCGTGGAGAACTGGCGTCATGATCGCTTGCTGCAATTGCTGTTTGCTACGCCAAGCCGCATGGGCGAGCTGATTGGCGAAAATCCGCTGCTGCATCAGTGGTTTGGCAATAACCCTTTTGTCGATACGGCTTGCTTGGTATTTACCGCCGATGTGAAGCAAAAAATGCGCTATGGCATGGTCGAAGAAGGTGGTCAAATTCGTCAGGATGTGCCGCAACAAGTGCTGCAATTTGCTGGCTATCGCGTCGGCAAGCCCGCCGAATCAGCGAGCGCGCTGATTAACGCCGGGCCACGGCGGATTCTTGAAATCGTCGCCGCACAAGCCAATATCAATATCGAGCGGCTTGAAGCAGAAAAGGCGGCGCTAGATTCCGAGCTACTCAATGCCCGCACCATGCTGCGCATGGCGCAAGCCAATACGCCTGAATATACGCACCAGCAAAGTCGCATCAATACACTAACCGAGCAGCTACAGGCACTCAATATCAGCCGCGGCCCAGATCAATTGTGCGAGCTGCTGATTACCGAATTGGCGGCGACGCCCGACATTCTGACACTAGAAAAAGAAAGCTTTATGGTCGATTCAATGGGCATTATTGGCTCGAATATGGGTGATGAGCAAAGCGTAGAAATCAGCGAGATTGTGCTGCAAAGCCAAGACCCGATACGCAAACTACTGATGATTTTTGAAGTACCGCGCAGCTTATTGCAAACGCCGTCCAAACCCACCACTTTTACCGGTGAAGCGCGATTTTAATGGCAATTAATCGCCATCAATGACGACATCCATCAGGAAAAAACACACCAAATACATGAAAAAGATTTTATTCCTTATCGCCCTTAGCTATGCCAGCCTGGCTCAAGCTCAAAGTTCGTTTAGCCAGACTTTTCGCTGTAGCAATGGCACGATTTTCCAAGTGAGCAGCCAAGGCGAGGACAGCATCGTCGTCAATCGCGGCTTATATCAAAAAGCCACCGAACCGAGCCGCATTACACTCAAGCAAGTCATTAGCGCCTCAGGCGCCAGATACAGCGATGGCAACTACACGGTCTGGCTCAAGGGTGACAATGCCACTATCCTCAAGGACGAAACGGTATTGCAAAGCGATTGCGCAGCCACACGCGCCGACGAGCCATTGAGCCCCGTGCGCGATGCCGCCAGCGGCGTTGTCTTTATTCCGCCAGATCGCTGGCTAAGTAAAGATGTGCGCTTAACTGCCGTGGCCGGGTCAGACATTCAAGGCGATGCCAAATTGGCAGCGCATCAACTGAGCTATACGCTGCATGACGCACAACATACCAAGCTGCTCGATATTCTGGTCTTTCCGAGTAGCGATTGGCCCAAAGTCACCGCGCCGGCGCAAAGCCTGATGCTGGGCAACGATGGGCAGCGCATTTATATTGCCTTGCTGCCCAGCAAAAATCCGTTTGAGCCCAGCAGTGAAGCGGGTCAGCAATTTGCACAGTTGCAAATCAGCGCCGCCGAAGTCAAACAAGCTTTCTCGATGTATGGCACCGTCGTTAATCAGGCGATTGAAACCGTGCGTGTCAAAGTCTCTTGGATGGAAAAATCGCTACGCCCCGGCAGCGAGCAAATCATCGAATTACGTGATATGAGCGCTGACAAGCCAGGTGAAATCATCGCCAAACACAGCCAAGTGTTGGAAAAAGGCTCACCCAAACCGGTGACTTTGCGTTTTGACCCTGCGGCCATCAACCCCAAACATCAATATCAAGTTAGCGCCAAACTGATGCAAGAAGGTCGCCTTGTACTGGAAAGCAGCGCTGTAGATGTACTCACCCTCTCCCACGGCCGCGATGCGCAATTATGGCTGACGCAAAAAAAGGCAGTATCGACCCCAAAGCCTTAATATAAAAAGCGTACATCGATATACCCAGCAATGTATATCGATGTATCGGCAAGCCATTTCCCATTGTCACGCCATCCATCACGCCCAGATATCACACAGCGATACGCTGAACTACATTGTCATGGTTCACCCGCAGTTCATTGACTCAAATCAGCCAAATTACTGCTGTGCGGGATTATCCGAATATGGATGAAGCCCGCATCGCACTACGATCATCAATGTGTAATCAATATCTGAGTGCCACGCACTCGAATGGAGAAATATAAATGACGTTGAAAATGCGCAATTTGGTGCTCACCAGCGCGTTGGCCTTGATGGCTGGCGCAGCGAGCGCAGCAGGCACTTTGATTTATTGCTCGGAAGGCAGCCCAGAAGGCTTTGACCCAGCTCGCTATGTGACTGGCACCTCATTTGATGCCGCGGCCGAAACTATTTTTAACCGTCTGGTTGAATTCACCCCTGGCTCAACGCAAATTCGCCCCGGTTTGGCCGAAAAATGGGAAGTCAGCGCCGACAATCTGACCTACACCTTTACTTTGCGCAAAGGCGTGAAATTCCACACCACCCCGTACTTCAAGCCAACGCGCGAATTTAACGCCGACGACGTGGTTTTCACTTTCAAACGTTTCACCGATAAAAACCTGCCATTCACCAAAGCAGCGCCAACCGATTTCCCCTACGCATCCGATATGGGCATGGACAGCAATATCGTGGCGATCGATAAAGTGGACGCCAACACCGTTCGCTTCAAATTGAAAGCAGTCGACGCGGCCTTCCTGCAAAACTTGGCGATGTCTTTTGCATCGATTCATTCGGCAGAATACGCTGACTCGTTGCTCAAAGCGGGCAAAGCCACTCAGCTCAATACCCAGCCGATCGGTACGGGCCCATTCGTATTTAAGTCTTACCAAAAAGACGCCAATATCCGTTACGACGGCAACAAAGATTACTGGCGTAAAGGCGATGTGAAAGTCGACAAACTGATTTTCGCGATCACCACCGATGCTTCAGTGCGCTATCAAAAACTGCAAAAAGGTGAGTGCCACATTATGGCCTACCCAAAACCCGCAGATCTGAAAGCGATGCAAACCAATCCTAAGCTCACCGTACCATCGCAAGCGGGCTTTAACACTGGCTGGTTGAGCTACAACGTCAAACACAAACCATTCGACAAGCTCGAAGTTCGCCAAGCACTCGATATGGCGATCAATAAAAAATCAATTATTGATGCGGTATTCCAAGGTGCTGGCCAGCCTGCCACCAGCCTGTTCCCACCGACACAGTGGTCATACAACAAAAACCTGAAAGACGCGACATTTGACGTCGCGAAAGCCAAAGAGCTGCTGAAAAAAGCTGGCGTTGCTGAAGGTACTGAAATCGCTCTGTGGGCGATGCCAGTACAGCGTCCTTACAATCCAAACGCCAAATTGATGGCCGAAATGATCCAAAATGACTGGGCAAAAATCGGTATCAAGGCCAAGATCGTGACTTACGAATGGGGTGAGTACATCAAGCGCGCCAAAGCCGGTGAAGCCGATGCGATGTTGATCGGTTGGACTGGCGACAATGGTGATCCTGATAACTGGGTTGGCCCAAACATGAGCTGCGATGCCATCGGCGGCAGCAACTACGCGCAATGGTGCAACAAAGAGTTTGAAGCTTTGGTACAAAAAGGTCGCAGCACGACCAATCAGGCGGAACGCGTGAAACTGTACGAAAAAGCACAAGCGATTATCAAATCGGATGTGCCAGTCACGACGATTGCACACTCAACCGTGTACCAACCAATGCGCAAAGAAGTTGAAGGCTTCAAAATCAGCCCATTTGGTCTGAATTCCTTCTACGGTGTCGGCCTGAAATAAATCGAGCTTCAATTCGCAAAAACCGGCGTTGATCGCCGGTTTTTTTATTGAGCGGACGTTTCAGATACCACTGAAGCGATACTTTCCTGCGCAGCGCACATTAGCCTCAAGAGTTGAAAAAGTGGCCTAAATCACTTTTTGAATATCAGCATTTACTTATTTGGTATAAAATATGCATTACTAACAAATACATAAATTGCGCAAATGCCTTCCTTTTCTCGTCATCGCATCATCTTGGCCGGGCTAATTCTGCTCTCCAATCTCGCACTTGCTGCACCCGTATGGCAAAGCCACACCGCCTATTTAGCCAATGATATTGTGACTTTTGACGGCCGTGATTACAAAGCCCTGAAATCGCATATCGCCAATTCCAGCTGGCAACCCAACCGCTCGCCAACCTTGTGGCAAGATATTGGGATTGCCAGTGCTATCAGCGCCAATGTGCGTCCAAAGTTAGTTGAAACGCGCTTCACGCAGGCCGCTCCGATAGCCAGCAAAGCGGCAGCCACTGGAGTCACTGCGCGTGAACCCGTGCTATCGCCTGTGGCAGCGCCATCTGTGCCTCCCACCCCGCTTAGTTCAGAGGCCAATCACCATGTTGAAACACAGCCAACTTGGGGCAATTACACCGCAACAAGCACGCTGACACCTAGCCCAAGCCAAACTGCAGCGCCGTCAGCCGCCAGCACCAGCAACACCGTGATCGTCATCACTCAAAAATGCGCCGCCGCATGGTCTGCTGCGATCCAGTATGCCCACGGCGATTTAGTCTCTTTGGCGAATCGCAATTACCAAGCCAAAGCGGCCAATATCGACAAAAACCCAAAACGAATCAGCACTAACTTTCTCAGCGCAAATTACTGGAGACATCGTAAAGATTGGAAAAACTGGAATGACTTAGGTCTTTGCAGCGATACGGTGACGACCGCCAACCCCATTTCAACGACGAAACCAGCGACAATACCTACTCCAACATCCAAGCCCGTAATTAGCACCACTGAGCCTATCGCAACGCCAAACCCCATTATTACGCCTACGCTTGCAACTCCCGCGCCCGTCACAACACCGACACTAGAGGAGCTCGATACCTCAGACCCCGTTGCGACAGAGCCGCCAGTGCTTCAGCCTGTAGCCCCACCTCCTCCGTTATCGATTGCAGCGCAAATAAAACAAGCCTTAAATCTGGCCATTCAAAAAGCACGCGAAATTCAGGGGCTGCAAACGAGCGTCATGGCCGATATTTATGGCGACGCCAGCCTCAATCTTTCACTGAATCACACCAAGAACAGCAGTGAAATTAATCGAGTAAATTCGAGCTCGGCCATTCCTTTGGTCGTCGCCGATGATGGCAGTGGCATGGCTGCGGTGTCCCAATACGGCCAAGGCCGTGCACTCGCCTATGGTGCCGATGTGCTGAGTTGGATGGCCAACCAATCCAGAGAAACTCAGCACTATCCGCTGTTTAGTCGTGCCTTCAATTGGGTGGTAAGCGGCAAAGCCGCTGGGCCGCTCCCTGCGACGATCAAATTTGCCACCGCTGGCTATGATGCGGGCACCGTGAGCAAGCTGATCACGCTGCAAGGCAAAACACCGCAAGCAATCAACTGCGATTTGGTCGCCGCCAATAATACCTGCTGGCAAGCGGCTGACGTACTGGTTTTCGGCGCGGGGGTTAGGGCTGATGCAGCGCTTGCCGACCAAGTGCGAATGTACCAAGCCAGCGGCAAAGCGATTATCTATATGCATAATAACTGGACCGACTCGGCAGGTGGGCGGCAAGTATTACAAGGCATAGGCATGGAGCTGGGCGGCTATCCTGGCAATTTTTATGCTCCAACTGCAGGGTTTTCAGTTAACGCGACACGAACCGTGGCGGAAATGCTGCAGCGCACAGATCAAATGGCCGCATTGACCAATGCATTAACGCTGATGAGCGTCGATACAGTTGACCCAAGCCTTGTCATTGATGCCGCCAGCACCAACGCCATTTCACAATTACAAGACGAAATGGCCTGGATGCAACGCCGTGGTATCGATATTTTCAGCAGTCCCACTGCGGAACTACATCGACTATTGATTAATTGGGCCGATCTATATCGCCCCAGCATTCAATACGGCACGATATTCCGCACTCAAGACCCGGCTAAATTCGTACGTACCTATGCTTCAGATTCGTGGGTTGCCTACAACCGAGCCAGCACCACGGTAAGCCCAACTGGCCAGGGCGATTACATGCCCGCCGCCGCACAAGCCATCCCGGTCAGTAGTACCAGCGAAACCATTGAAGTCACGATTGCCCAATCATCTGGCATGACGGCAATTGGTCGTGGCGCGATTCCGGGTCAGCCGGTGTATATCGAGGTCGTCAATGATGGCGGCACTAGCGGGTTGAATTTACAAACCAGCTATGTCCGTGCCTATGGCAACCCGCTGACCGACAATGAGAAGCAAGGCTATAAACGCCCGCGTGAGCCACAATCATTCCCGATCCCACTCCCCGACAGTGGCGAAACAGTATTTGTGACCCCATTCGGTGGACCGCTGTTTCTCAATTACAGTGGCGCAACTGCGGGACGCAGCGTGACGCTGAAAATCCGTGGCGCAGCCAAATACGCTCATTTTGACTTTACCAAGCCGCAAAGTGAGGCCGACATCGCCGATGCGATTGCCGCACTCAATCGTGCCGATTTTGGCTGGCAAACGTCCAAATTTGTCGGCGGAGAAATCCAGCAAACGATTTATTACGCCAAGCAAGCCATCGGTAATTCCGACCCGAAAAAAGTAATTATTGATCAGGTCAAAGGCAGCCTGTTTGACTCCAACCATATCGCCAACGGCTACAACAATATGCCGCTCAGCAACAATGTCGCCACGCTATGTAGCCAATTTAGCTGGGATTGCACCGGGCCGATTCATCGTGCACCAGGCGTACAGCACTTTATCGGCTGGATTGCCGCGTGTGGCTTTCTCTGCTCAGGTAATCCATCGGATGGTTTTTCCGGTATTGGCGGTACGGGCTGGGGCCATGCCCACGAGCTGGGGCACAACACGGTACAGCGCGTCATGACGATCACCTTCAACGGCAAAGGCTGCGTCGTTGAATGCAATAACAATGTGCTGGCCAGTATTCAAATGATGCGCCAATTTAAAACGCTGGGCATCGACACCGGCCACAATACCGACCACCCTGGCCTCTATCAGCGCATCGTCGCCAACCGCAATAGCGGCACGACGGGCGAGGCCAAAGTGCTGGATATGCAAACCAATCTGTGGGATATGGCCAAAGGGCAAGACCCGATGCGTGCAGTGCATTTCCAGCTCGCGTTTTTATTCAGCAAATACCGTGCGCTGGAATCCGTACCCAGTATGGAGGCCACGCTGGACTACTTTACGCTGCTGACCAAGGGCGATCGCCTTGTGAGCCGCGCTTGGGATAGCAACAATAAAGACAAATATGCAATGGGCAGCTTTAGCAACAACACCATCAGCAACCCCGATTTATTGTTTGTGCTGAGCTCCAAAATCATCGGTAAGGACTTGCGTAATATCTTTGCGATGTACGGCATGAGCGTCTCGCAAACGGCGCTCGACTCAGTCGCCGCGTTGGGCTTGCCGCTCTTGCCGGAAGAGTTCTACGCCCTAGCGCCGGGGAAACACAATCAAGTCTCGACGGGTCAATGGCTCAATTTAGCGAACCAAACGCCTGCTTATCCCTACTAATTAAATAGCAGCCCCCGCCCAGAGCGGGGGCTTTTCATTTCAATTCGACATCAAGCTCAGATCGCTGTTTTACAACCCCAGCTCGCTCAAGCTGGGGTGATCATCGGGGCGGCGGCCTTGTGGCCAGTGAAACAGCCGTTCTTCTTCGCTAATCGGCAGATCGTTGATGCTGGCAAAGCGGCGCTGCATCAGGCCATGCTCATCGAACTCCCAGTTTTCATTGCCGTAGGAGCGATACCACTGCCCGGCGTCGTCATGCCATTCGTAGGCAAAACGGACAGCAATGCGGTGGCCATCATGCGCCCACAGCTCTTTAATCAGGCGATACTCGTGTTCGCGTTGCCATTTGCGCGTCAGAAACTCGACGATTTGCGCGCGGCCACGTGGAAACTCGTGGCGATTGCGCCAGACGCTATCTGCGGTGTAAACGAGCGATACGCGCTCGGGGTCGCGTGAATTCCAGCCGTCTTCGGCCAGACGCACTTTTAAAGTTGCCGACTCTAGATTAAACGGCGGTAGTGGTGCTCGTTGCATGTTGATGCTCCAAATATTCAATTAATTAGTCGGTGATTGTCGTTCGATACCGGGCATGTCAACGTAGCCGGGCAACGCCTCGATGCGCGCCAGCCAGCGGCAGACACTAGGGTATTGCTCCAGAACTACTTTTCCTTCAATGCTTAGCGCGATATACGGGTAGAGGGCAATATCAGCAATCGTGATATGCGGCGCAGCCAGCCATGCTTGCTGGCACAGCGTTGTTTCGAGCACCGCCATTAATTGCGGCGTAATGGTTTCGGCCTCGGCCAGCGCGACATTGCGCCCCCATTTATGAAACAAGCGCAGCGCATTCGGCCCGCGCGTGACTTCATTGGCAGCGGTGGCCAGCCACGCCTGCGCCTGAGCTTGGCCTACCGGGTCGCTCGGCAACCAGAAGTCCGCCTGCTCGGCACCGTACTGGCGCGCCAGATACACCAAAATCGCCTGACTATCGCGCAGCACCACGTCGCCATCGACCAGCACCGGCACTTGACCGAGCGGGTTTTTGGCCAGAAAAGCGGCGGATTTATGCTCGCGGGTCGCGCCGTTTACGGCAATACTCTGATAGGGTATACCGAGCAAAGACAGCATGAGTCTTACTTTGTGGCAATTACCTGACAGGGCAAATTCGTAGAGCTGGATCATGGTTTTCCCTTTTTCGAAAGTCCAAAAATCATTACAAATCGAGTTCAAGTCGCGCCGATTTGGCGCGCGATACACAGATACACATCAGCCCGGCGCGTTCACGCTCATTCTGATTGAGTGCGCTATCGCGATGCTCAACTTCACCCGCGAGCACTTTCACCGCGCAGGTGCCGCAATTGCCCACGCCACAATCGGACAAGGTATCAACCCCAGCGGCTTGCACGGCCGCCAACACCGTTTGATCGGCGGCAATCGGGATCACGCGCTGCGAGCGGCGCAAAACGACTTCAAACGCGTGATTTTCACCCTGCGGCGCAGCGGCAAAGCGTTCAAAATGTATCCGCTCAGCAGCAATCTGCAATTTCGTGGCAGTATCTTGCACAGCACGAATCAAACCAGATGGTCCACAGATATACACCTCGGTGGTATCGCTGGCTTGGCCAAGGATATGCAGCAGATCAAGGCGCGCACCTTCATCGTTAAAATACGGCGTAATTTGCTCCGCTAGATCGCGCAGCAGTCGATCGCCGTAGGCCATCTCACGGCGGCTGCGCGCGGCATAGTGCAGGTGAAAGGGGCGACCTTGCGCTTTGAGCGTTTGCGCCATCGCCTTGATCGGCGTAATGCCAATGCCACCGGCAATCAGTAGCACCGGCGCCGCACTCTCGCGCAGCGCAAAATCGTTCTGCGGCAAGCCGCAATGCAGCGTCATACCCAGCTGATAATGTTGGTGGACAAAGGCTGAGCCACCCTCTCCGTCGTCCTGCCGCAACACGGCGATTTCGTAAATATCGCGGCGCGCCGGGTTGGATGCGATCGAGTAATTGCGCACGCTCTGCTCGCCATTTTTCAGTGTCACCGGTACTTTCAGATGCGACCCAGCGGTAACCGGCGGCAAGTTTTCCCCCGCCGGATGGCGCAATTCATAGGCGCGGATTTGCGGCGTGAGTTGGCGCACGCCGCTAATCACCAAGGCCAATTCCCCCGTCCCTAAAGTGCTAAAAGGAGTTGGCGAGCGGGGTTTGGCGCGCAGCGCGGCCAGCTCGGTCTGCAAAGGCGCGATCAGTTGCTCGATCTCGGCGTCGGTATAGCGCGGCGTAATGTGTTGCGGGCAATTCCAATCCCACGCCTCAACGGTAATCACCATCGCGCGCTCGATGCGGGCGCGGTAGGCGGGGTCTTCCAGTGCGGCGATCAAGGCCGGATTGTCGATTTCATGCACAATCCGCACGCGACCCCAGATTTTCAGGCGGCGGCGATTGGCGTAGTCCATCAGGATGAGCGAGACTTTGTCGTTGGCGTTCAAATTACCGACCGATAAATACTGCACATTGCCGCGAAAATCGGCAAAACCCAGCGTATGTTCGTCGATCACCTTCAGAAAGCCCATCGGGCCACCGCGATGCTGCACGTAGGGCCAGCCGTTTTCATTCACCGTCGCCATATAAAAACTATCGCGCTCGGCGATAAATTCGGCTTCGCGTGCGGTGATTTCGCTGCGGCTATCTTCGGCCAGCTCAAAGCCTAGATTGCCCTCACGGCTGCGATAGCGGGTTTGCGCAGCTTTAACACTGTCGGTAAAAGTAATGGCGGCAAAGGCGCGCGGCATGATCGGTATCCAGTGCATTGAAATGCGTTGATCTAATCTGGCTATAGTGTCTCAGGGGCAGGAAAGACAGAGAATAGGCTTTGGCGTGAAGACATTATTGTGCCAAATGGAATAATCATAACGATCGCAACATGGGGGGCAGGATGGGTGAAATTAACCCGCAAGCAGTAGATCAACTGAAAGGTTTGGGGCCAAAAAGCCGCGATATGCTGGCGCAAATTGGCATCACCACCGCTGCGCAATTGCGCGCCGCCGATGCGTTTGACGTGTATGCGCGGCTGCATCAGGTGATGCCGAATGTCTCGCTGAATATGTTGTACGCGCTGATCGGCGCACAGGAAGATCTGCCGTGGCAGCAAATCAAAACCGAGCGCAAAACCGAAATTCTGCTGCGGCTCGACGATATGGGGCTGGCACCAAAGCGGAAATAGGTTTGGTTTGCCGCTAGAATCAAATGAATTAGCAAGGGTATATACTTGAAGCCATTTATATTAATAACCCCCACAGATATACCATTCGATGTATTTGCTTAGATAACAGCCTCAAGCTGCAACTCGGTAAACACCGCCAGCGCAGCTCTGAACTCGGCACACAGTTGCGGGTGGCGCAAGATCGCCTCGGTGGTCGTGGTGTCGCCAATGACTGGTACGGTGATCGACGCGGCCTCTAGCCACTGGGCCGACATCATGGTGAGCGTTTCTTTCAGCGATTCAAATGCATGCTGCGCACGCGGTGAGGCGTTCAACGTTGCGACGGGTTTATTGACGAATGCTGAGGTATTGACCAGCCAATCGAGCAGGTTTTTCATCACGCCGCTGACGCCATGCGCGTACTCGGGGCTGGCGATCAGTACGCCATCGGCGGCGACAATTTGATCGCGTAGTGCCGCCAATAGCGGCACGGTGTCGAGGTCGATATCGGGGTTGAACGGTGGCACTTGAGCGAGGTGTTCAAATAGTGTGACTTCAATCTCGCGCGGCGCTAGCGCCGCTACCGCGCGCAACAATGCGGTATTGCACGACGCCGCGCGCAAGCTGCCGGAGATGGCGATTAGCTTTAGGGTTTGGGGCATGGGGGCTGGCTCAGTGTTGAACAGTCAGATGCTATTTTCGATCCAGAGCAGCTGCTCAATGAAAGGTAGGTACGATTTGCTTAGCGTAATCGTACGTCAGTCTTTCCTCCGATTACGCTACGCTAATCGGAGCTACGATGCTGCTAGCTGAATTGAGCTACTGCATTTGACGCATGGCAAAAGTTACCCGCTACACTAATTGATTATTTTTTCTTCTACTACCATTCGACTGGTATTCGCTTTAGATTTATTTACAAAAACAACAGACAAACACGCGACAATCAAACCAATCAAAATCAAAAATAACCACGGAGGTAATATTAAATATGAACAAACACTACCAATTGCAACACCACCAAGCAAACCAAGCAATAAATTCTTCCACGAAAATGGTTTTGCCCCTACACACCGAACCAAGTAAGACTTTATTAGTCTTCCATCTTCATAAAGTGTGCATTCAAGAGTGCCTTGAAAAATACTTATCACCTTGAAAGTTACGTTAATTTCATGATCTTCTAAATTAAAAATATGTTCACTAATTCTTTTTAATCCTCTTCGCTCAGAAATTATTTTTTCATTTAGGTAAATCCGTTCCAATCCTGATTTATGAGAACACCAAGCCCTAATTGTATTATTTCTAATTTGGAATACAAACCAAGAGCCTCTTTCAAGACTTGTTTCTGATGTTGTTGGCAATAATTCCATCTTGTACCCAATTTGTATTATTAAACCGAATGAGTGCTCTTGGCCGAAAACCCCAGCCAATTTATTTCAACGATTGTAAAGGTATTGTGTATCTGCGGCACGCTGTTTCTGCGGGGTGTACCTCAGCCTTCATCGCGCGGCACTTTGATCTCGCGCTTTCTGCACCGCCCTCATATACCTACCGAAGTATGGTCACAAAACCAAAATGAAATATGACGTTAATTGATATACCCCATTACCAAAGGGCATGTTCAGATTATGTGTTGATATGAACAGAACTTGGTTTGACTTGGAAAAACGATATTCGTAGGGTGGGTTAGGCTAAGCCGCGTACCCACCGTTACGCTGCTTTTCTTTATGTCGCGTCACGGTGGGTTACGCCCTAAGGGGCTAACCCACCCTACGATTCTGCTCCGCCCTCATATACATGCCGAAGTATGGCTACAAAAACCATATAAAATCTGATGTTCATTGATATACCCCATCATCATACTGGCACTTAGCGTAATACTGCAGGGCGAGCGGCACAGGTTTCGTGTTTAGTTCGTTTGCAGCGACGTCCAGATTTCATCCCAATCATCGTCTTTGATCACGCCTTCGCGTTTGAGGGTGATTTCGCCGTTTTTGCCAATCACAAACACAGTTGAGTCGTTTTTCAGCTCGCCAAAGCTATCCCGATGCATGGGGTCAAGGCGCCATAGCAGCGGGAATTGCTCGTCTTTGGGCGTGGTGGCGCGCACTAGCTCGGCGTAGCTGCGAAATTGCCCGGACTTGGTGTCGAGACCGACACCAATCACGCCAAAATGGCTGGCTTTATTGGCTTTGTAAAATTCGCGGATCAGCTTGAAGTTGTACACGCAGGTCGTGCAGCCAGCGCTAAAAAACACCAGCAGCACGGTCTGGTTTTTGTACTGAGCAAGGCTGATATTTTTGCCGCTGACGACGTCTTGCCCCACCAGCGTCGGCACGGCGTTGCTATGGGCCATTGAAAAAACCAAAAAAAGACTCAGCCAGAATTTGCGCATTATTTTTCCTTTAATTGGATGCGCTACGGCGTAGCAACAATGTATCCAAACCCCAGCGGCGCAGCGGGATGGCGGCCAAGGCAAAGATCATCAACCCCCATTCCAGATGGTCTTGCAGCGCGGCAGGGATGTCTTTCAAGACGTGGTAATACGAGGCCACGGCGACCAAATTCAGTACAAACAGCCCCACAGCCGATAATCGCGTCAACAGGCCGAGTACCAGCAATACGGGCAGCACCAGCTCACCGACTGTGCCGCCGAGCGCGGCCAGTTGCGGCGGCAACAGGGGTACATGGTATTCGTCGGTAAACAGCGCGATGGTCGTTTCCCAATCGGCGATTTTGGTCAGCCCCGACAGGAAAAAAACTTTGGCGATATACAGACGCAGCAGCAAGTCGGCCAGCGGCGCGAGTAGGTTAAGTGGCTTGGCCTCGGCGAGGCGCTGATGCCAATGCAAGAGTGACATGGCGGTTTCCTTAAGCAGTATTTAGGGTTTAAGTCGGGCAAAGTGCGCGCTTCTTACACCTTGCGCTAAAAAAATCCCCTTCAATTTTGGCCGGAGCGTGCCGGATTGAAGGGGCAAAACATCAGAGAGGAGAACAGACAAAAAATCAGTTACAGCGGGCTGAGCGAGCCTTTTAATTCGAGGCATTGGCAACGAGCTTCCACTCTTTGCCGTCGTTGGCTTTTTTGGCCATGCCTGCGCAAGAGTGGCCATTGGCCGCGCAATCGTTGCCGCCTGCTTTAGCGATGCCAAAGCATTTTTCTTTGCTGGCATCAGCCGCCAGCGTGGGCTGGGCGGCCAGCGCCAGCACGGCAGAGAGGGTTGCGAAGGCACTGCTCAGTATCAATTGTTTGTGATCCATCACGATTCCTTTTAGACGGGCTCGGCGCTGGCTAACCATTGCGCGAGCTGACCCGATTGATCAATCGCCACCAGATCGGTAAAACCACCAACATGCCGCTCGCCAATAAAGATTTGCGGTACCGAGCGACGCGCGGTGCGCTCGACCATGGTGACAAATTCATCCTGATTTTGGTCGACCAGAATCTTGTTGACCGCCAGCCCTTTACGCGCCAGCAGGTTTTCGGCCTGCACACAAAATGGGCAGGAACGGGTGCTATACATGGTGATGGTGGACATGGCGCCTCCTTGATTGAGAACGGATTACTTGGGTATATTGATTTAATCAATATTAAATAAGGCCTTTATCCATATACCCACTGATAAATGGGCATGTTCAGATAACGTGTTGATAACAAGAATCGTAGGGTGGGTTAGCCCCTTAGGGCGTAACCCACCGTGACGCGACATAAAGAAAAGCAGCGTAACGGTGGGTTACGGCTTAGCCTAACCCACCCTACGAATATCGTTTTTCCTAGTCAAACCAAGTTTTGTTCATATCAACACATAATCTGAACATGGCCTGATAAATATGCGATCACAAATCTTTCGGTGCTTTATCTTTGATTTGTGGCCACTCGGTATTGGCTTTCTTCAGGTTGCCCGGTACGTCTTCCAGCCATTTTTTCTGAACTTCTTTATTCACATTCAGATACAGCTTGCCATCCACGATTTTCCACGCTTGCGGATCACCATCGAGCTTTTTATCCAGCGCCACACCCATCGCGCAGAAGCCCCCAAATTGCGGCGCATAGTGCGCTGGGTTCGCGGTGAATTTGTCGCGATTGGCTTTTGACGCAAAGTGATAAGTCACGCCATCGTGCTGCGCGCTGTACGCGGCGTTGCCCAGCGTCGGCGCTTTGGCGGTGAAATACGCCACGGGGTCGTAGCCTTTTAAGCCCACGCCTTGTTGATCAATATTGATCGCGGCGGTGGAATTTTCGTCGTAAGCCATGGCCGTGCCAGGCAATACCGCGAGCGTGGCAAAGCCAGAAACTAAAGCGGCGGCGATAATCGATTTAGAGATGTTCAACATGGTAAAAGTCCTTTTCATAACTGTTTGTGTGTTAATTCGACTGCGGGGTAATGCCAAAAATTAAGCCAAGGTCACTTTCGGGAAATCGATTTCCAAACGGCTGGCTTTGCCCAAAATATTGGTCAGCAAATTCATGCCCACATGCGTAATGATTTCGACGATGTCGGCATCGGTGAAACCGGCGTTACGTGCTTCGATCAGCTCGGCGGTGGTGATTTCACCTTTGTGTTCCGCCAGCGAGCGTGCCAATTTGACGGCGATGGCAGCTTTAGCGTCTTGGCTGGTACCAGCACGGTTGGCGGCGATTTCATCACCATTCAAACCTGCGCCTTTACCAATCGCGGTGTGTGCAGACAGGCAGTATTCGCACGAGTTTTGCTGCGCCAAGGCCAAGGCGATGCGTTCACGCGTTGGCAAATCCAGACTGCCTTCTTTGGCAATGCCGTGCAGGCCAAGGAAGGCGCGCAGTGCCGCTGGTGAGTTGGCAAATACCTTCAAAAAGTTCGGTACGATGCCCAGTTGGGCGTGGATCGCGTCAAACAAAGCTTGTTGTTCGGCTGTGGCGGTTTCAGTCGTAACGACATTAATGCGGCTCATGATTTTTTCCTTTAGATTTAAGAAGTTCGCTGCGTTCTGAGCGAATGAGTGCATTGTGCCGATCTTCACTTGAAAGAAGAATCCACATCGTAGACAATAGATTGTTGCGTTAAATGGAATAAATTATGGATCGTTTTCATCAGATGAGCGTCTACGTCGCGGTGGCCGAAACGGAGAGCTTTGCCGCTGCGGCGCGCAAGCTGGCGATGTCACCTCCTGCGGTGACCCGCGCTGTCGCGGCGCTGGAAGAAGACCTCGGCGTGAAGTTGCTCAACCGCACTACGCGCTATGTGCGCGTCACCGACGCAGGGCAGCGCTATCTGGATGATGCGCGACGCATTCTGGCCGAGGTGCAAGAGGCCGACGAGGTCGCGGCTGGTGTGAATGCCGAGCCGCGTGGCCATTTAACGATTACCGCGCCCGTGCTATTTGGCCAACTGTATGTGATGCCGCAGGTGGTGAAATTTTTGCAGCGCTATCCTGATGTGGATGTCGCCGCGATGTTTCTCGATCGCGTGGTCAATATGTTGGAGGAAGGTGTCGATGTGGGTATCCGCATCGGCGCCTTGCCAGACAGCACAATGCGGGCAATACGGGTGGGGCAAGTGCGACGCGTGCTGTGCGCTTCACCAGATTATCTGGCGCAATACGGCATTCCAAACACGCCGGCCGATCTGCTCAATCACCAGATCGTCGCCGCCAGCAGCATTAGCCCGACGATTGAGTGGAAATTTGGCGACGATGACCAGAGCAAGATCGTGCGCATCAAGCCCAGAATGACCGTCACCAGCAATGACGGCGCGATTTCAGCGGTGCGTCATGGCGCGGGGATTACGCGGCTGATGTCGTATCAGGTGGCGGCGTATTTACAGAGTGGCGAATTAAAAACAGTACTCGGCGAATTCGAGCCCAAACCGTTACCGATTCACATCGTTCACCGCGAAGGCCGCCACGGCTCGGCCAAAATCCGCGCTTTTGTCGATTTTATGGCGCAGGCGTTGAAGGAAAACAGCGCGCTCAATTGATGCGCCCGACTACATCACCGTGGCGCGAAGCTGCATCGGTTTGACGCCAAATTGCTGCTGAAAGCGCGCGCTAAAACGCGAGGCCGACGCATAGCCGCATTGCAAGGCGATCTGACCGATCGCCTGCTTGGACGTTTGTATCAACCCTAGCGCCATATTCAGCCGCACTTGCTCAAGCAAATCGCGAAACGATTGGCCTTCTTTATCGAGCTGCCGCCGCAAAGTCGAGGCGCCTAGATTGAGCTGCTTGGCCATCGCATCTACCGTCCAGTCTTGCGCCGGATGCAACATGATCAAATGCTGGACGCGTTCGGCGAGCGAATCGCTGCGATTGAGCAAAAAAGACACGCCGTAGCCTGCCATCGTCATCGCCAGCAATAGCCCTTCGGCGCGGTGTTGCAATAATTGCGCGGGTTCATGGCTGGCTGTGGCGGCAAACACCTCATCCCACAGATGTTCAATCATCGGCGTGATTTTCTCGCACAACCTGGGTGGATTTTGCATCACCGCTTGAATCGCCTCGGGGTAACTGCTGCGAAAATGCTGGATTAAAGTCGCATCTAAGGCCAGCACTTCACACGCGTAGCCATGCGCATCGGGATGATTGCTCAACGTCAGCTGCATGCCTGCGGGCGCAATCAGCAAATCACCTCGCCGCGCAATATGCGTTTGCTCATTCATCCAGATGTGCTTTTCGCCATGCACGATGCGCATCAAGGTTGCTTGCAGGCAAGTCACTTCACGCAATTGCTGAGTGGCTTTGGCAAGGATCACGCTTTGCTGAATCTGGCGAGTTTGGACTTGGCTCATGGAGTTCATTCGCGATGGGGGTCGGGATCAATACAATAGGGTATGTGAAATAATGTGCGGTGGATACGCTCCACCGCACACTGTTTATTTAGCCCGCTGATACGTCGTGGTCAATTGCGCTTTGCCCAATTGATGCGCATTGAGCATGTAGCCGACCAATGCGCCGCTGGCATTGGCATCGAGTGGCAATTGCTCGACGTCCAGCGCCCACACGGTATGAATATAACGGTGCGCTTTATCTCCGGCAGGTGGGCAAGCGCCGCCATAGGCCGCAGTACCAAAGTCGGTGCGTGTTTGCACTGCGCCCGCTGGGACACTACCGGTCGCCACCGAATTAACGCTAGCGGGGATATTCACCACGCCCCAGTGCCACCAGCCGCTGCCTGTCGGTGCATCGGGGTCATACACCGTAATGGCAAAGCTTTTGGTACCCGCTGGTGCATTTTTCCATTGCAACTGTGGCGATTGATTCGCGCCATCACAGCCAAAGCCAGCAAACTCTTGCTGTTTGCTCATGGCTTGATTGGCTTTCAGGTCGGTGCTGCTGAGCTGGAAATCAGCGGCAAATACGCTCGCAGCGCAAAACGTGGTGGCAATGAGTGTGGCGATGAGTTTCATGATGGGCTCCTGTGAAAGAGCCTTCATCATATATACGAGTGGATACGCAGTTTATGCTCAAACGCTCGACTTTTAGCCTGAAACGCTCAATTGAAGCCTTAAGTGGAGGCAATAAGGCAAAAAAGCGCAAAGCCCTGCTTTTCGCCTGCACTCAAAATGCCCGGATCTGCGGGCATTTTGAGTTCATACCTTCACTCAATAGACTGTGGGGTAAGCGGTCCAATTGGGCGTGATGTAGCTAATCTGGCGGACATAAAACAGGCTTTGATACGCACGACCAAAACGGTTGGGGATCGAAGACACTAGATTGTTCTCACGAATACTCAGCTTGCCCACCTCAGAGCGGGCGCTGTCATCGGCGGGATATGGCATATACGCCAGAACGCCCACTTGGTCTAGCTCGTATTCCAACATACCTCGCACGATGACTTCATCGGGGCTGAGCACTTTGCCTGCAGTAATATTCGTGGTGTGAATTTGTGCACCATAGCGGTTCGCCAGGACGCTACCGGTGCTTTCTTGGGCAGAAGACCCCGTGTTAAAGCCATGCAATGCATGGGTGACTAAGATCGCCTTTTTGCCGGCAAACGGGCCATCCATCAACCAAACCGCGTTATTGCCCGCTTCATGATCGCGGGCGCTATAGTCCAGCACTTTCGGTGTATTCCAGACGTATGCTGCAGTTCCACCAATACTATTTACAGCACGACACCAAAATCCATCCGAATCAAAACTGTACTGATTACTGGCAGGGGCGGTACAAAATTCGGTTTTCACCAGCCCCAGAATGCGATTGAAAACCGATAGCTCAGCAGGTGGATCGGTGTATTCTGGATTGGCACTAACTCGTTGTGCGATCGTTTTAAACGTATTCCATTGCGGATCCAGCAGTACAGCAGCATTACGCGCCTGCAGACGCGCTTCAAGTCGAGAAACAAACAGCCCAGTCGAAGCAACACCTTCCATCATCACATCAACACCGGCCAGTGCCATTGGTTTGCTGCTAGTTTGCGTTTGATCCAGGTAGGCAAACATCTTTTGCCCGTTGCTTGAACGCGAAAAACCAAAATAAACCCGCCCCGGAGCTGAAACGCTGTAGGGCATTGCTTTGGTTTGCTTCAATTCATTCATATTCGCAATATCGAACATCCCGCTTTCGATCAAAAGCACATCAAAGCCCTTGTTTTCGTGCAGATAGCGGATCAGACGGGCATTGAAATCCATAACTTGTGCGATGCCATGCGAAGGTTCGGTGAGGACCACGATTTTTGCGTCACCGACCGCCTTGCCAAAATTGGCTAACTCGGCGTCGCTTAAGGAATCAATCGAGCTAGACGATAGCGCTTGAATCGAATTTTTGAGATTGCTGGTATCAGCCCCCACAGAGGCACCACCGCCTCCTGTACCGCCACCACCACAGGCAGCCAGCGAAATTATAAGAATTAACCCCAGAATACCTTTCATAATTTATTCATTTATCAAAAATAACACCCCACAAATCTTACACCCGCCAATATTTAATTGAAAACATATGTCATAAAAAATCGGCTGAATTTATGCTAACTCAATCAGAGTGCAGCCAATTTTGCTTCAATCAGTCGTAGAGAGCCCCTCTAGATTCAATAGCGAGAATGATCTGATCGCTTGTTTCATCCATCCTATCGGTGCGCGCAGCGCGCCAGAGCTGAAAATCAAAACGGCCAGCTCGCAGGCTGGCCGTTTTAATGGGCTGATTAGATGCTACATTGCTGCTACTGAGTTATTTAGTCAGCATTTTCACCATAATTAAGGGCATGTTCAGATTATGTGTTGATATGAACAGAACTTGGTTTGACTAGGAAAAACGATATTCGTAGGGTGGGTTAGGCTAAGCCGTAACCCACCGTTACGCTGCTTTTCTTTATGTCGCGTCACGGTGGGTTACGCCCTAAGGGGCTAACCCACCCTACGATTCTTGTTATCAACACGTTATCTGAACAGGCCCCATCATTAATTAGGTATAAGCATAAACTCTATAACATTCAATACATGCATCAACATACCCCACCAGGGCATCTATTGTTTAATTTGCCGAGATCAGACAGCTCACCTGACTTTGCTCGCTGACGCGGCGCAATTGCGGTGTTTGCTCGCTGCAAATGGCTTGCGCTTGCGGGCAACGCGTGCGGAATACGCAACCCGATGGCGGGTTGATCGGTGATGGCAGATCGCCTTGCAAGATCTGAATCACTTTTTTGCGTTCCAGCTCTGGATCGGGAATCGGGATCGCCGACAACAGCGCCTTGGTGTAGGGGTGCTGCGGATGATCATACAGCGCGTGTTTCTCGGCCAATTCCATTTCGCGGCCCAGATACATCACCAAAATACGATCGGAAATATGCTTCACCACCGCCAGATCGTGCGCGATGAAAATCAGCGCCAGCCCCATTTCCTGCTGCAATTCTTTGAGTAGATTGATAATTTGCGCCTGAATTGACACGTCGAGCGCGGACACGGGCTCGTCGCAAATAATCAATTTGGGCTGCAAAATCAGCGCACAGGCGATACCAATGCGCTGGCACTGGCCACCCGAAAATTCGTGTGGATAGCGATTGATCTGCTGCTCGGTCAGACCGACGCGCTTCATCATGGCACGCACGCGATTCATGACTTCTTCTTTACCCAGCTCGGGGTAATGCGTGTGCAGCGGCTCGGCGATGATTTGCGCCACCGTCATCCGCGGGTCTAAAGACGCGAGCGGGTCTTGGAAAATCATTTGCACTTCGCGGCGCACGGCTTGCCATTCGCGGGCGCTGGCCTTGTGCAGCTCGCGGCCCAGCCAGACAATTTCACCGCCCGAAGCCGGAATCAGATTCAAAATACCGCGCGATAAGGTCGACTTACCACAACCCGATTCGCCGACGATACCCAGCGTTTCGCCAGCACGCAGCTCAAACGAAACCCCATCAACCGCTTTCAAGGTACGCGTTGGCTGAAATAAGCCTTTATCGCTTTTAACCTTGAAATGCACTTTCAAATCGCGCACCGTCAAGATGGGCGCATCACTGTTTACTGCGCTTTGTTCAGCGGACATGGCTCATCTCCTTGAGTTGCTGAACTTCGGCCAGCGATTTATGACAAGCGCGCAGGACGCCCGTGTCTAATGTTTGCAGTGCAGGGCGCTCGGCATGACACAGCTCGCCAACCAGCGTACAACGCTCGCTAAACGCACAGCCTTTGGGCATGTGCGCCATATTGGGCGGATTCCCCGGAATCGACACCAGCGTATCGCCATCGTGATCGAGACGCGGCAAGGCGCCGAGCAAGCCCACGGTATAGGGGTGGCTAGGCTGGTAGAACACTTGATCAGCCGTACCCTGCTCCATCACGCGGCCGCCATACATCACCATCACGCGATCACACAGACCAGCGACCACGCCCAGATCGTGCGTAATCATCACAATCGCCGTGCCAAAGTCGCGCTGCAAATCGCGCATTAAGGTAATAATCTGCGCCTGTACGGTCACATCAAGCGCCGTCGTTGGCTCGTCGGCGATCAAGACTTCCGGCTCGCACAGCAGCGCCATCGCGATCATCACGCGCTGGCGCATCCCGCCCGAAAACTCATGCGGATACATATCAACCCGGCGTGCAGCTTCGGGGATTTTGACCGCTTCGAGCAATTCAATCGCGCGCGTTTTGGCCGCACGACGCGTCATATTCTTGTGCAGCTCCAATACCTCAGTCATCTGACGCTCAACGGTCAGATACGGATTCAAGGAGGTCATCGGGTCCTGGAAAATCATCGCGACGCGATTGCCGCGAATACGATTTAACTCCCGCGTGCGCATTGTCAGCAGATCTTGGCCTTCAAACAGCACCTGCCCGCTGGTTTTACCATTTTTGGCCAGCAAGCCCATCATTGCCAGCACGGTCTGGCTTTTGCCCGAGCCGGATTCACCGACAATACCGAGCGTCTGGCCGCGATCAAGCTCAAATGACACCCCATTGACTGCGCTGACCACGCCATCGTGCGTCGTGAAATCGACGCCCAGATTGTTTACTGATAATAAAGTCATGGTTTATCTATCCTTGGGATCGAGTGCATCTCGCATGCCATCGCCAATGTAATTGGCGCAATACAGCGTCAGACTGAGCATCACGCCGGGGAACAGCAACATCCATGGCGTATTTTCCATCACCGCAGCGCCGTCATGAATCAAGACACCCCAGCTGGTCATCGGCTCTTGCACACCAAGACCGAGGAAAGATAAAACTGACTCGGTCAGGATCACACCCGGTACGGTGATCGTGGTGTAGATCACAACGATGCCCAGCAGATTTGGCACGATATGACGCAAAATCAGCTTGTGCGTCGGCACACCAATGCAGCGCGCGGCTTCGATGAATTCTTTTGATTTCAGTGACAGCGTCTGACCACGTACCACACGCGCCATGTCCATCCAGCTGAACACGGTGATCGTCAGTACCACGAGGTAAAACTCGCGGCCCAGCAAGGTCACCATCAAGATGGCGATCAGCAGATATGGCACGGCGTACATCATGTCGACAATACGCATCATCAAGCTATCGACCTTGCCGCCCAAAAAGCCCGCCGTGGCACCCCATAAAATACCGAGCGTCACAGACGCCAGCGTCGCCATCAGGCCAACGAACAAGGAAATACGGCCACCGATCAAGGTCCGCACCAGCAAATCGCGGCCCATTTCATCGGTGCCAAATAAATGCCAGTTGTGCAGCGTTGGGCCCAAGCTCATCGCATCCCAATCGGTGGTATCAAACTGGTGCGGCAAAACCATCGGGCCAAAAATACAGGCGGTGGCAATCAACACCAGCAACACCATACTCACAACAGCGGCTTTATTGCGTAAAAAGCGGCGGCGCGCATCAGCCCAAGGGCTACGATTTGCGATCTGTGGCGCAGACAATGCTTCAGCAGCCGCATCAAGAATTGCTTTATTTTTATTCATCATGGCACGCCCCTTAGTAACGAATTTTCGGGTCGAGCATGGCGTAAATCAGATCGACGATCAGATTGAGCAGCACCGCAAACACCGTCACCAGCACCACCAAACCCAGTACCAGCGTGTAATCGCGGTTGGCAGCACCATTTACAATCAATTTGCCCAAGCCGGGCAGTGAAAACACCGTTTCGGTAACGACCGCCGAGGCAATCGACGAAATCGTCAGCGGGCCCATCACCGACACCACCGGCAACAGCGCGGGTTTAAGCGCATGGCGGCGAATGATGGTGCGCATCGGCAAGCCTTTGGCGCGCGCGGTGCGGATAAAATTGCTGTTCAAAATCTCGATCAGGCTACCGCGCATTACGCGGCCAATGGTTGCCATATTTATGACCGTCAGCAGCGCGATCGGCAAGATCATGTAAGTCACATCAAAATGCTGCCAGCCACCCGCAGGTAACCATTTGAGCCACACGCCAAAAATCAGCACGAGGACTGGCCCAATGACAAACGACGGCACCGCACTGCCCAGATTGCCCAAAAACATCACGAAGTAATCGACGATACTATTTTGGCGCAGCGCGGCAATCACACCGAGCACAACGCCGATGATCAACGCCAAGACCATTGCAATACCACCAATCGTCAGCGACACGGGCAAGGCTTCGGCCACCAGATCATTCACCGACCAGTCGGCATAACGGAAAGACGCGCCCAGATCACCTTGTACCAAACTTTTCAGGTAGTACAGATATTGCTGCCACAGCGGCAGATCAAGATGATATTTGGCATTCAGATTCGCCAACACCGCTTCGGACACCTTGCGTTCGGTATCGAACGGGCCGCCGGGGGTGGAATGCAAAAGCAGATAACAGACGGTAATCACCGCCAACATGGTCGGGATCGTCGCCAGCAAGCGACGTAGCGCATAAGACCACATAAGAGACTCCGAAATAAAAGCTGTTTCCCGGTTCGCCGGGTCGCTGGGGCATGAACGAGTGCCATGCACGCATCAACATCGGTGAGTGCAAAATCAGAAACCACACTGACTTTGTACTCTGCGCCGCCCAAAGCAACTTTGCTTTGGGTTAAATATTTATGCCAAATGAGCACTTTTTAAGCTCATCAACGACAGCAAAGCTACAGGGTATTGCCCGCCAAGCAAATTGCGGCGTTCACGATTATGGAATACCCCTAAGTAGTATCCCCAACATCATATCCATTCAAAAGACAAAACCCCGCCTGCACCGCTGCAGACGGGGTTTGCCCCTACTACGGTGGTTTTAGTGCTTGATGATGTAATGATCTTGCGTGCGGCGACGCTCAGTTACATTCTTCTCATCGTAGCCACCCACATAGGCTTTCACTAAACGTGGGTAGGTGTATTGCAGCAATGGAATGATGGGGTAATCGTCCATCACCATACGGGTGCCTTCAGTGAGCAATTCGCTGCGCTTATTCAAATCAGTCGTTGCGGCGGCCTGTTTGAACAATTCCTGCGCTTTTGGATTGCAGTTTTTGCTGTCGTTCTGATCTGAGCCACACTCGATCAAAGTCGTGAATGACGTTGCATCGTTGTAATCAGCCGACCAGCCATTGCGCGCGATTTGGTAATCGCCGTCATGACGTTTTTTCACCAGCACTTTGAATTCGAGGTTTTCCAACTGGGTATCCAGACCCAATTTCGATTTCCATTCCGAAGCGGCCCAGATCGCCATTTTCTTGTGGTATTCATTGGTGTTGTACACGAAATTGAGCTTGGTGCCTGGTTTCACGCCCGCGTCAGCCATCAGTTTTTTAGCTTCTTCTACGCGTTTTGCCATTGGCCATTTTGCCCATTCATACGGCACCGCTTTCGCACCCGCTACGCCAGTCACCATCACGCTGTACGCGGCTGGCTGACCATCGGCAGTCACTTTGCTGGCCAAGAGATCGCGATCTAACACCAGATTCAAAGCTTTGCGCACGCGCACGTCTTTGAGGAGCGGATCAGCATTATTCAGGCTGTAGTAACGCAAGCCCAAGCCCAGCGAATTGCGCAATTCTTTCGGCAATTCGGCTTTCAGCTTGGCAAAGCTATTCGGGGTGATTTCCAAAGTCCAATCCGCTTCACCTGATTGATACAGCTTTTGTGCCGCGTCTTGTGACTCGATCGGCAAGTAGCTAACTTTGGTGATTTGGACATTTTTCGCATTCCAGTAGTTCGGGTTTTTTTCAACCACGAGCTTGCTGTTGACCTTCCATTCTTTGAGCACATACGCGCCATTGCTCACCATATTGCCGGGCTTAACCCAGTCTTTGCCAAATTTCTCGATGGTGGCGCGGTGTACTGGGGCAAAGTTTGGATTAGCCAACAACTCGGGCAGGAAAGCCACTGGGCCATTGGTTTTAACTTCAAAAGTGTTTTTGTCGATTGCACGCACGCCCAGCTTATCGGCGGGCGCTTTGCCTTCAGCGGCTTCTTTGCCATTGGCAAAAAACACGCCGAACGCAGTGCTGTAATTAGACGCTTGTTTTGGATCGATAAAGCGACGGAATGCATACACAAAATCATCAGCCGTAATCGGCGAGCCATTACTGAACTTGGCATCTTTGCGGATTTTGAAAGTCCACGTCGTGTCATCGACACGTTTCCAGCTTTCCGCCACGCCCGGCACGACTTTGCCCGAAGCATCAATGGCAGTCAGGCCTTCAAACAGATCAATGGCGATATTCGCGCCAGGTACGGTTTCCACATTGGCCGGATCAAGCGTTTCTGGCTCAGAGCCGTTGGTACGCGTTAATTCTTGTACGGGATGCAATTGCACGCCCTTAGGCACATTGGCTGCTTGTACGGACGTAACAAAACCCAAAGCCAACATGGTGGCGAGTAATTTTTTATTCATCGGGATACCTCAAAAAAGGATTAAGTCGCCACATACAGGGCAAACCCATTGCAACTGATTTAGGCTTGAACGCGTTAATGCCGTGTTCAAGCCCATTATGTAAATTCACAGGCTGGCCGAGAATTGCGGATTGCCCCTAGCACAATGGAATGTTTGTGCTAGATCAAATCGGCCAGCAGCAGATTTAGAAGCTAACGTAAACACCCGCAGCGACGGTTGAAGTATTCGCACCCATGGCCGCAGAAGACTTAAAGCCTGGAACAATGTCACTGTGTGCACTGTTGTCGATGTAAGAGCCTTCAACATACAGTGCGGAGCTGATTTTTTTCGTGCCCATCGTTACTTCTGGCAAAGCGTATTCATAACCCAACAGGAACAAATTAGCTGCAGACTTATCAGCATATGAGTGGGCAGCGCGGAAAGTATGGTCGCCTTTTACGTACTGCAGGTTTTCACCCAAGATCCAATTTTTGCTTTCTGACGCACCCGTGCCCGCCCAAGTGCTCGCGTTTACATAAGCTACGCCATAAGTCAGGCCAGGCAACAGCTCACCGCGTACACCAGCAAGGACTGCTTTACGGTCTTTGCCTTCAACTTGGCCACGATCTTTTTCATTGGAATAGCCAAAATCAAAACCAAACATTGGGTTCAAGTCGTACGCCACAGAGGTGTAGAACGCTTTATCGGGTTCGCTCGTGCCATCTTCACTGGCCACCACTACGCTACCGCGCACAGTCAGACCCGACATTTTTGGCGATACATATTTGATTTGATATGAAGGGCGGCTAGAGCTGCTGCGATCAAACACGGTGCCCAATGAAGCCCAGCCGTTGAAAATATCGTACTGAACAAAAGCCATACGAATCGGCGAATCATCACGACCCAAAGTCAAAGCACCCAACTTGCTATCGGCATAACGCACGTACAGTTTGCGATCACCCAAGAAAGCCAGACCTGCTGGTGCAATCTCTTCTTTGGTCAAGTAGGTGCTCACTTCCCATTGGATTTTGCCCGTTTCAGTCACTTGGTGTGTGCCAATGACGCGAATATCCGAACCCACATCGTAAAGGCCGCTGAAAAAATCGGTTTTACCATTTTGGTTGGTCTGATTTTGGTTATAAGCCACTTCGGCTTGCAAAAAACCACCAACGGTCACGTCGGCTTGGGCGGCAGTCGCCAAAATAGCGGAAGAAATAGCCGCAGCTAGAAATTTGATTTGCATAATGGAACTCGCAATTGGCGTGGAAAAATAAATTTCAAGGCAATATTCACCTTGTTGATGGTGATCTTTTCACAACACCTCCCCCTTGCATGCATTAGGACTTTCCGCAGTAGCGACCGAAAACCTGTAAGAAAAGTCCCCCAAAACAAGGACGATCTACTTGTTTATTAAGGTTTAATTTCGGCAAGGCGAACAACTCACATTTACCGACGAACGGTACGCTTTAAGGCGTACCATATTTGCAACAGCTTGATTTTTATGCGTTTGGCTTAGTCTGGTAGTTCCATTGCATATTGCCGATGGTCAAAAACCCTGCATTGATACGGGAAATTCCGAATGACGCAGCCTAGGTTCGAGCACTAGGATTGTAAGCAACAAATCAAGTTTGCTCGGCCCACCCCAAATCGGGCCAGCAAACCATTGCTGCAAACTGGGGGTTTTTCTTGATTAGCACTGCTAAAAGTGCTAGCCCCTGCGGAAACCCCTAATGCCGAAAACCAGTAGGTAGCACACCACCCTCGTGCCCCTTGGCTGGCAGCGAAGTCGAATGACGTGCCATACAATGCATTCAGAATCGGCTTAACGGCATCCGCCAATCACCGCAGCAATGCCTGGGAGAGATCAACTATGTTCAGTTTTATTTTGCGCCGAGTCGCGGTCGTTATTCCGACCTTTCTGGGCGTTACCCTCTTGGCCTTTGCATTAATCCATATGATTCCGGGCGATCCGGTTTTGGTGATGATGGGTGAGCGGCAAATCGACCCCGAGTTTTACAAAGCAGCGATGCAGCGTATGGGGCTGGATCAGCCGCTTTACGTGCAATACGGCCACTATTTGCTCAACTTGGTACAAGGCAATTTTGGCGAATCGATTGTCACGCACGAGCCCGTGTTGAGTGAATTCCTCAAACTCTTTCCCGCCACGGTTGAGCTATCGCTGTGCGCCATGATTTTCGCCTGTCTGATCGGCCTGCCCGCAGGGATGCTGGCGGCAACCCGCCGCGGCACCGTGGTAGATCATGTAACGATGGGCGGCGCGCTAACGGGTTATTCAATGCCGATTTTCTGGTGGGGCTTGATCCTGATTATGGTGTTTTCAGTCCATTTAGGTCTCACGCCAGTATCAGGTCGCATTGCGCTGGAATATGACATCACCCCCGTCACCGGCTTTATGCTGATCGACACGCTCATCTCGGGTGAAGAAGGCGCATTCAAATCAGCGCTCCATCACTTGATCCTGCCCGCGATTGTGCTCGGTACGATTCCAATGGCAGTGATTGCGCGCATGACGCGCTCGGCCATGCTTGAAGTTTTGCGCGAAGACTATATTCGCACCGCGCGCGCCAAAGGCTTGGGCCGCACCCGCATCGTCATTGTGCATGCGCTGCGCAATGCGCTGATGCCCGTCGTCACCGTGATTGGTTTGCAAATCGGTACGCTGCTGGCTGGAGCGGTACTCACCGAAACGATTTTCTCTTGGCCCGGCATTGGTAAATGGCTGATCGATTCGATCTCACGCCGTGATTACCCTGTTGTGCAGGGCGGCATTTTGCTCATTGCCACCTTGGTCATTTCCGTCAACTTGCTGGTGGACATCCTCTACGGAGTGATTAACCCACGCATCCGCCACGCGAGGTAAGTATGAATACAAATTCCACGACTATGAATGCCGCAGACGACGCTAGCGGCGCATTGAGCTACCCCTCACCCTTGAAGGAATTCTGGCAGTCATTTAGCGCCAATCGCGGCGCGCTGGTTGCCTTGATTTTCTTTTTAGCGCTGGTAGTGGCTGCCATATTGGCGCCCATTTTGGCGCCGCATTCGCCCACCGAACAATTTCGTGATGCCCTGCTCACACCACCCGCGTGGGCCAATGGCGGACAATGGCAATACCTACTCGGCACCGATGAGCTCGGTCGCGATATTCTGTCGCGCCTGATGCACGGCGCACGGCTAAGTCTGATGATCGGTGTCGTCTCGGTCGCCTTATCCATGCTGCCTGGCATTGTGCTGGGCCTGCTCGCAGCCTTTTACCCCAAGATTCTGGGTAACGGCATTATGCGTGCAATGGACATTATGCTGGCCTTGCCTTCCTTGCTCTTGGCCGTGGCCGTGGTGGCCGTACTAGGCCCGGGTCTGATGAACACCATGCTGGCAATTGCGATTGTGTCGCTGCCATCGTATGTGCGCTTGGCGCGCGCTTCGGCGATGACCGAACTCAATAAAGACTACGTCGTTGCCAGCCGCTTGGCCGGCGCGGGCAAAATGCGTTTGATGTTTAACACCGTGTTGCCAAACTGCATGGCGCCGCTGATTGTGCAGGGTACGCTGGGCTTTTCTTCCGCGATTCTCGACGCTGCCGCGCTGGGCTTTTTGGGCCTTGGCGCACAACCGCCACTCCCCGAATGGGGCACGATGCTCGCTTCGGCGCGCGATTACATCGACAGTGCATGGTGGGTGGTGACGATGCCGGGCGTGACAATTTTGCTGACAGTGGTGGCGCTCAATCTCTTGGGCGACGGCTTGCGCGATGCGCTTGATCCGAAACTGAAAAAACTGGCCTGAAAGTTAAACCAAAAGTTCCCACGCGGCGTTACTTCGCCTCGCCGTACGATTTGTACTGCTCTTCGGCTTTGTGCCTTGCGTGAAAACTTTTGTCCCATTAAAGGACAAGAAACAGCATGAGTTTATTAGATATTCGCAATCTCAATGTGAGCTTTGGCAGTAGCGCCAACCCGTTTCAAGCCGTTTCCAGTCTTGATCTCACCGTGAATCGCGGTGAAATTGTCGGCATCGTTGGCGAGTCGGGCTCGGGCAAATCGGTCACCATGCTGGCGATGATGGGCTTGATCGACGCGCCAGGTCGCGTCACCGCCGATGCGCTGCAATTTGACGGCCAAGACCTGCTGAATATGAAAGCCGCGCAAAAACGTCAGATCATTGGCAAAGACATTGCGATGATTTTTCAGGATGCGCTTACCAGCTTAAACCCAGCGTATACCGTTGGATTCCAGTTGATGGAAACCCTCAAGCTGCATACCCCCCTGCGCGGCGCAGCTTTGAAGCAACGCGCGCTCGAATTACTTGAGCAAGTTGAAATCCCCGACGCGCGCTCGCGCTTAAATGCCTACCCGCATCAATTGTCGGGCGGGATGAGCCAGCGTGTGATGATCGCGATGGCGATTGCCTGTGAGCCCAAATTGCTGATCGCCGACGAGCCGACGACGGCGCTGGATGTCACCGTGCAGGCGCAGATTATGGAATTGCTGGTCAATCTGCAAAAGCAGAACGACATGGCTTTGATCCTGATTACCCACGATCTGGCCGTAGTGGCCGAAGTCGCGCAGCGCATGGTCGTGATGTACGCCGGTGAAGTGGTGGAAAGCAGCAATACCGACACGTTGTTTGCCCAGCCCTGTCATCCATACACGCAAGCTTTGCTGTCGTCGATTCCAGAGCACAGCAAGGGTGCCAAGCGGCTCTCGACGCTGGCTGGGGTGGTGCCCGGGCAATATGATCGCCCGCACGGCTGTTTGCTTAGCCCACGCTGCCCCTATGTGACCGAGACTTGTCGCAATACCAAACCAGCCCTATTACCCCTGGCAGGTACAAGCGTAAGATGCTTTACCCCATTGGACTCCAACGGGATACCTCGCAATGAATAATCAAAATCAGCCTAATTTTATTCTGGAAGCCAAATCGCTGTCGCGTCATTACGCGGTAAGCCGTGGGTTTCTCAAAGGCCATGCCACAGTCAAAGCCTTAAACGACGTTTCATTCACACTGGCCGCAGGCAAAACTTTGGCCGTGGTCGGCGAATCGGGCTGTGGTAAATCAACGCTCGCTCGCCAGCTCACGTTGATCGAAGAACCGAGTGCGGGCCATTTGGTGATTGACGGTGTCGATATTGCCAGCGCCAACGCGGCGACCTTGAAAACCTTGCGCCCGAAAGTGCAGATGGTGTTCCAAAATCCATTCGCCAGCCTGAACCCGCGCAAGCAAATCGGCACCATGCTGGCCGAGCCATTGCTGCTCAATACCGATCTGAACGCCGAACAACGCGAGCAGCGTGTGCGCGAAATGCTCAAAATCGTTGGCTTGCGCCCTGAGCATTACCATCGCTATCCGCATATGTTTTCGGGTGGGCAGCGCCAACGCATTGCGATTGCCCGCGCGATGATGCTTAAACCCGCGGTGCTGGTCGCTGATGAACCGACTTCAGCGCTCGATGTATCAATTCAGGCGCAGATTTTGAATCTGTTTATGGATTTGCAAGACGAGCTTGGCACGGCCTATGTGTTTGTCAGCCATAACCTCGCCGTCGTGGAGCACATCGCCGACGACGTGATGGTGATGTATTTTGGCAGCACGGTAGAGTATGGCGACAAAACGACGATCTTTGAGCAACCGCTGCACCCCTACACTCGGGCATTGATGTCGGCGACACCGGCGATCCGCAAAGAAGATCGTCGTGCCAAAATCAAGCTCACGGGTGAGCTGCCTTCACCGCTCAATCCACCGACTGGCTGTGCATTTAATACGCGCTGCCCGTATGCCAATGAGCGTTGTAAGTCTGAAACCCCACCATTGCGCCCGCTAGCGAATCGCATGATTGCCTGCCACCACATCGAAACCATCCACGGCTAATTCGTCCACAGCCAATTTATCCGCCCCTCGCACTTGAGCGCCCGCTCGGTGCGAAGGGCGGCAAAACGCTTCATCATCAAAGCTTCTTTGTGCTCAAGCCATCCATTGGCTATGCTTAAGCTGTCATCGCCTTTCAGCTTGAACATTATGTCTATTATGCAATTTGCCAATAAAACCCCCGATCAGCTGCATGAAGAACGTCTTGCGATGCTCATTGATATTGCCAAAGAGCTAGAGGGCGAAGTCATTTTCCCGATTTGCTTTGATGCATCGGTGCAAATTAGCACGGTCATGAAAAGCAAAACCGCATCCTTGCAGCGCATCGCGCATGAGGTGCAAAAAGACCCACTCATCACCGCCAAACTGCTCAAGATGGCCAATTCAGTGGTTTTCAACCCGATGGGCAAAACCATCACTGATCTGGGCGCGGCCTTGACCCGGCTGGGAATGGAAACAGCGCGCGCCACGGCGCTGGCCTGCGCCATGCAGCAATTGATCCGCTCGCGCGACTTGGCCGCATTTGAAGACATTGCCAAAGAATTATGGCTGCACAGTATTAAAACCTCGATGATTGCTCGGGTCATTGCCCGCCGCCTCACCCGCGTCAACCCAGAGCTCGCCATGTTGGCCGGGCTGGTTCACGACCTAGGCGCATTCTTTATGCTTGATCGGGCGGGTCGCTACCCAGAATTGAGCGAGCGCCCTAAAACCGTCGAATACTTGGTTGCGCAATGGCATGAAAGTGTCGGCAATATATTGCTCGACTCGCTTGGCTTGCCTGAGGAAATTGTCGAAGCCGTCAAAGAAGTGGATTTGCCCCGCGACTTTATTGAAACCCCGCGCAATCTGGGCGAAGTGATTTATGTCGCCAATCTGTTTGCTGGCGGCTTTAGCGAAATGCAAAAACTGGACATTCCCGATCTGGAAGAGCCAAAAGAACTCAGCTACGGCAAATACACCGATTTGAGCACCGAAATGGAAGAAGCTTGCCAGGAAATGATTAGCTTGTTCTAAGCTGTATTGCGCTTTGATTTTCAGCCCGCACTGGCGAACAAGTTCAATTAAATCCAGCGCTGTAAATAATGATCAAGCAACAGCGCCATAAATAAATACGCCAAATACGCGATCGAGATGCGAAATAAGCGCCGCGCCAATTCATCACTACCTTGCTGATACACCTGCCACGCACCACGCAAAAACCAGCCATTCAATCCCAACATTGCGACCAAATACACCACGCTAGAAAATCCCAAGGCCAGCGGCAGCAAGGTCGTCGCGGCCAAAATCCAGCTATAAAGCCAGATCGAGAGCCGAGTAAAATCTCTACCGTGCGTGACAGGCAACATCGGCAACCCGACTTTGCGATAGTCTTCCATCCGGTACAGCGCCAGCGCCCAAAAATGCGGCGGCGTCCACGCATAAATAATCAAAAACAAGGTCGCAGCTTCCGCTGACACCCCACCCGTCATCGCCGCCCAACCCAGCACTGGCGGCATCGCACCCGCAGCGCCGCCGATGACGATATTTTGCGGGCTTGCAGGCTTGAGCCAACGGGTATAGACCACTGCATAAGCAATGAAAGTGCCTAGCGTTAAATACAGAGTCAGGGTATTTACCCACACAGCCAGCAACACCGCCCCCGTTAGCGTCAATAGCAAGGCATACATCGCCGCCCATTGCAGGCTCACTGTGCCGCGCGGCAAAGGGCGCAAATGCGTGCGCAGCATGTGCGCATCGCGCTCAGCTTCAAACAAGCAATTTGCCGCCGCAGCACCGCTGGCCACCAACGCAATGCCGATCACCGCCGCCAGCATGGTACGAATATCGATCTCGCCCTCGCTCGCGAGCAACATACCAATCCACGCACAAAAGACGATCAAGGCCACGACGCGTGGCTTACCGAGTCGAACCAGCTCGCGCCATAAAGTAGCAGAAGTATGCAGGCTTAATGTCGTCATCGCGCGTCAACTCCGGTTAATTACGCTCTAAAAGCGGCGGCTTGCTGCTCGCAGCCCAAGGCATCACAGGCGCAGGCGATTGCTCCTGCCCAGCACGCCGTGTCAATCCATAGACTAGCAAACCCAATAACAATGCGGCCCCCGCCTGATGCGCAATAGCCAAAGCCAGCGGTAAACCGAGCAGGACATTGCCGATGCCCAGACTCAATTGCAGCAGCAAAGCGGCGAGCAGGCTGCGCGCATACTGAGGCGATAAGTGCCACAGCCGTGCAATCAACCGCAGCAAGACCAAACTCAGTACCAAGGCCATGGCGCGATGCGCCCAATGAATCGCGGCGAGATGGTCAAGCTGCAAAGGCATACCGTCAGCAGTCAGCCCCAAAGCCCGATTGGGGTGCAGGGCCTCAAGCAATCCCGTCGGTGGCAGAAGCTGACCACGACAAAGCGGAAAGCCATCGCAAGCAAGCGCGGCATAATTCGTGGAAACCCAAGCCCCCAACAATATTTGCAACACCAAAACGCAACTCGCCAGCCCCAACCATGCATCCGCTCGCGCATCAGTCCAAACCCATTTCGGCGCTGCGCTACTAGCCAGCCAAATCAGCGACATCAAAAGGCTCATACCGCCGACCAAATGCCCAGTCACAACAATGGGCATTAGCTTGAGCGTCACCGTCAACATCCCAAACAGCGCCTGTACTACGATGATCAACAGCGGTAACAGCGCCAAAGCCGGCACTTGCCCGCGCAGACGTCGCGCCCGCCACACCACTGGCGTCAGCCACAGCACCAGCAGACCCAGCCCACCGGCGACATAGCGGTGGATCATCTCTTTCCTGCCTTTGCCGCTATGCACCTCGCCACCAAATTGCTGTTGTGCTCGTGCGATTTCATGGGCTTCATCAGGCGCAGTGAGCTGACCGTAGCAGCCCGGCCAGTCTGGGCAGCCCAGACCCGCATCCTGCAAACGGACATACGCCCCCAACATCATCAAGCATGCAGTCCAAACGATAGCCACCATCAGCAGCTTTTGCGCACTCATCGCTCTACCCCAAGCTCGGGTTATTTTTGAGGACGACGCCTATTTCGCGCAGCGCCGCTTGCCGCCCCTTGGGTTCGGCTAGCTGTTCGGGGGTATAACGCAGTACGGCGTTGCCATGCGGGTCAATCAGATAGATACCCTCAGGTAACGTATGAGCCAGACTCAGACATTGGCTGACCTGCAAACGCGCCTGCTCACGACCCTGCGCCCTTTGCAAATGGGTGGCAATTTGCGTCAATTGCTGGGTTCTCTCCCCACATGCCGCATCACCATGCGCCAGCAATTGCCATTGTGGACGACCATTCAGTTGCGATGCGCTCAGCAAAGGTTGCGCCAGCAACTGGCCATAACTTTTCCCGCCACTGGGTCTGGCCCACTGCCAAGCCGCTTGCGCGAGCAACAAAGGCAAAATACATAAGCCCAGTATTGCTATCAAAACCATTCTTTGTTTGGCTTTCGTATGCATACCCTACACCTTATGCAGATAAAAACGCCTAAATAGATACGAGCCAAATATCGCCAGCAATGCCCAAGTCAAGGCGTAGCCCAGATGACGCTCGACGCCAAAGGGGCGCTCACTGGTCAAGGCCGTCAAACCCGGCTCGCCGTCGCGGGCAGTGACATACGCCGCAGGCAGCGGCAAATAGGCCCAAGCGGCAAAACGGCCGGGGTCGAGGTTTTGAAAGACGCGGCCATTGATCGGTGCAGCACCCAGCTCGAGATAGCGCGGCCAAGCTTGTGCCACAACACGTGGCAAGTTTTTTGCCGCTGGCGGAGCTGACTCATTGCCCGCCCACCAACCACGATTCACCAGCAAAATCGTGCCGTCTTTGAGCTGAAACGGGGTCACAACTTGATAGCCCACTTTGCCTTCCTGTAGGCGATGATCCAGCCAGATTTCATATTGATTGAGCCATTGGCCCTGCAATTGCAACAAACGCCACTCTGGCGGAACACCTTGCTGCCAGCTCAGCTCAGGCATGGCTTGTAGTCGTTCGATCTCGTGCAGCAGTTGGTTCTTTTCATAAGCACGCCACAATTGCCACCCGCACAAACACACGGTCAGCAAAATTAAACTCAATAACATCAATGCGCCGCGCTGATGTTTATTGCGCAAACTGGCCCACACTTGGCTAGGCTGAAGGTGCGGAGGATTCGGAATGAAGATCGTTGACACCTTGCAACTCCTTACTATCATCCTGCTTCTTGCCATCTTAATGGCGCTTGGGCAGGCCTTATTGCGTTTGATTCGCGGCTCATCTCAACAACTGTGGACAATGCTCGCTTGGCGCGTGGGTCTGTCGATTACTTTGTTTATTCTGCTGGTGATGGCTAAAACTCAAGGCTGGATTTAGCTGCGAAATATCAACCAAGCATAATTATTTATAGTGACTTCCCACCCAGAAAAAGCAGCTCCAGATATGCGGCATTGCGCTTGTTTTTTGCCAAAGTCTTGCTAGGGTCAGTTGAGCTTTGCGCCGCCCTCAATCGGCTTTACATGCAGTAAACCAGCACAAACAGCAGTAGCCAGACGACATCGACAAAGTGCCAATACCACGCTGCCGCTTCAAAGCCAAAATGGTGTTGCGGTGTGAAATGACCACGCTGCACGCGAAACCACATCGTCGCCAAAATCAGCGTCCCGACCAGCACATGCAGGCCATGAAAACCCGTCAATAAATAGAAGGTCGCACCATAAGCGCCCGACGCCAGCGTGAGATTTAATTGCGTCCAAGCATGATGATATTCATAGGCTTGTAGCGATAAAAACAGCGCGCCCAATAACACCGTTAGCGCCAAGCCCAGACTCAATACCTTGCGGTTTTGCTGCAATAAACCCCAATGCGCCCACGTCAACGTGGCACCCGAGCTCAATAGCAAGGCGGTATTGATCACAGGCAAGCCCAAAGGGTGCATCGCGACATAACTCGCGGCTTTTGGCCCTGTTGCCTGCGGCCATTCGGCATGAAATTGCGGCCAAAGCCATTGCTGCGTATCGCCCATTAGCCCCAGTTCGGGCACTGAAATGGTACGGGTATAAAATAGCGCGCCAAAAAAAGCGGCAAAAAACATAATCTCGGAAAAAATAAACCAGCTCATTCCCCAGCGGAATGAATAATCAACTTGCTGACCGTAAGCCCCCGCTTCCGACTCGCGGATCACATCGCCAAACCAGCCCCGCAACATCCACAGCAAAATCCCAAGCCCCGCGAGCAAAATCCAGCCACCGCCGCCCACCTGATTGATGCTGAGTGCCGCGCCTAGCCCCAGACAAAACAAGGCGCAGGCGCCGACGATGGGCCAACGCGATGGCGATGGCACAAAGTAATGTGCGTCATGAACTCCATTCTCGACATTCATCGCTCACCTCCGACTTGCTCAAATCAATACATGGCATTCAACGTTTTCATCTCCGTCGCAAAACAGCGGCGAAGGCTTGCCCAACTATTGCCCCGCTTGCGCGACCAAATACCGCACCAAGAGCCAGACCAGCAAGCCCAGCGCGACCGCGCACAAGACGCCCGCGATTACCAATTGCACCGGCGAAATCGGCTTGGCCGCCTGCTGCCGACTGCGTACGCCAAAGAATGCCGCCAAAACCGTGCGTATCGTCGCCAGCATCGCTCGCCCCCCCCTACATCACTTTTTGCAAACTGTAGGACAAAGTCGCTGCGCCCATTTCGGGTGGCAATTGATCGGCCACCAGCAGTACGACGGTGACTTCACGCGATTCTTTAGGCGCCAAAGTCAGCGCGTCAAAGCAAAAACATTCCAACTTACGTAGCAAACCCGCCGCGCGTACCGGCGCAAAGCTCGGCACGGCGCGTACCGTCAGCGCCTGATCGCTGTCATTGCGCAGCATAAACCGCGCCTTCACCACGCCCCCCGCCTTACCCGTCTGCACGCTATCGAGCGCCTGCATCGTGACTGGCAAGCCTTCCGGCACATTCACATCAAATTCAATTCGCAGAGCGGCTCCTGCCTGCGTCAAGCTCGCCTCGGCGCGGTCTATGCCTAAAAACTGGCAGAACGCACCATAAAACGGTGCCAAGGCATAGCCAAAACCAAACATCAGCAGCGCAATCGCTGCGAGCTTTATCGCCAAAGTTTGGTTCTTGTGCTTTAACGCGAGCTGCATACACCCACCTTAGGTATTACCACCAAAACCTTTATGATATTAATCTTCAAGCAGATACCCATAGCTGCCGCGCAATGGCAAACGCAAAAAACGCGATCGCCAGCGCCAGCAATTTAAGCGCGGTTTTCAGATTTTGGCTCATCGCTCTCTCCCTCATGCTCTACCGCCTGCGCGATCAAACCGCGACGTACTGTGGTCAGATCGGGCGGGCTCTCCCAGGTGTGATGCGGCGCGGGCGAAGGCACTTCCCACTCCAGCGTATTGCCGCCTTCCCACGGGCGAGCGGGCGCAGGGCCAACGCCACCGCGGATGGTGTGGATCACGTTATAAAGAAATAAAAGCTGCCCCAAACCAAAACAGAATGCCCCGACGCTGGCAATGCTGTTAAAGCTGGTAAATTGCAGCGCGTAATCGGGGATCCGCCGTGGCATGCCGGCCAAACCCAAGAAGTGCATCGGAAAGAAGGTCACGTTGAACCAGACCATCGACCACCAGAAATGAAACTTACCGCGCCCCTCGTGGTACATATACCCCGTCCACTTCGGTAGCCAGTAATACACCGCGGCAAACAGGCTAAACAGCGCACCGGCGACCAGCACATAATGAAAATGCGCGACGACGTAATAGGTATCCTGCATTTGGGTATCGACCGGCGCAATTGACAGCACCAGCCCCGAAAAACCGCCGACAGTAAAGAGGCACACAAAGCCAATCGCAAACAGCATCGGCGTTTCAAACGTCATGCTGCCCTGCCACATCGTTGCGATCCAGTTAAATACTTTGACGCCTGTCGGCACTGCAATCAGCATCGTGAGGAACATAAAAAACAGCTGTGCCGTCGCGGGCATCCCGACTGCGAACATATGGTGCCCCCAGACCATGAACGACAATATAGCGATCGAGCAGGTCGCATACACCATCGACACATAGCCAAACAGCGGCTTGCGGGCAAAGGTTGGAATAATCTGGCTCACAATCCCGAACGCGGGCAGCGCCATGATATAGACCTCGGGGTGGCCGAAGAACCAGAAAATATGCTGGAACAACACAGGGTCGCCACCACCAGCCGCGCTAAAAAAATGCGTACCAAAATGCCGATCGGTCAGCAACATCGTCACCGCCCCCGCCAAAACGGGCGCTACCGCAATCAGCAAGTAGGCCGTCACCAGTGAAGTCCATGCAAACAGCGGCATTTTCAGCATCGTCATGCCCGGCGCGCGCATATTCAAGATCGTTGTGATGATATTGATCGAGCCCATGATCGAGCTCAATCCCAGCAAATGGATGCTAAATATCGCCAGATCCATCCCCATTCCCGCCTGCGCCGAAAGCGGCGGGTATAAAGTCCAACCGCCTGCGGGTGCACCACCGGGTACAAACAGAGAAATGAGTAGCAATGCGGCAGCCGGTGGCAACAGCCAAAAACTCCAGTTATTCATCCGCGCAAACGCCATATCCGGCGCGCCCAGCATCAAGGGCAGCATCCAGTTCGCAAGGCCAGTAAACGCGGGCATGATGGCACCAAACACCATAATGATGCCGTGCAAAGTGGTGAGCTGATTGAAAAACTCAGGTTGCCAGAATTGCAGCCCCGGCTGAAATAGCTCAGCGCGAATACACAAGGCCATCACGCCGCCAGTCAAAAACATCGCAAAAGCAAACCACAGATACAGCGTGCCGATGTCTTTATGATTGGTGGCATACAGCCAGCGAGCCCAGCCTGATTCGTATGCAGCCTCATGCCCCCCATGAGTATGAGCTGCTTGATGCATATCGTGCGTCGTCGCATCCGCAGAGCTGATCGATCCCATCACATTGGTATTCATCATTTCGCTCCTCGTGCGGTTTTCACATCGCTCGGGTGAACCATCTCGGCTTTATTGCCCCAGCTATTGCGCTCGTAGCTCAAAACCGCCGCGATCTCGACGTCCGATAAACTGCCCCAGTTGGGCATCGCATTTTTACCATTGAGCACAATATGCAGGTGATCCGCCTTGCTGCCGTTGGCAATTTTCGAGCCTGCCAAAGCGGGGAATGGCCCGCTGCCTTTGCCGTCCGCCTGATGGCACGTTGCGCAATTGGCCTCGTAGACCTGCCGCCCGCGCGCCAGCAAATCGTTATCTGACCATGCTTTATTTGGATCATCCTGCATCGCCTTGGCGCGCGCCTGCTGGCTGGCAATCCATGTTTTGAAATCGGCATCGCTGACGACCTTCACCACAATCGGCATAAATGCATGGCCTTTGCCGCATAACTCGACACATTGACCGCGGTAGGTGCCAATCTTTTCCGCCTTAAACCAGGTATCGCGAATAAAGCCGGGAATCGCATCCTGTTTGACGCCCAGCGCCGGCACGCCCCAGCTATGGATTACGTCATTTGCAGTAGTCAGGATGCGAATTTTCTGCCCGACGGGCACGACCAGCTCTTGATCGACTTCCAGCAAATAATGCTCGCCTTTTGCCTCGCCACCATTGTGATGATTATCGATTTGCGCCTGTGGCGTCGCCAATTTGCTTTTGAAACCAAAGCCAAAATCCAGATATTCATACGCCCAAAACCACTGAAACCCCGTTGCCTTGATCGTCATCGTGGCACCCCGTGTGTCTTTCTGCGCCAACACCACACTGGCCGCAGGCCAGGCCATACCGAGCAAAATCAGCGCGGGGATCAAAGTCCATAAGATTTCAACGGTGGTGTTTTCATGAAAAGGTTTGGCATCGTGACCCAACGATTTACGGTGCCGCAAAATGGCGTAAAACATCACGCCAAACACCAAAACAAAGATCGCCAAAATCACAACCATCAGATAGCTATGCAGCCCCTCGATTTGCTGCGCAATGTGCGTTGCGGGCGGCTGGAAAGTCCAAAATTCGCCCTCGGCCCAAGCAGGCTGACAAAGCAGCAGCAAGGCGGGCATCATCTTGCGCATCGAAAGCTGACTCATCTGCATAACTCCTTAGGGTCTGCTGACTTTAAGCTAGCAAAGATTCATATTCGCGCAAGCAATTGATTTAATTAGGTTTTATTTGTGCACTGCAGCAATTCCGCCTGTCGGAAAGCGATTAATTTTTTGTCAAAACAGGTCTACGACGAAGTTATCAATTGCCAAGGGGGACGGCATCATGGACTTACATCTGAGCGAATTAGACCAACACTTTACGATGCCCAAAACGCGCACAGTCGGCATGGATCGCCCGCTTGCGTGGCTGAAAATGGGAATGAATGACCTGATGCAGCACCCCGGCCCTAGCCTGACCTACGGCTTTATCATCACCGTCGTGGGTTGGATATTGCTCTCTGTGGCCGACCCAAAAGGTCATTTCTTTGCGACCTTGGTGACGGGCTTTTTACTGTTGTCTCCGCTCGCGGCGGCCGGTATTTACGAGCTAACCAGTGAGCGCGAAGAAGGCCGCCCCACCTCATTTATGCAGTCGATTCATGATTTAAGCAAAAACCTGAGCCAGATTGCGTTTCTAGGCGTCATTCTCGGCATGGTCGCCATGGCATGGGAGCGCGTTTCAGCTATCCTATTTGCCTTGCTATACGGTGGCCAGGTACCTGCGAATGAATCAGTCATCTCAGCGCTTACCGGTGAATACCTTAACTTCACTCTGATTTGGGCTGCTGCAGGCTTTGTGTTGGCGTGTTTTGTCTTCGCACTGACCGCCGTATCAATCCCGATGCTGGCAGATCGTGAAGTCGATAGCGTGACCGCCATGATGACCAGTCTGCGCGCCGTGGCAGAAAATATCAGCACCATGCTGGTTTGGGCTGCCCTGATTGTCGGCCTCACTGCAATCGGTTTTGCGACCTATCTGGTCGGATTGATTGTGATCTTCCCGCTACTCGGGCATGCAACTTGGTACGCCTATAAAGAGATGATTGAATAAACCAACGCAGTCTATTTCATTGATCAAAGCCAAGCACACAGTGCTTGGCTTTTGATTTATTGGCCGATGGATCGGCAACTACACAACGAAAGCACGCCCAAGGGCTCAGTCTTTGTTAATACTCGGTTACAATTATTATTCAATATGCATTAACTCAATGCAGTAATTCTTTTGTTTTTACCTTCCGGAGAATTCAATGAAGAAATTAACAACACTCTGTTGTATCGCATTTAGCTTGCTCTTAAGTGCATGTGCCACACCAACCAAAATGGGTTTTAACCAAAAAACGGAAAAACTCGATACCACATCTGAATCGGTCTTTCTCCTTTCTGTTGAAATGAAAAATGAACTCAAGCCCGACTATCAGCCTAGCCCATGGATTCTCTACATTGAGAAAGATGGAGAAACAACGACCGCAAGCAAGCTCAATTTCATTGCCGATGAAGAAGGTGTATTTAATCGCGATGGCGGTAATGGCTACCTGTATCGATTCACGCTCAAGCCTGGCAAATACAAACTGATTGCGAACGCTGGTAAATACCAGTCGCTATTCTTACTTGGCCAATTCTTTATGCCTGTGCATCAAGAAATTGAAGTCACTCCGGGCAAGGTTGTGTATTTAGGCCACATTTCGGGGAAAATTCGTCAGCGTGTGAATAAAGAGTTTCGCGCAGGACCAGTGATCCCATTGATTCCACAATCAGTGGCTGGCGCTGCGGATGGCACGTTTGATGTGGTCATTTCCGATCAATATGACACTGATTTGGCTCAATTTACTGAGAAATTCCCTGTTTTGAAAAATACGGTCGTTACCAAGCAAATTCTGCCGCCATTCAATCGCGAAGTGGCACAGCAATGGTGGGATGCGCACTAATTTAATGCGCTAAGCCGTAATTCAAACACGCAGAGCTGTGGTACTTGCCAAATGGCTCTGCGTGCTGAATTTACCCCAAAAAAATAACGTCAATAATTCGACTTTATTGGCAAGACACCGACAGCGTAAGCCGAAGAATTTGGCTGTTTTCACACGCAGCCGCGAATCTATTAGTGGCACTATTTACATCCACTTAGTTTTTCCCCAAATAAAAGCCATTTTCTCGCCTAAAAATCGGCCTTCGAGCTGGCTCTTCCCATGTCTGCGGTTTATGCTAAAGGATTGGTTTTGAATAATGGGGTGTGGAAAAATGACGATCAAAGCAAAAGCATGGCTTTTATCAATATTGGTGATGGTTGCGCTGGTTGGAGTGATGTTGGTCGGGCTTTCAACCATGAAAACCGCGGCCAATGAGGACAATAAAGCCCGTATTGACCAGATTTTGCGAAGCACCTATCTCAATATTGTCGAGCTAGAAAAATTAGCCGCTAGCGGCAAAATCCCTGAAGACGAAGCCAAGGCCATCGCCACTCAGCTATTGCGTGAAAATAAATATCACAAATCCGAATACGTGTACGTCGTCGATGAAAAACTCAATTTTGTCTCGACCCCGCTTGACCCTCAATTGCACGGCACCAGCTTCAACGAGTTCAAAGACGCAAAGGGCAATAGTGTAGGCGCGCTAGCTGTGAGTGCGTTGCAAAAATCGGGCGGTGCACTAACCGAATACTGGTGGACTTCAGAACGTGAAGGCAAAGTCGTTGATTTATTATCGGTCGCGATCCAAACGCCTCGCTGGCATTGGATTGTGGGAAATGGTGTTAGTTTTGCCGAAGCCGATGCGCGATTCTGGAGCAATGCCCGCTGGCAGGTTTTGATCTGTCTGATTATTTCGGCCGCAGTAGCACTGATTTTGCTCTCAACCGTGCGCAAATTGCTTTTGCAATTGGGCGGTGAGCCTGATTATGCCGCCAAAGTTGCAGTTGCCATTTCTCAAGGTGATTTAGGCCATAAAGTGCTGGGGAATTACCGGCAAGATAGCCTACTGGGCGCGGTATCGAGCATGCAGACTAGTCTGCGTGAAATGATCCAAGGCATTCAACGCGGCGCAGAAGAACTCAAACATGCATCCAATGGGCTCACCAAACAAATGGACTCGATCACTCATGCATCGAGACAATCTTCGGACGCCACCCAATCGAGTGCGGCCGCGATTGAAGAGATGGCCGTCAGCATTGATCACATTTCGCAAAGTGCTCGCGATACTGAAGCTAATTCGTCAAATTCATCCAAATTAGCAGGCGAAGGCGAAGTTTTAGTGTCTAAAGCCGCTGAAGAAATCCAACTTGTTGCGTCACAGATTTCGACTGCATCGGTCTTGATCAGCGGCTTGGTTGAACGCTCACGTGAAATTGATAACATCGCCGGCGTCATTAAAGAGATTGCAGACCAAACCAATTTATTGGCGCTCAATGCTGCAATTGAAGCGGCACGAGCTGGTGAGCAGGGCCGCGGCTTTGCGGTAGTTGCGGATGAAGTACGTAAATTGGCAGAGCGTACCTCTGAGGCAACAGGCCAAATTACGCGTATGGTTCATGCAGTGCAAACCGACACAATGTCGGTGGTCGTGAGCATGGACGAAGCAAAACCTCAAGTAGCCCGCAGTGTCGAAATGGCCGATCGCGGTGCGAATATGCTGCGTGAGATTAGTGGTGGCGCAGCGGAAACGCTGATCAAAATCCGTGAAGTGGCCAATGCAACTTCTGAACAAAGCCAAGCAAGTAGCAGCTTAGCGGCGAATGTTGAGCGTATCACGCACATGGTCGAGGAATCAGCCGAGTCAGTCCGCGCCGCAAATGAAAATGTGCGCTCACTCGAGATGCTCGCGAGTGATTTACGTGCCGCTGTGGCGCGCTTTAAATTGTAATTACCTGCAAAGTACGTTTCGGACTACCGCAAATTTCCATTCAAAGGGCTGCTCAACGCTAGTTGGCAGCCCTTCTCTATGGCAATGGCCGATTCAATTCTACGGCGATCTTTATATCTGCCCATACGGCTATTTCGGTGTGGCTCACCGCTACCGCTTCAATATACTGAAACGCACGGCAACTGATAGTTAGCTAAGCATTTTTGCCTGCTCAGGAGCGGCAAACCAAGCCAGTAAAAACTCGACCAAGGCCCGTACTTTGGCCGGTTGCGGCAGGCGTTGTGGGTAAATCATGTAGATCGCCAGCCCCGCCAATTGATACTCGGGCAAAACTCGGATCAAGCGGCCCGAGGCAACGTCGCCCTCCGCCAAATAGCCAGGCAAACGCGCCACACCCGCGCCAAGCAAAGCGAAATTGCGGATCAAGCCATAGTCATTGGCACAATACGGCGTAGTCAGGCGGATCGAAGCCAGCTCACCATCACGGCTCAGCTCCCAAGTCTGAGCATTGGCAAAGTGCTGATTAACAATACAAGGCATTGGCTTGAGTTGTTCGGGATGCGTCAGCGCGGGATACTGGCTCAATAATTGTGGCGCAGCCACTAGCCAATCCTTCACCATTGCCAAGGGGCGGCTTATCAATCGTTCGGGCGGGGCCAGATTGGCACGAATCGCCAAATCGAAACCATCAGCCTCCAGATCTCGCGGGGTAGTCGATAAATCCAGCTCGACACTCACCTGCGGATATTGCGCGCGAAAAGCCATCAAGGCTTTGGCCATAAACACCCCGCCAAAACTCGTTGGCACGGTGATACGTAAATGCCCCGCCACCGCCTGCCCTTGTTCTAACAAGGCCTGATTGGCGGCGCTCATTCGCGTTTGCCAGTCTTGGCAATGCGCCAGATAGAGCTGGCCCGCTTCGGTGAGATTAAGTCGGCGCGTTGTGCGATACAAGAGCTGTGTACCTAAGGCGCGTTCGAGCTGCTGCACCTGTTTACTGAGCAAAGTTTTGGATACGCCCAGTGCATTGGCAGCGGCGGTAAACCCACCGTGCGCCATGACTGCGGCAAACGCCATTGCCCATGGCCAATGTTGCTGTAATTCATCCAACCGTGCAATTGTCGCCATAAAGTAAACAATGAATCCATAAATAGCCAGTTTATCGCTTTTATTGTCAGCGATAAGATTAATTCATCGCAGCAACACAACCATTCACGACTCATTGGAGCAAACAGCATGAAAATCTTACTGATCGGTGCAAACGGTACACTCGGCCAAGCCATCCAGCGCGAGCTGGCCCCACGCCACGACATCATTACCGCAGGCCGCAATAGCGGTGATATTCGGGTTGATTTGAAAGACTTTGCCAGCGTACAAGCGATGTATGCGCAAGTCGGCGCGATTGACGCCGTAGTGTCGGCAGCGGGCAATCTGCATTTTGGCGCGCTCGCCGACATGACGCCGGAATTAATGGGCGTTGGAATTGCCGACAAATTAATGGGGCAAGTCAATTTAGTCCTCGCGGGCCAACATGTGCTGAACGATGGCGGCAGTTTCACCTTGATTAGCGGCGTGCTATCGCACGACCCGATTGTCTACGGCAGCAGTGCCAGCATGGTGAATGCGGGGCTAGATGGCTTTGTGATTGGCGCGGCAATAGAATTGCCCCGCCGCCTGCGAATCAATGCGGTCAGCCCGACGGTCGTGACTGAATCGCTGCCCAGCTATGGGCCGTTTTTCCGTGGTTTTGAATCAGTTGCTGCCGCCAAAGTCGCCCTGGCATTTAGCAAAAGCGTTGAAGGCGCGCAAACTGGGCAGGTTTATCGCGTGCTGTAATGCAGGCATAAAAATCCCCAGCTACGGCTGGGGATTTTTGATTTGGTCTTGCATTTGCGAGCTGGCCTGTAAGAATTCATATTCCTTACATATTTTCCCCGTATAAAGGCGGACTCGGAGGAAAATAATAATGAACTGGCGCAACAAACCCCGTCGCAACTTTGCTCTATTTTGGAAAATCTTTTCGCTGATTTTTGCCTATTTTGTCATTCAGCTTTTCAGTCATGTGTGCCCACAACTCACCGAAGGCGCATTCTGGTCTAGCCCGCTTGGGCATGCTTTTTCTTGGCTAATTGCATTGTTCATTCTTTACGTTACAGCCCTAATGTGGATTATACGCACACGCTAATCAGCCAATTTTACAGGTAGGTAATTAACTCGCCTGCACGACCTTAATCGTTTCACCCATCACGCTAACGACCATACCAACGCGGATCTTTGCTGTTTTGCGGGTATCGACTTGACCATCAACCTGCACATCACCCGCTGCGATCATCATTTTGGCGATGCCGCCCGATGGCGCAATCGACACGGTTTTCAGTAAATCGCACAAGGCGATGTGTTCATTGCGTAATTCAAAAATATGTTCAGACATTGTGTATCCTACAAGGGTATATCGAAGAAATTAATACTTTAAAAGGCTTTCATGGCTATACATTGCCATGTATAGCTTAATCAGCCATAAAACCAAGGCCTTGTTTGGCAATCAGTTGCGCGGTTTCAAAAAGCGGCAAGCCCATCACCCCGGTGTAACTACCTTCCAAATTGGCGACAAACAAACCGCCGACGCCTTGAATACCATACGCACCGGCTTTATCCATTGGCTCGCCGCTGGCCACATAGGCGGCGATTTGCGCCGGGCTCAAGGTCGCAAACGTCACGCGGCTGACATTGAGCATCGTCTCAACGCCATTTTCGGTGCGCAGCGCCAAGCTAGTCAGCACTTCGTGCGTCGTACCTGAGAGTTTGCCCAGCATCGCCGTCGCGTCAGCGGCATCAAGCGGCTTGCCTAAAATTTCATCCCCCAGCACCACCGAGGTGTCGGACGCCAACACCGGCTTGAGCGCCAGCCCCATATCCAGCAAATGCCGCCAACCTGATTCGGCCTTTTCAACCGCCATGCGAATCACATACTCGCGCGGGTTTTCATTCGGCAACGGGGTTTCATCTATCGGCGCAGCGATGCGCTCGAAAATCACACCCGTTTGGGCGAGTAATTCTTTGCGGCGTGGGCTGCCGGAAGCCAGATAGAGTTGAGTCATTATTCGCGATGGTAGGGATGATTATTCAAAATAGAAACAGCACGATAGAGCTGCTCGGCCAGCATCACGCGCACCATGCCGTGCGGTAAAGTCATCGCCGATAGTTGCAATAACTGATCCGCACGTTGCTTGATTTTCGGGTCGAGCCCGTCGGTGCCGCCGATGATAAACACAGTTTCGCGGCCGTCGATTTGCCACTGCTTCATGTTTTCTGCCAGCTTCATCGTCGTCCAATTCGCGCCGCGCTCGTCCATCGCCAACACGCGAGCGTCATTCGGAATTGCGGCCAAAATGCGTTCGGCTTCTTCGGCCATGACTTGCTGCGGCGTGCGCGCGCTGATGCGTTTATCGGGCTTGAGTTCGGTTAGCGTCAGCGCAAAATCGCGCGGCATACGCTTGGCAAATTCGTTATAGCCCTCGGCAATCCAGTCGGGCATTTTGTGCCCAACAGCGATGATATTCAGTTTCATAAGCAGATCAATTCAAACAATTGCTGCGATGGTAACAGATTGCACCGCGGCAAATCAGCCGCAATAAAAACGGCCCGCCGATTGGGCGGGCCGCTGGGCGCACAATGGTTCAAATTACTCGGTGCGACCGCTCGTTACGCGCTCACGAATGATTTTCCATTTGCCGCTTTCTTGCTGCAATTCCAGCGTTTTTTGTACCGTGTCGCTGTAATTTTTAGATGTATAGACTTGGGTAAATGTCACTTCACCGCGATCTTTTCCATTCATTTTGCAAGTTTGATTGTCGAGCTTGAGCGTGATGCCGCCTTCTTTGCTCACTCGCGCACGACGTTTCGCTTCCCAATCGGCGCGGCTACGGCCACCACTGGCTTCAAATTTCTCGCTATAGAAGCTCAAATACGTGTCCATCATTTTGCCTGACCACGCATTCGACCAGTTCGCCACCAAATCAGTGACCGCTTTATCGCAGGTACCCGCAGGGGTTTCGGCTTTTACTTCCGGTACTGGCAATGGCGCACGCGGCGGACGCGCAGCCATCGCCGCTTCGCGGTCGAGCTTTACGCTTTCAATCATGACACCCGAGCAGGCGATTTTTTCGTCCTCGGTCACATTGTCACCCAGATTATCGTCCGGGCCGGTATTTTCTAGCGGCGACAATTGCAAAGCGGCCAGCAGTTGATGCGTTTGCGCTAAGACGCGCGCGCGCGAAAGTTGGAAATCGTACTCGCCACGCACCAGTGCATTGCGTGCTTCAAATAATTCGTTTTCAGTATCGAGTACATCAAGCAAAGAGCGCTGGCCAATATCAAACTGGCGGCGGAATGCGTCACGCGATTTTTCAGTCGAAAGGACGTGCTGATCGAGGTAACCGAGCTGCTCTTTCAAACGCGACACATCGTTCCATGCAATTTGCGTCGTTTGGCGAATATCGCGGCAAGTTTTATCGCGCATTTCATACGCAATATTGAGTTGCTGAGCGTATTGGCTAGCGCGCGCTGTCGTTGCGCCACCACGGAACAGGTTGTAATTCATCACCAACTGCACAACGCTGTCGTTGTAAGTGCCGTCGATGCCATCACGATTATTGCCGACATCTTGACGCGCGCGGAATTCAAATTGCGGGTAGTAATCGCTTTTCTTATTTTCAGCATCGGCACGCGCAGCGCGAATATTGTAAACCGCCGACTTAAATGCCGGATTAGCGGGTAAACGCTCTTTTAGCTCGGCTGTGTTTGTCGGCAACATTGGGCCAAAATCAGTCGGTTGACCCATCTCGACATCGGGCGGCATACCGGTCAATCGCTCGTAGCGCGCAGAGACGTCATGCAAATTGGAAGCTTGCGTCAGCCAATTGGATTCGGCCAATGCCAAACGGCCCGTGGCAGTTTCCAAGTCAACGCGGCGGCCGACACCGGCAGCAACGCGCTCAGCAATTTGGTCGTAAGTTTCTTTGTGCACAGCGTAGTTGTCTTTCGCCAGCCCCACCAATTCACGATAGCGCAGCACATCGAGATAGGCATTGATGGTTTCTAGCGCAGCCTGATCGCTTGCCGCCAGTAATTCGTAATAACGCGTCAACTTGCCGTAGCCCAAACGGCGTACTTCGGTTTGAGTTGCAAAGCCGTCAAACAGCATCTGGCGCAATTCAATGCTGGCGCCTGGATGAGAAAAGCCAGAGTTGCCCGAGTTATTCGGCTGCGCCGAATCGAGTCTTTCATAGCCAGCAAAAGCTTGTATATCAACACGTGGGTAGTAATTACTGCGCGCCACATCTTGCTCATCGCTTGATGCTTTGTAGCTGAGCCATTTGGCACGCACTTCGGGATTCTTTAATACTGTTTGCTCTACGGCATCTTTCATCGTGGTGGCAGCGAACGACAGGGGTGCCGTAGCCAACATCATGAACATCACCAATGGTTTCAATTTCATCATATGTACCCTAATTTTAACTAAGCTGGCTTTCTTATCTTATATTCGACATTTTAGTCGAGTCTTGCTGACTATTTTATCTGATTTATGCCAATATCGTCTTTCTATCGGCAAAACTACTTGGTTAACAATTTACCATTGCCATGTTGCAACCATTAAAGGCGCGGCAATTCAAAATTATGTGGCTCAGCCCCATTATGCTGGGCTTTTTTAGTGTTGCGCACTAATTCAAATTGGGGCTTCCAAAAACTAAGCCATCCGGCACAGCTTAAATATGGTGCAAAAGCGGCCAAAATGCTCGCGAAAATTTAGCCAGTTTTTAGAAGCGCAAAAAATCTACCTGACGCTGACAAGCCCAAACACATTAGCGATTACTTTAATCGTGCGCCTGCCGTTTACCGATGAGATGCATATCTGCTGCAGGCCGCCTTTTGGGCATCGCCGCTAAAAAACCATCGGTCAAGCCATAGAGAATTGCAAAGACTTTGCCATCAAAAAATACATTTCATTCAATGAGTTGGGGGTCCCCTAATGCCGCGCCTTTAATTTTGGATAATTTGATCCCCGACACCGCCCAGCCAGTCACCACCCCGATTTAGCCCCCGTATTTAGCTTCAATAACGGCATTTATGCTGGCGCTGGAAGCCTGCCTTCGGGCTCGATAGATCGTCTTACTCGCCGAAAAGACGTTTTACTTCGCACGCAAAGTGAAGCATTGAATTTTAAAGAGAAATTGCCATGTCGCTCTTTCGACAAGTCATGAATCATCATTATCAGCCTGACCGTTTGGGCTTTCCTCGTTGTACTGTATGACAGCACTTACAGCGTTCGAGATTTCTACAAACTCAGCTTTACGTCCAAAGCAATGACACAGCGGCACCCTTGGCTTTATCCCCGCATGCCAATTACTCGGCATGACAGGAATTAATCGCTTCAGCTCTATTCTAGGCATTTTGAATTAATGGCCGTTAAAAAAATACGAAAGGAATAACCAGCCAATTACGCAATTAGGAATTACCCTCGAAAGTACTCGATTGGTTTATTCAATAATTTCCAATAGAAGTCCAAACAGGATAAGTATTAATTATTACAGGCAGGCAACAAGCAGGAAAAGTAGAGTTACGCGCCCACTCATGTTTTGCATACAAATCAGGATGGGAAGGCGAAGGTCAATGACTAATTGGGATGATTTTAGGTCATTGGCGGACTGGTTTGTTGATGCAGTTTTTGCGCAAATACATCCGTCAGTGCCTTAGCACAAGTGGAAAGCAGCAAACCCAATTTACACTGGCGTGAACGTCTGCTCACGGCGATTGCTGCCCAGCAATTTTCTGACCATCGCCGCACAGGTGCGCACGCAAGCTGGGTCTTTCAGGCGTAACGGGTGCCATTAACAACACAAGCCAAGGGTATAACCTTCAAAGCCTTTATCTATAAAATCTACATAAACATACCCAACAAAAAGGCCAGCTCAATGAGCTGGCCTTTGCTTTGACTACCCGTGCTTAATCAGTAATGAGCTTACCATTTTTGAGCAGATCTTGAATGATGGCCTGATCATTACCCGCCGTGGTCAAATCCACGCCCTGCAAAGTGATGACCTGATCTTCTTTTGCCACCCAGTTACTACCACTGAACTCACCTTTGCTGCTGATATGAACAATGGTATCGCTGCCTGATTTTTCAAAATGCAGGTGATTTAGCAAATTACCAATATCGCCAGTCACGGCGGCATTGTGCGTTTCACCTTGCAATAGATCACGCAAATCAAGTGCATCGACATCACCCGCCACATTACCTGATTTAGCATTATTGAAATCCATCACAATGTCGCGCGCTGGCGTACCGACGCTACCCTGATCACCCAAAGTCCACTTAAAGACATCCGAGCCAGAGTCACCACGCAAGACATCATTGCCTGCGCCACCGATCAAGGTGTCATTACCCGCACCACCACGTAAGCCATCGACACCGGAATTGCCACGCAAGGTGTCATTGCCATCTGCGCCATAAGCCGTCAGATTACCGCCACCACCATACACAGTGTCATTGCCATGACCCATTACCACCGTATCAGTAATCGGCTGAACTGGGCTCATGATATTGGTGATACCAATGCCATCGGCATCAGTGATCACGTCTTTTTGCATGAAGTCGGTATTCAGTAATGTCGTTTGCGATGGCTGTCCTGTCGTAGCATTGGGTAAGGATGAGCCTGTGTAGACGGTGTTATTGCCATAGCTAACCCCAAGGTCAACATAGTCATTGCTATCGCTGGAATTCACAAACAAATCCGTCTGTAAAGTCACCGCAACCTGTTTGGTCACGCCCATACCCGGGCCAGCCCCCACATCAGCCCACTGACCATTCGGCAACATATACGTATTCAAGCTGATATTCAGAATCGCATTATTTCCGCCATTCTTCGACAGCATGAAGGTATCTACACCACCACCACCGTTAAAGTCGCCCAGATCGGTTACATTGAGACCAACCGTCGCCGTACTGTGATTACCGGCAGCATCGACCACATCGATCGTGTAATTGCTGCTGTTTTTCGCCGAAGCGCCCGTGTCGTCAAAATCGTTCATCGTGCTGGCAACGCCCGCCGCAGTCAGGCTGATCTTGCCGGCTGAATTGATGCTGTAGAAACCATCTTGGCTCGTGGCATTGATCGTGCCATTGCTCCACTTAAAGCCATAGCCCGTTACGCCGGTGTTGTCGCTGGCCACTACGCTACCCACAATCGCGCCTGTCGCTTGATTTTCGGCATAGCTAAACGTTTGATTCGCAATCGTCGGCGCCGTATCATCCAAATCCGTCACACTCAGCGTCACCGTAGCGGTACTGTGATTGCGTGCGGCATCCATTACATCAATCACATAATTGCTGCTATTTTTCGCCGAAGCCCCTGTGTCATCGAAATCATTCATCGTGCTGGCAATACCTGCCGCAGTCAGCGTGATCTTGCCTGTCGAATCAATTTTGTAGAAACCATCTTCACTGGTCGTCGCCACCGAACCGCTGGCCCACTTAAAGCCATAAGCCACCACGCCGACATTGTCACTCGCCACGACAGAGCCAACAACGGCACCAGTCGTTTGGTTTTCAGCGTACGTAAACGATTGGTTGGCGATAACTGGGGCAGTGTCGTCCAGATCCGTGACGCCAAGCGTGACGGTTGCACTGCTGTGGTTACCTGCGGCATCGACCACATCAACGGTGTAGCTGCTGCTGTTTTTAGCGCCCGCGCCGGTGTCGTCAAAGTCGTTCATCGTGCTGGCAACGCCCGCAGCGGTGAGGCTAATTTTGCCGGCGGCGTTGATGCTGTAGAAGCCATCTTCGCTCGTGGCGTTGATGCTGCCATTCGCCCACTTGAAGCCGTAACCTGTTACGCCAGTGTTATCGGTCGCGGTCACGCTGCCAACGATCGCGCCTGCGGTTTGGTTTTCAGCGTAGGTGAAGCTCTGGTTCGCAATGACAGGTGCAGTGTCGTCCAGATCCGTTACGCCCAGCGTCACAGTGGCTGAGCTGTGGTTACCCGCAGCATCGACCACATCAACGGTGTAGCTGCTGCTGTTTTTCGCCGAAGCGCCGGTGTCGTCAAAGTCGTTCATCGTGCTGGCCACGCCCGCAGCGGTGAGGCTGATCTTGCCGGCGGCGTTGATGCTGTAGAAGCCATCTTCACTCGTCGCGTTGATGCTGCCATTCGCCCACTTGAAGCCGTAACCTGTTACGCCAGTGTTGTCGGTCGCGGTCACGCTGCCAACGATCGCGCCTGCGGTTTGGTTTTCAGCGTAGGTAAAGCTCTGGTTCGCAATGACAGGTGCAGTGTCGTCCAGATCCGTTACGCCCAACGTGACGGTTGCTGAGCTGTGGTTGCCAGCAGCATCGACCACATCGACGGTGTAGCTGCTGCTGTTTTTAGCGCCAGCGCCAGTGTCATCAAAGTCGTTCATCGTGCTGGCCACGCCCGCAGCGGTCAGCGTAATTTTGCCGGCGGCGTTGATGCTGTAGAAGCCATCTTCACTGGTCGCATTGATGCTGCCATTCGCCCACTTGAAGCCGTAACCTGTTACGCCGGTGTTGTCGGTCGCGGTCACACTGCCGACGATTGCGCCGGTGGTTTGGTTTTCAGCGTAGGTGAAGCTCTGGTTCGCAATGACAGGTGCAGTGTCGTCCAGATCCGTGACGCCCAGCGTCACAGTTGCACTGCTGTGGTTACCTGCGGCATCGACCACATCAACGGTGTAGCTGCTGCTGTTTTTAGCGCCCGCACCAGTGTCGTCAAAGTCGTTCATCGTGCTGTCAACGCCCGCAGCGGTGAGGCTGATCTTGCCGGCGGCGTTGATGCTGTAGAAGCCATCTTCGCTCGTGGCGTTAATGCTGCCATTCGCCCACTTGAAGCCGTAACCTGTTACGCCGGTATTATCGGTCGCGGTCACGCTGCCAACGATTGCGCCTGCGGTTTGGTTTTCAGCGTAGGTGAAGGATTGGTTGGCAATCACTGGTGCAGTGTCATCCAGATCCGTTACGCCCAGCGTCACAGTTGCTGAGCTGTGGTTACCGGCTGCATCGACCACATCAACGGTGTAGCTGCTGCTGTTTTTAGCGCCAGCGCCGGTGTCATCAAAGTCGTTCATCGTGCTGGCCACACCGGCGGCGGTGAGGCTGATTTTGCCAGCGGCGTTGATGCTGTAGAAGCCATCTTCGCTGGTGGCGTTAATGCTGCCATTCGCCCACTTGAAGCCGTAACCCGTTACGCCAGTGTTGTCGCTGGCGGTCACGCTGCCAACGATTGCGCCCGTCGTTTGGTTTTCAGCGTAGGTGAAGGATTGGTTGGCAATGCTCGGCGGCGTTGCGTCGTTACCCACGTTGATCGTTAATTGCGCGGTATCGGTGCCACCATGACCATCGCTGATGGTGTAGTTCACCACGACTGGGCCAGTGACGTTGGTCGCGGGCGTAAAATTGATCGTGCCGTCGGCGTTGAGCGTGATCGTGCCCTTAGTCGTATCGGCCAGTTCAGCTTTAGTTACCGTGAGGGTATCGCCGTCAACGTCTTTGTCGTTGCCGAGTACATTCACATTCACCACGGGGGTATTGTAAGCCGTCGTCGTCACATCATTGATCGCATCCGGAGCGTCGTTGACTGGTGTGATGTCGATGTTGACCGTGCTGGTCACTTTGCCGCCGTGGCCGTCGTCAACCAGAACCGTGAAGCTGTCTTTGCCGTTGTAGTCTTGGCTTGGCGTGTAGGTGTACGAGCCGTCGGCTTTGAACACGACTGTGCCGTGCGTTGGCTGGCTGTTGAGCGTGTACGTCAGCGTGTCGCCGTCTTTGTCGGTGGCGATGACTTTGCCGCTCACTGCCGTGTCTTCTGGCGTGGTGTGGCTGTAGTTGCCGGTGGCTGGGTCGAAACTCTCACCAGGTACTTTTGGATCAACCGGTACAGGTGGATCGTTGACTGGTGTCACGTCGATATTGACCGTGCTGGTCACTTTACCGCCGTGGCCGTCGTCAACCAGAACCGTGAAGCTGTCTTTGCCGTTGTAGTCTTGACTTGGCGTGTAGGTGTAGCTGCCGTCAGCCTTGAATACGACGGTGCCGTGTGCTGGCTGGCTGTTCAGTGTGTACGTCAGCGTGTCGCCGTCTTTGTCGGTGGCTGTCACTTTGCCGCTCACTGCCGTGTCTTCTGGCGTGGTGTGGCTGTAGTTGCCGGAGGCTGGGTCGAACGTTTCACCGGGGACTTTTGGATCTACCGGTGTTGGGGTGTCGTTGACTGGCGTAACATCGAACGTCACTTTGTTTGGCACGGTGTCAAACGCACCTGAGCTGTCTTTGACGCTGAAGGTGAAGTTGGCGTAGTTGTTACCATTGGCGTCGGCAGCAGGTGTGAACACCAGTTTGCCGGCGTTCAGGTCAAGCACGCTGATTTCCTGACCGGCTGTCACCGCCGCGCCGTTGAGCGTCAGTTGACCATTGGCTGGCAGGCTGTCGATGCGGACGGCAGACAGCGTTTGACCTGCGTCGGCGTCGCTAAAGCCAAAGTCGCTGGCTTTAACGGTGACGTTGGTATCTTCTGCCAGCGTGAGCGTTTTGTCTGCGCCAGTCGGTGGCGTGTTGGCGCCCACGTTAATCGTCAGTTGGGCGGTATCTGTACCACCATGTCCATCGCTGATGGTGTAGTTCACCACGACTGGGCCGGTGACGTTGGTCGCGGGCGTGAAGTTGATCGTGCCGTCGGCGTTGAGCGTGACCGTACCTTTGGTGGTGTCAGCGAGTTCTGCTTTGGTCACTGTGAGGGTATCGCCGTCAACGTCTTTGTCGTTGCCGAGTACGTTCACATTCACCACCGGGGTATTGATGGCAGTGCTGGTGGTGTCGTTGATCGCATCGGGGGCGTCGTTGACTGGTGTGATGTCGATATTGACCGTGCTGGTCACTTTACCGCCGTGGCCATCGTCAACCAGAACGGTAAAGCTGTCTTTGCCGTTGTAGTCTTGGCCTGGCGTGTAGGTGTAGCTGCCGTCGGCTTTGAACACGACAGTGCCGTGCGTTGGCTGGCTGTTCAGTGTGTACGTCAGCGTGTCGCCATCTTTGTCGGTGGCGATGACTTTGCCGCTCACTGCCGTGTCTTCTGGCGTGGTGTGGCTGTAGTTGCCGGTGGCTGGATCGAACGTTTCACCCGGTACTTTTGGATCAACTGGAACAGGTGGATCGTTAACCGGTGTCACGTCGATATTCACCGTACTGGTCACTTTACCGCCGTGGCCGTCGTCAACCAGAACGGTAAAGCTGTCTTTGCCGTTGTAGTCAGCGCTTGGGGTGTAGGTGTACGAGCCGTCGGCTTTGAACACGACTGTGCCGTGCGTTGGCTGGCTGTTGAGCGTGTACGTCAGCGTGTCGCCGTCTTTGTCGGTGGCGATGACTTTGCCGCTCACTGCCGTGTCTTCTGGCGTGGTGTGGCTGTAGTTGCCGGTGGCTGGGTCGAAACTCTCACCAGGTACTTTTGGATCAACCGGTACAGGTGGATCGTTGACTGGTGTCACGTCGATATTGACCGTGCTGGTCACTTTACCGCCGTGGCCGTCGTCAACCAGAACCGTGAAGCTGTCTTTGCCGTTGTAGTCTTGACTTGGCGTGTAGGTGTAGCTGCCGTCAGCCTTGAATACGACGGTGCCGTGTGCTGGCTGGCTGTTCAGTGTGTACGTCAGCGTGTCGCCGTCTTTGTCGGTGGCTGTCACTTTGCCGCTCACTGCCGTGTCTTCTGGCGTGGTGTGGCTGTAGTTGCCGGAGGCTGGGTCGAACGTTTCACCGGGGACTTTTGGATCTACCGGTGTTGGGGTGTCGTTGACTGGCGTAACATCGAACGTCACTTTGTTTGGCACGGTGTCAAACGCACCTGAGCTGTCTTTGACGCTGAAGGTGAAGTTGGCGTAGTTGTTACCATTGGCGTCGGCAGCAGGTGTGAACACCAGTTTGCCGGCGTTCAGGTCAAGCACGCTGATTTCCTGACCGGCTGTCACCGCCGCGCCGTTGAGCGTCAGTTGACCATTGGCTGGCAGGCTGTCGATGCGGACGGCAGACAGCGTTTGACCTGCGTCGGCGTCGCTAAAGCCAAAGTCGCTGGCTTTAACGGTGACGTTGGTATCTTCTGCCAGCGTGAGCGTTTTGTCTGCGCCAGTCGGTGGCGTGTTGGCGCCCACGTTAATCGTCAGTTGGGCGGTATCTGTACCACCATGTCCATCGCTGATGGTGTAGTTCACCACGACTGGGCCGGTGACGTTGGTCGCGGGCGTGAAGTTGATCGTGCCGTCGGCGTTGAGCGTGACCGTACCTTTGGTGGTGTCAGCGAGTTCTGCTTTGGTCACTGTGAGGGTATCGCCGTCAACGTCTTTGTCGTTGCCGAGTACGTTCACATTCACCACCGGGGTATTGATGGCAGTGCTGGTGGTGTCGTTGATCGCATCGGGGGCGTCGTTGACTGGTGTGATGTCGATATTGACCGTGCTGGTCACTTTACCGCCGTGGCCATCGTCAACCAGAACGGTAAAGCTGTCTTTGCCGTTGTAGTCTTGGCCTGGCGTGTAGGTGTAGCTGCCGTCGGCTTTGAACACGACAGTGCCGTGCGTTGGCTGGCTGTTCAGTGTGTACGTCAGCGTGTCGCCATCTTTGTCGGTGGCGATGACTTTGCCGCTCACTGCCGTGTCTTCTGGCGTGGTGTGGCTGTAGTTGCCGGTGGCTGGATCGAACGTTTCACCCGGTACTTTTGGATCAACTGGAACAGGTGGATCGTTAACCGGTGTCACGTCGATATTCACCGTACTGGTCACTTTACCGCCGTGGCCGTCGTCAACCAGAACGGTAAAGCTGTCTTTGCCGTTGTAGTCAGCGCTTGGGGTGTAGGTGTACGAGCCGTCGGCTTTGAACACGACTGTGCCGTGCGTTGGCTGGCTGTTGAGCGTGTACGTCAGCGTGTCGCCGTCTTTGTCGGTGGCGATGACTTTGCCGCTCACTGCCGTGTCTTCTGGCGTGGTGTGGCTGTAGTTGCCGGTGGCTGGGTCGAAACTCTCACCAGGTACTTTTGGATCAACCGGTACAGGTGGATCGTTGACTGGTGTCACGTCGATATTGACCGTGCTGGTCACTTTACCGCCGTGGCCGTCGTCAACCAGAACCGTGAAGCTGTCTTTGCCGTTGTAGTCTTGACTTGGCGTGTAGGTGTAGCTGCCGTCAGCCTTGAATACGACGGTGCCGTGTGCTGGCTGGCTGTTCAGTGTGTACGTCAGCGTGTCGCCGTCTTTGTCGGTGGCTGTCACTTTGCCGCTCACTGCCGTGTCTTCTGGCGTGGTGTGGCTGTAGTTGCCGGAGGCTGGGTCGAACGTTTCACCGGGGACTTTTGGATCTACCGGTGTTGGGGTGTCGTTGACTGGCGTAACATCGAACGTCACTTTGTTTGGCACGGTGTCAAACGCACCTGAGCTGTCTTTGACGCTGAAGGTGAAGTTGGCGTAGTTGTTACCATTGGCGTCGGCAGCAGGTGTGAACACCAGTTTGCCGGCGTTCAGGTCAAGCACGCTGATTTCCTGACCGGCTGTCACCGCCGCGCCGTTGAGCGTCAGTTGACCATTGGCTGGCAGGCTGTCGATGCGGACGGCAGACAGCGTTTGACCTGCGTCGGCGTCGCTAAAGCCAAAGTCGCTGGCTTTAACGGTGACGTTGGTATCTTCTGCCAGCGTGAGCGTTTTGTCTGCGCCAGTCGGTGGCGTGTTGGCGCCCACGTTAATCGTCAGTTGGGCGGTATCTGTACCACCATGTCCATCGCTGATGGTGTAGTTCACCACGACTGGGCCGGTGACGTTGGTCGCGGGCGTGAAGTTGATCGTGCCGTCGGCGTTGAGCGTGACCGTACCTTTGGTGGTGTCAGCGAGTTCTGCTTTGGTCACTGTGAGGGTATCGCCGTCAACGTCTTTGTCGTTGCCGAGTACGTTCACATTCACCACCGGGGTATTGATGGCAGTGCTGGTGGTGTCGTTGATCGCATCGGGGGCGTCGTTGACTGGTGTGATGTCGATATTGACCGTGCTGGTCACTTTACCGCCGTGGCCATCGTCAACCAGAACGGTAAAGCTGTCTTTGCCGTTGTAGTCTTGGCCTGGCGTGTAGGTGTAGCTGCCGTCGGCTTTGAACACGACAGTGCCGTGCGTTGGCTGGCTGTTCAGTGTGTACGTCAGCGTGTCGCCATCTTTGTCGGTGGCGATGACTTTGCCGCTCACTGCCGTGTCTTCTGGCGTGGTGTGGCTGTAGTTGCCGGTGGCTGGATCGAACGTTTCACCCGGTACTTTTGGATCAACTGGAACAGGTGGATCGTTAACCGGTGTCACGTCGATATTCACCGTACTGGTCACTTTACCGCCGTGGCCGTCGTCAACCAGAACGGTAAAGCTGTCTTTGCCGTTGTAGTCAGCGCTTGGGGTGTAGGTGTACGAGCCGTCGGCTTTGAACACGACTGTGCCGTGCGTTGGCTGGCTGTTGAGCGTGTACGTCAGCGTGTCGCCGTCTTTGTCGGTGGCGATGACTTTGCCGCTCACTGCCGTGTCTTCTGGCGTGGTGTGGCTGTAGTTGCCGGTGGCTGGGTCGAAACTCTCGCCTGGGACTTTTGGATCAACCGGTACAGGTGGATCGTTGACTGGCGTTACGCCCACATTGACGGTAATTGTGTCTTTGCCGCCTTTGCCATCATCGACCAAAACCGTGAATGAATCTGGACCGTTGTAGTCTTTGTTTGGCGTATAAGTCCAGCCGCCGTTTGGATCGACCGTGACACTACCGTGGGCTGGGTCGCTGGTTTTGCTGAATGTCAGTGTATCGCCATCGGGATCTTTGGCGTCGAGCTTGCCGCTAACTGGGGTGTCTTCGGGTGTACTCACCGCCATATCGTTGCCCAATGGCTGGCCATTGGCATCAACCAAGACTGGCGGATCATTCACCGGTGTCACGCCGACATTGACGGTAATGGTGTCTTTGCCGCCCTTGCCGTCATCGACCAAGATCGTAAAGCTATCATTACCATTAAAGTCTTTGTTCGGCGTGTAAACCCAAGCGCCTTTGCCATCGACAGTCACTGTACCGTGCGCTGGGTCGCTCGATTTGCTGTAACTGAGCACATCGCCATCACTATCTTGGGCGATGGCTTGGCCGCGAACTGGCGTATCTTCTGGCGTCGTTGCTGATTGATTTTGTCCAACAGGCTGCTGGTTTTCAGGCAGCAAAACGACGGCAGCTGGATTGGCTGCGGGTTCGATGCTGTCATGAACTGGGTTAAGCTCGGTTTTAAATTCAAAGCTGACAGGATCGACGGCTTCGGCAATTCGCAATAAGCGGACAAAACCGTGACCATCTTCACCGCCAGCGCCCGCATTCAAACCGGCTGCAGTTGCATCTAATTCTTCGGAAAGGTCTTTGCCAGCATTGATGGCATTGATGATTTGATCGGCACTGCTGCCTGCATTAGCCACCAAGGCTTCGGTCGGATCCGTCGGCGCACTCGCTGTAACATCGCCATCGAGTAGCAAGTTGCGATCAGCGCCCAATTCCAGCACTTGGCCATTAGGCAAGAGCAAGGTCACATGGCCGGTACTGGAGGTGAAAATCACCTGGCCTTCTTGCAACACATCACCTGCAGCAACTGGGCTCACTTTACCGCTGGCATCGCGGATAAATGCCTCGCCTTCCACGACGGTGATTGCTTTGGCGCTGTTGCTGCTACCGATGATTGTTTCAGCCATGACCTACACTCCAGATTAGATTTTGCTAATAATGGAGTGTAGGTGAGCTAGATCACAAATACGACTGTACTGAAGTACAGTACGCCAATGTCATGGGCGTGGGGTGAAGGGAAAACGGGAATCAGGCCAAGCCATTCACGCGCAGCACCAGTTGCACGCGATCGCTAACGGCTAATTTTTCGAAAATTGTCGTTAAATGCGCCTTGACGGTGCGCTCGGTAATCTCAAGTTCGCGCGCGATTTCCTTATTGCTCAGTCCCGTCGCGGTTAGGCGGGCAACCTGCGCTTCGCGCTCGGAAAGACCGAGTAGCGGATTATTTTTACTCGGCAAGCGATTAATCGCCCCCAGTAAACGCTGCACCAAAGTACGGCCAGCCCAAATCTCGCCCGATTTAACGACCTCGATGATTTGTTGCAACAATGGATATGGGGAGTATGCATGGCAATACCCGCTGCAACCTGACTGCAGAGCCACATACCCCTGCTCATCGTCAGGAGTCGAGCTACTTGCCAATACCATATAGTCGCGGGTTCGTTGTGCCCAAACCGCATCTTGCCAGGCGGGCAGAGCGGCGCTATCCAAATCGAGCAGCACAATCGAGCCCGGGGCTAATTGCGACCAATCGCTTGCTCGCTCGCAATGATACGTAGCCAGCCCCTGCTGCCAGTAATCGAGCAGCAGCTCATCATTGCCAATTAAATAGATTGCTAAGCTCATCGTTCGGTCAGTGCGGAAGATTTGGCGCGTAACACCGGTTTCAACAAATAGGAAAGAACGGTTTTCTTGCCAGTTAGAATATCCACTTCGGCCACCATGCCTGGGATTATCGGCAAGCGTTTACCATCTTTATGTAAAAAGCCTTCCTTGGTACGAACGCGGATTAAATAAAACGAATTACCCTTTTCATCCTTCACCGTGTCGGCACCGATTTGCACCACTTCGGCATCCAGGCCGCCATAAATCGAAAAATCATACGCAGTGAATTTCACCGTCGCAGCTTGCTGCGCGCGCAGGAAAGCAATATCGCGCGGCTGTACTTTGACTTCCAGCACCAAGCTTTCACCTGAGGGCACGATTTCGATAATGTCTTTCCCCGGCTGAATCACGCCACCCACAGTATTGGCAAAAAGCTGCTTAACCGTACCATTCATGGGCGAACGAATTTCTGATTGCTTCACGCGATCCGCCAAACCAACGCTGCCCTCGGATAATGAACCCAATTTGCCCGTCGCTTCGGCCAGCTCGGTGCGCGCCTGATTGCGGAACATCAGCTCCACTTCCTGAATCTTGCGATTAGCTTCGGCCATCGAGGCCTGCACGCGTGGAATCTGGGCGCTCGCGCCATCACGCTCACCGAGGTAACGCGAGACATCGCGCTCCAAGCGCAACACCTCGACATCAGAAACCGCGCCGCTTTTCAGCAAGGGGCGCGTGGCATCGAGTTCTTTTTTCGTCAGCTCATAGCCTTGCGACGCTTGCTCGCGCCGTGCGCGGATTTCATTGAGCTCTTGCGTGCGCTGATTCAGTTGTTGACGCGCAACGCCCAAGCTCGCTTCCAACTCGGCACGCTTCGATTCGTACAGCATTTGCTCTTGAGCCGCGATATTAGGCGCTTCTTTGAGCACCTCGTCGGGCATGGTGAAGGTTTTGCCATTGGCTAAAGCATCCAGTCGGGCGGCTTTCGCTTTCAATGACAAATACTGCGCACGGCTTTCTTTGAGCGTCGAAACAAAGCGGGTTGAGTCGATTTTCAGCAGCAAATCGCCTTTTTTCACCTGCTGACCTTCGCGCACCAAAATCTCCTGCACGCTACCGCCATCCAAACTCTGGATCACCTGCAGTTGGCGCGAAGGAATCACTCGCCCTTCCCCTTTGGTCACTTCATCCAGCGGCGCAAACGCGGCCCAAATCAGCAGCACCAGCACTGCGAGCGCCGAAGCGCGAATCAAGACGCGCGCGCCGTGCGGGCTTTGCTCGGCAATCGTGTGATTGGCATCGGAAATATAATCACGGTCATCGATTAAATCGCGCTCTTCAGCAAAGAAGATATAGCGATCAAACATCATGTCGCTATTGGCTTTAATCTTTTCCCAGGTGCGCTTAAACACATTGGGTTTGGCGCTAGGCGGTAAACGGTGTTGACCTTGCATTATGCAGCCCCTCCCGCTTTACCAATTCGACCCTGTTGCAGCGCCTCAACCACCTGAGCCTTAGGCCCATCGGCCATAATTTGCCCTTGATCGATGACAATCAGTCGGTCAACCAACTCGAGCAAAGACGTGCGGTGCGTCACCAGCAGCATGGTTTTTCCTGCCAAATAAGTCCGCAAGCGTGATTTCAGTCGCTCTTCGCTTTGATGATCCATCGCACTACTTGGCTCATCCAGAATCAACATCGGCGGGTCATTCAAAATCGCACGCGCAATCGATACCGCCTGACGCTGACCACCTGATAAAGATTCACCACGCTCACCAATCGACATATCAAAACCGCGCGGATTGGCGTTCACAAATTCGGCAATCCCCGCCAGCTCAGCGGCCGCCAGAATCTGGGCATCATCGGCAAAGGGCGTACCCAGCGCGATATTTTGCTTTAAGGAGCCAAAAAACAGCAGCGGGTCTTGCGGCACATAGCCCACTGCGCGGCGCAGCTCGGCAGGGTCAATCTGACGGGTATCGATCCCATCGATAAGCACGGCGCCCTCTGTAGGCTGATACAGGCCCAAAATCAGTTTTTCGATTGTGGTCTTGCCCGAGCCAACCCGACCAATCACGCCGACGCGTTCGCCCGCTTTCATTTTGAAGCTAACGTTATTGAGCGCAATATCATCCCGATCGGGGTATTTGAATGTCACATTGCGAAATTCGATTTCGCCACGGAAGGCATCGCGGTGCAGGAAATTGCTATTGGCTGGGCGCTCAATCGGCAATTGCATATGGCTTTCAACCGCGCCGAGCGACGTTTTGGCATTTTGATATTGCATCAATAGCCCTGCCACCTGCCCCAGCGGCGCCATCGCACGGCCTGCCAACATGGAAGCGGCGATAATGCCCCCCATCGTAATTTGCCCATCGACGAGCAAATACACGCCAACAATCACAATCGTGATCGACACCAATTGCGAAATGGCCTGCGCAAAATTCACCGTCGTCGTGGACAGCAGTTTCAAGCGGCCACCAATTTGCGCCAAAAAGCGCGTCGCACGCTCGTAGCGGCGCTGCATTTCACCCTCTGCGCCCATGATTTTGATCGTTTCCAGCCCGACCATACTTTCGACTAAAGTTGCGTTGCGTTGCGCAGCGGCGCGCTGGGTCAGCTCAACCAATTGATTCATTTTGGCTTGCGCCAGCCATGAAAACAGCACGATCAGCAAAGCACCAATCAGCGGCGGCAGCACCAGCCACGGTGAAATCCAGACCAGTACCAAGAAGAAAATCAGCACAAATGGCAAATCGACCAGCGTCGTGATCGACGCCGAAGCAATAAAATCACGCACCGACTCGAAAGCACGCAAATTGGCGGTAAATGAGCCAACCGATGCGGGCTTGGCGCTCATTTTTACGCCCAGCACCCGCTCCATAATCAAACTGGACAGCGAAATATCAATCCGCTTGGACGCCACATCGAGGATATAGCCGCGCGCCGTGCGCAGCACAAAATCAAAGCCCAAGATCAAACCAGCACCCAGCGCCAGCACCCAGAGCGTTTCAATCGCATGATTGGGCACCACTCGGTCGTACACATTCATCGAAAACAGCGGCATGGCCAAGGCGAAAATATTGATCAGCAGTGCAGCGATCAGCGCGTCGCGATAAATGCGCCAGTTATCCCACATCGCGCCCCAGAACCAATGACGCTCGCGAATCTGGCCCATTTCTGGCGTACGCAAATCAAAGCGAAAGCGCGGGCGAACAATAATCGCGATCCCGGCGTATTGCGCTTCCAACTCGGCGGCGCTAAAGACTTCCACCGACTCGCCCGTTTCAGGCATCCGCACGCGGAAAGCGCCATCGGGCAGCTTTTCCAGTACCACGCAGGCGCGCTGACCGTGCAACAAAATAATAGTGGGAAAGAGTCGTTCGGGTAGTGCATTTAATGATTGGCGCAATACACGCGCCGAAAGGCCCGCGCGCGCAGCGGCACGCGGCAGTAATGAGGGGCTAAGCCGATTTTCGACCAGCGGCAAACCCGCAGCAAGCGCTTGCGCGGTCCACGGCTCTCCGTGCAGGCGGGTTAGCTCAACCAAACAGTCGAGCAAGGGATCAAAGTGCGCCTGATTTTCCCCAACATGCCAGCCAAATTCATGGGTTTGCGTGTTTGTATTATTTTGCTCCATACCTACCTTAGCCGTGTCGGGGTTACTGTACGAAGGACAAATTCGCCGAGATGTTTTATAAAACCTTGCCGGGATTAAACAGCCCCAGCGGATCCAATGTGGCTTTGATTTGTCGCATCATGTGCAGCTCCAGATCGGAGCGTGCGTCTTGCAAAGTGGCGCGTTTGAGCTGACCAATGCCATGCTCGGCACTAATACTTCCGTTATATGCCGCAACATGGCGGTATACCAAGTCATTCACTGCGGGCTCTAGAGCATAAACGCCGGCGGTTTTATCCGCCAAGAACAAGTTGTAGTGCAAATTACCATCGCCCAAATGGCCAAAGGCGACGATTCTAGCGCCTGCAAATGACGAAAGCATCTCAGTATCGCACTTTTGTAGAAAGTCAGGTACAGCCCCAATGGGCAAACTAATATCGTGCTTAATGCTGACACCATCAATGCGCTGCGCCTCAGGAATCGATTCGCGCAAACGCCAAAAGTCCGCCGCTTCAGTCGGGCTTTGCGCGACATAGGCTTCCATACAACCATGCGCGTACAAATATTCCGCCAGCCTATCGGTCAACAAAGCCGAGTCACCACCGTCGGATAACTCAATCAGCACACACCACGCCGGGATAGGCTGAAATGGCTGCGGTAAACGTGGGAAGTGCTGATGCAATAAATCAAGACACGGCGCAGAGATCAGCTCGAAAGACGTCACGCGATCACCCACCTCGGCCTGCAAGCCGCGCAATAAATCCACCGCCGCGGCGGGGCTTTCTACCGCGACCAAAGCCGTCGCATGCGCGGTCGGCAAAGGATACAGCCGCAACACCGCCTGCGTAATCAGGCCGAGCGTGCCTTCCGAGCCGACAAAAAGCTGCTTGAGATCATAGCCGGTGTTGTCTTTACGCAAGCCGCGCAAGCCTTCCCACAGCTCGCCATCGGCTAGCACCACTTCTAGCCCCAAGGTCAGCTCGCGCATATTGCCGTAGCGCAGTACATTCACGCCGCCGGCATTGGTCGCCAGCGCACCGCCGATCTGGCAGCTTTGCGCTGCGGCCCAATTGGCGGGAAAAAGACGTTTCGCCGCCAACGCCGCCTGCTGCACCTGTGCCAGCGTCACGCCCGCTTGCACGGTAATCGTATTGTTATCGGCATCGACCTGCACAATCTGCGTCATGCGCTCAAACGAAATCACGATCGATTGCCCATCATTGAGTGGCGTCGCCGCACCGCATAAGCTGGTATTGCCGCCTTGTGGCACGATGGCAATCTGGTGCTCGGCACACAGGCGGACTAATTGCTGCACCTGCTCGGTCGAATTAGGCCGGGCCACTGCCAGCGCCCTGCCTTGATAGCGACGGCGTTGATCCAAACAATAAGGCGCCGTATCGGCGCCAAATAAAATTGAGTGGCTAGTGCGCCATTCGTTTAATTGCTCTAAGAATGTCATGCTTGATCTTTTGGGTCTTGATCTTCCGATTGAGCGCCCTGCGCCGTGTAGCTACGGTTGAGCTTGCGCATCATCTGCAATTGGCGGGAAAAATTCGTACATTTTGTGCACATCAATAAATGAATGCGCAGGCTAATTTTTTCACCCAATGCCAGCTCGCGGTCTTGTGCTTGCGAGAGTAAAAAGCTCGCTTCTCGGCAACCCATGCTCAAGCCCTCCCGAACCAATTTTTATCGAGGCACAAACGCAGACTCATCCGCGCCCGATACAGCAGCACTGAGCAATTAGTCGCGGTGATGTCCAATTGCTGACAAATTTCTGCAATCTCCAGCTCCATCACCTCGCGCATCGCAAACACCATCGCGGTACGACGCGGCATTTTCTGCGCGCACTCTTCATAAACTTGCCAGAACTGGCGATCTTCTAGGCACGCCTCAGGCTTGGCCCAGTGGCGCGGTGCATCCGAGCCCCAATGCCCAGTCTGGTCAAAGAAACCATCCATATCGCTGCGATCATTTTCTTCGTCAAGGCGAGCTTGAATCAATTGGGGATCTCGGTATTGGCGGCGCAAGACGTCGAGCACTTTGTATTTCAAAATGCCCATCAACCAAGTTTTCAGGCTCGACTGGCCTTGAAATGACTCAGGCTTTTCTAGCGCAGCCAAAATCGCTTCTTGCACCGCGTCTTCCGCCGCGCCCGCATCGTTAAGCTGAAACAGCGCATAGCGCAGCATCGCCGCGTGGTGGTGTTGCAGCTCTTCGATTTTTAGCATCGTGATCGCTCGGTTAAAGCCAGAAATCAGTACGCGCTTGGTGATGTTGGATCACGCGCTGGAAATGGCCTGGGTCTTTGGCGAAAGTCATTTCGCCTGCCGCTGGCTTGTGGAAATCGAGCAAGCGCGACACCCAGAAGCGCAGCGCAGCGGCGCGCAGCATAATGGGCCAGTCGGCGACTTCATCGTCCGTTAATGGACGCACCGATTGATAGCCCGCCAACATCGCACGGGCGCGCTCGGCATCAATATCGCCGTTTTCCAGCACGCACCAGTCATTGAGCGTAATCGCTAAGTCGTACAGCAAAATGTCATTGCAGGCGTAGTAAAAATCAATAAAGCCGCCGACCTGATCGCCATTCATCAACGCATTGTCGCGGAATAAATCGGCGTGGATCACGCCCTTCGGTAAATTCATCTGGAATTGATCGAACTTATGCTGCGATTGCAGTTGTACTTCGGCGTGTAGCAAAGCGGCATCGGCTTCGCTCATAAACGGATACATATCGTGCGCCGTCGCCGACCACCATTGCGGGCCGCGCGGGTTACTCATTTGGCCGCTATAGCTCGCCGCAGCCAAATGCATTTGCGCCAGCATTTCGCCGACTTGACCGCATTGCGCCACATTCGGGCTATCGGTGACCGCGCCGGGCAGACAAGGCACCAAGAGCGTTGGCTTGCCATTGAGCTCGTCGATGTATTCGCCGCGCAAATTGGCAATCGGCGCGGCAATCGCGATGCCGTGCTGACCCAGATGCACCATCAAATCGACGTAGTACGGCAGCTCGCTCGCTTGCAGCGTTTCAAACAGCGTTAGTACATACTTACCATGGGTAGTAGTCACGAAATAGTTGGTATTGGTGACGCCTGCGGCAATACCCTTGATATCGACCAGTTGCCCCAGCGAATAATTTTTCAGAAATGGGACTAACTCGTCATTACTAACCGTTGTAAAAACAGACATGAATATTCTCAGAATTCAAACAAGACCCAAGTCGGGACTGCAATATTGTCAACAATGTCACTACGCACAAATTCGCCCTTGCCGGTCGGGTCGATCAGGTAATACGGCTTACCCACTTTTGGCGTTACTTTGACCTGATACAGCTTTCCGCGCAGACGATATTCGGTAATCGTCGCGTCTTTTTTCTCGATAATGCGAACTTCAGGCACAGACTCAACTTTGGGCGGCGTGTCTTCGGTGGGCATCGGCGGCGGAACGTCAGCCACCACTTCGGCCAATGCCGGTATTGCGAACAATCCCAGTAATGCAGCAATCAGTAAATGGCGCATGACTCGCTCCCTTCGCTAGTGGATAACTAGCCTTGTTTATAACTCGCCTCGTTTATAATGGCGTTCACCTACCTCAAGTATAGAGATTTCCCGCATGGCGACGCTGCTTTTAATTGATGGATCTTCGTATCTTTACCGCGCCTTTCATGCCATCCGCGAGCTAAGCGCCCCAGACGGCACACCTAGCAATGCCGTCTTTGGTTTTGTGAACATGCTCAAAAAGCTGCGCCAACAAACACACGCCGATTATATCGCGTGCGTGTTCGATGCCAAAGGTAAAACCTTCCGCGACGACATTTACCCGCAATACAAAGCCCAGCGCCCGCCGATGCCCGATGAACTGCGCGTGCAGATAGCGCCGATCCACACCGCCGTTGCCGCGTTTGGGATTCCGATTTTAATGATTGAAGGCGTCGAAGCCGACGACGTGATCGGCACGCTGGCGCGGCAAGCCTCTGCGCAAGGCATCACGACGATTATGTCGACCGGCGACAAAGACATGTCGCAGCTGGTGGACGAGCACGCGCGCATTGAAAACAGCATGACCGAAGAAGTGCTCGACCGCGACGGCGTATTTGCCAAATTCAACGTCTGGCCCGAGCAGATTGTCGATTATCTATCGCTGATCGGCGACACCGTCGATAACGTGCCGGGTGTACCGAAATGCGGCCCGAAAACCGCCGCCAAATGGCTGGCTGAATACGGCAGCCTCGACAATGTCATCGCCAACGCCGACAGCATCAAAGGCGTCGTCGGGCAAAATCTGCGCGATTCACTTGGGTGGCTACCGACGGCGAAAGCGCTGGTGACGATTAAATGCGATGTCGATCTCTCCGCCGAATTGCCGAACGGTTTCGACGATTTGAAATATCAGCTTGAGGACAGCGCGACGCTGCTGAGCCTATTTACCCGCTTTAATTTCCGCACTTGGATGCGCGAGATGGAAGGCAAAGTCGGCAAAGCCGCCGCGCCAGAAGCCCCCAAGGGTATCACCACCGATCTCTTTGCTGAAAACACATCTGAGGCAATACCCCAAGAAGAAGCAGCTCAAACTATCCCAGCCGCCCCGCTGGAGCGCCATTACGAGTGCATCACCACGCCCGAATTGCTCGCCAAGTGGATCGCTAAAATCAACGCCGCGCCGATGACCGCGTTCGACACCGAAACCGACAGCCTCGACTCGATGCAGGCGCGCATCGTCGGCATGTCGTTCTCGGTGCAAGCGGGCGAAGCCGCCTATCTGCCGCTGGCGCACCACGGCGCCGACACGCCAGATCAGCTTCCGTTCGACGACACGATCGCGCAACTCAAGCCGTGGCTCGAATCGGCGGAACACAAAAAAGTCGGCCAAAATCTAAAATACGATCAGCACGTTTTGGCAAATATCGGCATTGCTTTGGCGGGGATCTTTGATGATACGCTGCTGATGAGCTATGTACTCGCCAGCCACGAAAAGCACAATATGGACGACCAAGCCGAGCGCGAGCTGGGCGAAACGACGATCAAATACGAAGAAATCTGCGGCAAAGGTGCCAAGCAGATTGGCTTTGCTGAAGTTGACCTAGATACTGCCACGCGGTATGCAGCCGAAGACGCGGATATTACTGGCCGCCTAGCCAATACCCTATTGCCGCGCTTGCAAGCCAACGCGGGTTTGAACTACGTTTACCGCGACATCGAAATGCCTTCGCGCGACGTGCTGTACGTGATGGAGCGCAACGGCTTTTTGGTCGATGCCAACAAACTCAACCGCCAAAGCCACGAAATCGGCCTGCGCCTGATTGAGCTGGAACAGCAAGCCTACGAGCTAGCTGGCCAGCCGTTTAACCTCGGCTCGCCCAAGCAGCTGGGCGAAATTTTCTTTGAAAAACTCAAACTGCCGGTCATCAAAAAAACGCCCAAAGGCGCGCCATCGACCGACGAAGAAGTGCTCAGCGAATTGGCCAAAGATTACCCGCTGCCCAAAGTGCTGCTGGAGCACCGCAGCCTGAGCAAATTGAAATCGACGTACACCGACAAGCTGCCGCTGATGATTAACCCGAACACCGGCCGCGTGCACACCAATTTCAACCAGACCGTCGCCGTCACCGGGCGGCTAAGCTCGACTGAACCCAATCTGCAAAACATCCCGGTGCGCACCGCCGAGGGCCGCAAAATCCGCGAGGCCTTTATCGCGCCAACGGGCTGCAAAATCGTCTCGGCGGATTATTCACAGATTGAATTGCGCATCATGGCGCATCTGTCCGGCGACGCCGCGCTGATCCGCGCCTTTGAGCAGGGCCTCGACATTCACAAAGCCACCGCCGCCGAAGTCTTCGGCATTGATCTGAATGAGGTCAGCAGCGAGCAGCGGCGCTACGCCAAAAGCATTAACTTCGGCCTGATCTACGGCATGAGCGCCTTTGGTCTGGCCGCCCAGCTCGAAATCACCCGCGAAGCGGCAAAAACCTTTATCGAACGCTACTTCAACCGCTTCCCCGGCGTATTCGAATACATGGAAAACACCCGCGCCGCAGCCAAAGAAGCGGGCTACGTCGAAACCGTCTTCGGCCGCCGCCTGTGGTTGCCAGCCATCAAATCATCGAACGGAGCCCAACGCGCCGGTGCCGAGCGCGCAGCAATCAACGCGCCGATGCAAGGCACGGCAGCGGATTTGATTAAATTGGCGATGGTGGCGGTGAATCAGTGGCTAATTGCGGAGAAGTTGAATAGCCGACTGCTGTTGCAGGTGCATGATGAGTTGATTTTGGAAGTGCCAGAGGCAGAATTGGAATTGGTGAAAGCCAAATTGCCGGAGATTATGGGCAATGTGGCGACGCTGAAAGTGCCATTGCTAGCGGAAGTGGGGGTTGGGGAGAATTGGGAAGAGGCGCATTAATTAGGTAGGGCGTATTCGCCGCGAGGCGGCGATATGCCGAATGAAATGCCAATCGCTACTTGCAGCGCAATACCTGCGGTGATTACGTACTGCGCTGATAAATAAAAGGAAGTTGTAAATGAATAAAGATTCATTATATCTTGGATTGTTTCTCTCTATTGGTGCTTTGGTTATATTGGTTATGTTGCAACCTCCGAAAAGTAATGTTGAAACGCGAACAGTCACCAATCTGCCTGCAACTGCATCTGTAGCTCAACTAAATGATGGTCAATTAATTGCTGCGTATCAAGACGCCGATAATTCTTGTCGTGGTACATCAGATGAAGTAGAGACTCCAAAGTATTGCGCTAAACGAGATAGTCTTGCTAAAACTTTAGAAGACAAAGGATATGAGTTTATATCTCACTATGAGCTAATGAACTACGCCGAGGAATATGAAACTCCAGAAGATGTTGTTAAAAGTAATAACTTCGGTGGTGACTCAGGTTGGAAGACAAAAGAAGAGGCAAGTGCGATTAGAGCTAAATATACAGAAAAGAGAAGAGCAGAAACAGCACCCAAACCTGATAGCCTTGAATCGAAATTTAAGGCTCTTGAGTTGGTAAGCAATTTGTGTAGAGAAAAACTTGAGCAAGGAGAAGTTGATCCTGAATCGTGCAAAGAGAGAGTGACTATTATTCATGCTGATATGATGATGTCTCTTGGAAACTGCCGTAAAAGTTTGATTGAAGAACATAAACGAAAACCCGATGTGACCGAATTAAACGGCAGTGACATTCTGTACATAAAAGAAAGCGGATCAAAAAATATGTCGAAGCACGAATGCACAACGGCAACAAGCATTCCAACTAATTATCAGGTATTGCGAATATACGGAGCTATTGTTAATTAATCAGCTACATGAAGCACCGTAGCGCGTAGGGTGTAATAAGCGAAGCGCATTACACCAATCCCGAAATGAAGAAACCGCCAACCATGGCGGTTTTTCTTTGCCTACTACAACTCATCCACCACGGATTGGCGGCTATGCGCCGCGGCACTTACTTTCTTTGCTTCGCCTAAAGAAAGTAAGCAAAGAAAGGCGACCCCACATCTGCGTCGGCTACGCCGATGCCCTCGACTGCGGACGGATCGAAGCGGCGGCGGGGCTTAACAAAACAGGCCCCACCGAAACCCCGCCCCGCCCGTTCCTCGCTCGGCGCTGATGTAGGGGAATTGGCGCAGCCCGACGAGGGCAGCACATACCTACCACGGTATTGATCTTAAATTAATTATTTAATTGATCTTGCTTGATATACCCCATGCATATTTAGTCCGCACTCGTTGGTCTGGGGCTTTAATCCCCTGTCGCCCATCGCCGAGGGAGTGGAGTGAGACAAACAGCTTTTCGTTTGGCTCGCGACCGACTGAGGGAAGCCCGGAGGGCCGCAGGCGGGGGGCTCCTTTGGGGTGTTGGGGGCTTTGGAGAAGCAAAGCCCCCAACCTGCCTGCGCGGCGGAACGCGCACTAAAACCATCGCGGCGTAGCCGCTAAACCTAAGCTCGCGCAGCGAGTTTTGCGGCGCCTTGCCAAGCGCTGGACGGACGGGGTTTCGCGTCGATCGGGCGCGCGCGGGTTGCAAGGGGCGGAGCAAGACCCGCTCCTTGCTCGTTTGGCCGGCGAAACGGCCGGTTCACCGCCTGCGCCAGCAGGCTATGCGTGGCATGCAAGCAAAGCCTCCAACCTGTCTGCGCGGCGGAACGCGCACCAAAACTCGCGGCGTAGCCGCATAAAATCCAAGCTCGCGCAGCGAGTTTTGCGGCGCCTTGCCAAGCGCTGGACGGACGGGGTTTCGCGGCGATCGGGCGCGCGCGGGTTGCAAGGGACGGAGCAAACCATGTAGGGCGGGTCATGACCCGCACTGATTGATGTTTATTGAATCACATCCTGATTGGCGGGTTACGCCGTCGGCTAACCACGCCCTACGCTGTTTTTCTTTGCCGGCAATTTGACATCTACCGCGGATTGGCGGCTATGCTCAGCCAAAATAAACTCAAACGCCTATTAAATAAAAAAGCCTGATTCATTCACAAAATCAGGCTTTTATTAAATCAATAATTTATACCCAATTAACTATTTTTCCGGCAATACACAAAACCACCCGATACATGATCAACATAAGATCCAGACCACATCACATTGCAGGTATAAAGTGCAGTATGGCCACTAATGATTGGATATGGACGAATAGTTACCGCAGCCTGCGCAGAAACAGAAGTGAGCGCCCAAAGAATGCTAAGTGCTAAGATTTTTTTCATGAATATCTCCTCGTGTATTTTTAATATTTTTGCCATATTTATTAATAAATAAATACAGCAAGCACACGATATGACTTGAGTATTGAGACGTCAATCTGCGTATAGGGCGTTATTGTTTTTTTGCCGCAGGCATTGAGATTTACCTCACAATCGTTTCTGGTAGCTCATGATTCGTCTTGAACAATGGCATAAATCATTGATACTGCTTGCGCCATGACAAATGCAACAGGCTGCGCTTTCGGCCTGACACCAGCGCAGCCTCGTATGCGACAAGCGCTAATTAATCGCTATTGGCGATGGCCGCGGCAACGCCGACCACGGCAGCGCCGACTACCACTGCGCCAAGGAAATTATCGCGGCGATCGTCGCGGTTATCTTCCCAATATTGCTCACGGCGATAATCGCGTACTTCGCGGCGAATCTCACGCCGGGCTTCGCGCCGTTCGCGATTGACCTCGCGGTAGCCTTCATTAATTTCTCGGCGGGCACATTCACGCGTGGTGCAGCGGCTTAATTCGCGGCGGGCTTCGCGTTTTTCGCGCTCAACCGAGCGGATGCCTTCGCGCACTTCGCGCCGAACTTCATAACGACTGGCCAGTGCTAGGTTCGACCAAGTGAGGATGCTCAAGCTGATGGCGGCTAGCGCCAAAGTGGTGGATTTACTCACTTTTGGCCTCCTTTGCTGGCGCGGAATTTGGCGACGCGTTTTTCATAGTTGTCCAAAACCGCTTTGCAGTCGCTGGTTTTGATTTCCATTTTGGTGCCATAGCCAAAAGCGGCGCTGTACAAAAAGGCGCGATCAATGCCCAGCGTGCGGGCGATTTCACTATTGATATCCATCACTTCACGCTCCAGCATGGTTTTCTGGCTCGCATCGACACAACCGTGGCTCAAACCAGAGAGATAGCCAAATCGCTTGAGACCTTCGTCCACCTGCTCTTCGGCTTTTTCCTGCGCGGCCATAATCACCTCCAAATCTGGTGTGGTCTTGGTGGCCGATTTGGTTTCTGCTTGTACGTGCATGCTACAAGCCAGAATAACAACACAATGGGCTAACAGATACTTGGCATTCATCTTGGCGCTCCTAGCTCGGTTTGGACGATTAAATATAGCCACTAGCATAGGTGGTGCGCAGTACACTTTGATGACAAAGCCGCGACAGACGTACCTTTGGAGCTAAACATGACGAACGAGATTGAGCCTGCGCGCGCGGTCACTCGCCGCACAACACATACACCGCAATGTATTGCCATAAAAGCCATATAACGACTTATCTTGGAAGACATACCCCAATACAAAATAAAAACAAATCGTCCATGGTGACGCTCGGTAATCTTGGCATTGAATTTCCCCACAAATTCCCCGAAGATCACCATTCTTCCCCCGCATGTCAGACCCATGCGCGTACTCACTCAAGGATTTGTAATGAAAAAACTGATTAGCGCGACCTTGCTCGGCGCAAGCTTGCTGATGGGCCAGTCCGCGTGGGCGACGACGGATGCTGAAATGGTGCGTGACAACTTGTTTACGATTCCGCTGACGGCCTACCAAGCCGACCCCAATAACCCGAATCAACGGCTGTACCTGAAACCCGGCGCGACGCTGAATCAGTACCAACAAGTTATCGTTGAGCCGCCGCTGTTTTTGCAGCAAAACCACATCAATGAGTGGGAGCTGTTGCAGCCGAGCGAGGCCAATAAAATTGCGCAGTATTTCCAAGCTAAATTGAGCGCGGAGCTACAAAATCTGGGCATTACCGTGGTGACGCAGCCCGATGCGAATACCTTGCGACTGCGCTCAGCCGTCACGGGCATGGGGCAAACGCGGCCGGATCGTAAATTGACAGATTTCGCGCCAACCAAGGCCAAAATTAATCTGGCCAAACGGGTCATGGGCAAAGAGCCGTATTTGCTGATGGTAAGCACGATGGCGCAGGTCGAGGACGCCACTAGCGGCGAGCTACTGGCGGGGGTCGTGAGCTTGAAGGAGACGAGCAAAACCAAGGTAAAAGATCAAGAAATCACCTTGGCCTATTTGCAAAAAGAAATCGACAAGCTCACCAAGAAAAGCGCAGCTCAATTGGCGCGGGCGATGGGAAAAATCTAAACCACCGACAATGCAGTGCACGAACACCTGAGTTGAGTAGTCTTGTAACGCAAGGCTGCTCAATCTAACGGGTAGCTAGTACTCAATTAATCCTTATTCTCTTTTTTCTTGCCTTTACGTAACTCTGCTTTCGCCTTGCGAACCATTTTGAGGCAATCCAAATCGAGCATTGGATTCAAGTCAATCAATTTAGCTTCGGCGCTGAGTAAGTCAGCCGAGGCTTTATTTCTGGCAACCAAGGTGTATTGGTCTTTATCACGCTCGATCAATTCGCGCGTTTCTTTGATTTCTTTTTTACATCCTGCCAACGCGGGTTGGCTTAAGGCAATGGCGCAGACACTAGCGATGAGAATTTGGACGATACGCATGACAGTTCCTTATGCTATTTCAGCTGATTGGGCAAAATTTATACCGCCAATCTTACTACGAAAGAAATAATAAACAAGAAAATAATTCAGCTTTTAGCCGTAAATCCGTTACAGAATCGCAAAAACCGACCCGCCCCCCCTTGCGCAGACGAGTTTGAAGCAACGATTCCAAATCTGCCCAACAAGAGGAGGCGCTAGGTGCAAAGCAAGACTCGCCCCTAGCGCGACAAGGTGAAGCATCAGGCCTTACAAAAACAACATGTTTTGATGGGTAACGTAAATCACCAAGATTGAAAGCAAAGCACAATACATACTGGTCATTTTCTCTGCATTTGGGCTGCCATCGGGGCGAAATAGCATGATTAAAGCAAAGCTAATCATGTAATATCGTGGTTCAATCAACCAAGACAACATTAAAAATAGCAAACTGGCCAACACAACGATACGCAACGGTGGGCGTTGTTGCATGCTGCGCGCCAGATCCAGCGCGGCCAGCGCAATCGGAATAAAGAACAGCATTTTGAGCCAGAAGCTCGCAAAAACTTTCATTAAAATCCAATTGCGAATGAACAAGTCTTCGCTCAAATTGTTATACGGGTGAGTATTACTAAAAGCAAATAAATACAGCGCAAAGAATAATGCCACCATCAGCCCGATATGGCGTTGCGCCATCGCAAAGCGGATATTCTCTTTGGTGCGTGACAGCACCAGCGGTAATAAAATAACGCAATAGCAAAATAGAAAGAAGAATGCATTACCACTATTCAGTGCAAATGGCGGATGCATGCTGCGATCGCCCATGGCCACGCCATGATTGAGCACCACAAAAATTGCAAAGCCAATTAAACCCACCCCAATTAGCCAGCAACGGCGCATGAAGGCCAATATATTTTGTTTATTGAATACAAAATCAGTTTGCATTAACCAGCACAGTGCGGGAATTGCAAGCAGCCAAAGCACATTATTTTGCCGCATTCCCATACTCAAAATCAGAATAGAAATACCGAGCGAATAACGCTGTCGCAGGCAAAAATACATCCCGGCCAGCACAAAACACAATGAAGCGATATCATTGTAAATTAAAAAGAAAAATGGAAAAATCGTTGGAAAAACAGCGAATTGAACCACCCGTTCAAAATGCTGATGCTGATTTAACAAGCGATTCGAGTAATGCAAGGCGGCAATACTGCCCAAACCCAGCAATGCACTCATGCCTCGCAGTAAAGCGGTTGATTCCGAATGAAAAGCGCGCACTATCCAGGACATCAAATAATGATAACCAGAAACACTGGTTAGAAATGGGTCATGCACCAACTTACCAGAGGAATAAGTTATGATTTGCGAGAAATTGGTATTTTCATCAACCCGAAGTGGATCAGATTTAAAATAATACCAACCGATAAAAACCAGGCCCAATAATAAAATACGATTGAAATTTTGATTAATCGTTTTCATTTTACGCCCCTTCGCACAGGGTAACAGGCAGGCGCAATGAAGCTGTGGCAAGTAATGCCCAGAATTGAATTATGCATATAGTTTCTCATCCATCCATAGTTATGACCTCGTCGCGGGCCATTGCCTTTGACTATGCCACAGGAATAAATGAATATGAAAATATAAATGACACTACAGATTAAAATTGAGACGCAGCTAACAATTGGCAGTGCAGATTCGCCGATTTGGAAACTACAAGCGCAGTTGAGCGCACTTTTGCATTTCCGTTACAAACCATATGCCGCGCGGATTTTCTTTAAGGCGCCGTTTTTTTCCAGCCGCTCAATCGCAGCATTGAGGATTTGTACGTCTTTCTCGGTGGTGGTTTTCTTGCTCAGCATCAGGCTGACTTTATCGCTGTGGATCGGTTTGCCGATTTGCTCAAGCGGAACGCTTTGCAATTTGGCTTCATAAATCAGCGCCCCCGTATCGCCCATTAGCAACTCGGCGCGGTTGCCTGACAGCATTTTGATCGCCTGGGTCGATGTTTCATACGGGGAGAGTAGCCGAGCTTCGTTGAGCCAGAAATAGTGTTTTTTATAATCATCGCCATACCAGCCCGCATTTGGGGCGAGGAGCGTGATCTTTTGCTGCAACACCGTGCCAAACTCGGAGATCTCGCGATATTTATCGAGTTTGCTGTTCAAGGTAAATAGGCTGATCGATTCGGTGCGGTAAGCGCTGCTAAAACGGCTAAATGCCTGCCGCTCTGGCGTATCCGACGCGGCGAGCATCAGGTCGATCTCGCCTTTCATGAATTGATCGATCCGCCGTTTACGCGGTAATTCGAGGCCAATTTGCAAGGAGCAACCCGCTTCGGCAAAAATCGCCCGCGCCAGCTCGATATCTACCCCGGCAGGCTGGCCTTTGGCGTCGGAATAAATATACGGCGGCCATTGCTCGATCGCCATTCTCATCGGTCTGCTGCAGGCGGTAGCAGATGTGCTCAACAACAGAGCCATTACACAGAGCCCACCGATTACACCATTTTTCATCGCCTTCCCCCTTTGCTACCCATGCCATCAATCTATGCTTCCCGCATTGCAAATGCAACAAACTTGCTAGCTCGCTTGCAGAAAGTTCGGGGCATGGCATTCGCGATGACTGCATTAATTTCAGCGTTCTCCGCCACGGTGTTTGAATCTAGCGCAGCAATCACACCGTGGCGCGATCATCAGCAGCAGAAAATCAGGGCGATTTTTAATTTTGCCTCTGCCGCAAATTATTAAATATCGCTAATCCCTGCTTTCTGCCTCAGCTGTTTTGCGTCTTCGTCACTTAACATATTGGCTTTAATTTTTGCCTCGACAGCAGATCGAATCAAAAGCGCTTTGCGATCGATAGGCTCGATAGTGCCATTTGAATCGACATATGGTTTTAAATTCTTCATGAGGGTACGCGCGTCTAATAGGCGGTCGGCATTCACATTGTCTGCCAATGGCAGTTTAAACATATTCACCACGCCTTTTGATGAATAAGTCGAAATTGTGCCGCCTGGTATATAGATAAAATAAGCAGGCACTCGTCGTGGGACGTCATTATTGGCGGCCAGCATAGAAAATGAAACCAGTTTCTCACGTTCTGGATCAGATAAAAGCGCATGCTCTTTAGAAGGCTCAATAGTAAAAAGATCGTACCCTTTGCTGACGGTTAATTCAGCGCAGCGGTAAATCCAGAAATTCCAGACAATCGCCTCTTTGGTATTGGCATTGCCAAAAAACGAAACAATATATCGATCGTCACTAATTTTTCGCTCTTTAAAGCCACCTGTTAAACCATCTGGCGTATAAGGCGTCGTACAGCCGCACAATACTAAAACCATCAAAATCAAATAACGCATATCAGCTCCTTCTGACTTTATTATTAATCACTGTATTTATTATTTTTTGGGGAAATACAGCGGGGTGTAATACTAAACCAGTGTGGCGCATTTTGCATCTGCATCCCCACACTTATTTGAATTGAATCAAAATCAAGTTTCACCGCACTGACGCTTGCACCATGAAAAAAGACAGGAAAGAATCACTCATCGCCAACTACAAGGGTATCGTCATGTATCAGCTCTATATTGCTAATAAACTCTATTCTTCTTGGTCATTACGCCCGTGGTTGCTATTGAAACAATTGGCGATTCCGTTTACCGAACAGCTCGTTCCATTTGGCGAGGGCGCAACACAGCCGCATTTTTTGCAGTTTTCCCCTACCGGTAAAGTGCCTTGCCTACATGATGCTGAACGCACGATTTGGGATTCGCTGGCGATTACCGAATATCTGGCCGAGCGTCATACTGGGGTATGGCCACAAGATGACGATGCTCGCGCCTGGGCGCGGTGTGCGGCGGCGGAGATGCATTCGGGCTTTTTTGCCCTGCGTCAGCAATGCGGGATGCATTGCGGTGTGCTGATTGAAATGGCGCAAATCGATGCCGCCTTGCAGCGCGATCTCGATCGCGTGGCGGCCTTGTGGCAAGAAGGCTTGAGCCGCTTTGGCGGGCCATTTTTGGCGGGCGCGAGATTTAGCGCTGTTGATGCCTTCTTTGCGCCGGTGGCGATCCGCGTTCGCGCTTATCAGTTACCTTTGCCAACACCGGCCGCAGAATATGCGCAGCGCCTACTCAATTTACCCGCCATGCAGCAATGGCTCAACGAAGCACTAGCTGAGCCTTGGCTTGAGCCAAGCCACGAAACCGAAATCCTCGCGGCCGGGCGCTTAGTGCAAGACCTGCGCCAGCCTTAATTTCGCTCACTCCCGCGGCGCCCGATGGGTAGAGATTCATCGGGCAGGCTGATACATGCCAGGGTATTTCTGCAGAAACCTTATTAATATTTAATTTTATAGCCATACCCCATCAATCCACATCACCGATTGGGCTGATGTTCAAAATACGATCGGCAAGGATGGTGTGGGTTATCACCCTGAGCGATCAAGGCACTCGATGCTCACCGCGTCGCCATCGGTCAGCAATATCATTCACAATGCAATTGATTTCCCCATCCGATGCGGCTTACGCCTAAAATGCCGCCTTTGGCCGAAATCGGCTGCTTTACTGATCTGAATAGCTGTTTGCAATGAGTCCTGTCGCTTCCCAACGTTTTCTGGTCCTCGATAGTTTTCGCGGCCTCTGTGCCGTATCGGTGGTACTGTTTCACCTGCATCTCGCGCAAAGCATCGCGCAATGGCCTTTTTTCCGCTCCGCTGGGGTGTTGGTCGAATTTTTCTTTGTGCTCAGCGGCTTTGTGATGGCGCATCGCTACCTCCATCGCCCGATGGATGGCGCGGCGCTGCGCCAATTTATGATTAGCCGTTGTTGCCGCATTTTGCCTTTGCACTGGGCAACCTTGCTGCTGATGTGCGGATTGATCTTGCTCCAGCCTTGGCTACTGCATCACGCACCGCTCACGGCCTTGCCCGAGCAAGTGCTCGATCGCGATTTTGCCCAGCAATGGCTCTACCATGCCTTGCTACTGCAGGGCTGGCTGCCAGCGGCGGAGATGTTTGATTTTAATGGCCCAGCGTGGAGCATTAGCGTCGAGTTTTATCTGTATATCGCTTTTGCGATCGTGTTATTGCTGGCGCAGCGTCACAGTTCGCGCGTCTTTGTCGCCCTCGTCGCGCTTTGCTCGCTTGCCACCTTGCTATTCGCCCCACAAATCGCGCATAGCCCGGGCTTGCGCGGCTTGACGTGTTTTTTTATGGGCGCTGCAACGTATAGCGGGTATTTACGCCTTCGTCACCTCCAGCTCAAGCAACACTGGATGAGCGCGCTGGAAATACTGACGCTGCTCGGGCTGTACGCAATGATCACGCTCAACTACCCGCTAAAAAGCTATTGGGCAACGTGGGGCTTTGCTGCGGCGATACTGGTGTTCGCTCAAGAGCGAGGGCTGGTTTCACGGGCTTTGAAACACCCTAGCCTCATCCAACTGGGCGAATGGTCGTTTTCGATTTATCTGGTGCATTATTTTATATTGCATCTGCTCAATATCCTGCTGAGCAAATTTCACCCACAATGGCTGGAGCAGATCGGCGAATTGCAGTTTATTAATACGGGAAATGCTTTGGCCAATAATGTGCTACTGCTGACCATAATGGCTACCGTATTACTTTGCGCCCGGGCCAGCTACCAATGGATAGAACGCCCCGGCATGCGACTAGGGAAATACTGGCAAAATCAAACGCCCCAGCCCGCTTTGGTCTTGGCAGGCGTCAAAATTTAATTCGCGCCATCGATTGATACACGCTTCTTCATTGAGCCCAACCCACACTGGAGCACCATGGCCACTTTTCTGATTAGCCCTGATATTGACGCCGCAGCCCTAGGTCTGAATGCTGAAGAGGCGGCGGTGTATCGTCAGCTTTGCTCACGCCGCCAATGCACCAGTACCGAGCTCATCAAGCAATGTCGCATTCAAAATCCGCATGCCCTAATCGAAGCCATTAACGTGCGCCTGAAAGAAGCCAATAGTGAATGGCTGATTTTGTGCAGTGTGACCCGCGCACCATTGAGTGGCCCAACCCAATCTATGCGCACCCCCGTGGGCTATTACCGCCTGCGCCGCAACGCACCCTTTCAGGCGCTCAGCTAAGCAAAAGCACAAGAAATTACCAAGTGCCTGTGATATCGAATTGGCGTCTCGCACTAATTCGCCTATAAATTAATCAAAATCAATAGAAAAAATGGCGCACTGCGCAAATTAGTGCTTTATTGTTTAATGATGAACAATTGCACAAGCCTTTCAGTTATATGGGTTTTATGTGTCATAAATACTTAATTCTGGTATAAACCCGCTATACAGCAAATTGCGAATTACAGCGAAAAAAATGCGCGCAAATCGAATCAATCCAAGCCGTTTTGTCATCAGCACCAGCTTACTAGGACTGCTGATTTCCAATGCCTATGCGCTCACACTGAGCGAGGTGGAATTACAGTCCTACGTCGGCCAGCCTTTTAAAGCGGCGATTGCGTACAAACTCAATGCGGGTGAAACATTGACGCCTGAGTGTTTGAGTCTGAGCTTACCCAATAACGATCTGCCTAGCTTGGGGCGCGCCAGCATCAGCCTGAGCGTTCGCAATGAACAGCACGGCATACTGTATGTGACGTCCGAGCATGCCATCGGCGAGCCTACCGTGGGATTTGGCGTGCAAATCAATTGCAATCATTTGCAGTTATCGCGTACTTACACCGCGTTTTTGAATATTGCACCAGCCAACGAAGTCAAAGCGCCGAGCAATAAAGAATTACCCAGCTTTACACCGAAAACCGCCGATTTGCCCAATCGTGATCCGCAGTTATTAACCCCAAAACAGCCGACCACGCTGGCCGAAATCGCCAAAAAATATTATCCAGCCCATACGCCGCAATATCCGCGTTATTTAAATAAACTGATCAGCGTAAATCCCGATTACACCGCAGAAACAGCAATTGCCGCAGGTACGCCGATTTCGATTCCTGATCGCTTACGTTCAACTAAAAAGGCGCCCCCACCAACGCCACGCCTTGAGAGCGGCCTATTACGTCTAGACGGCGAACCATTAGCGGCGAAGAAACCTAAGCCGATAGAACCCAATAGCCCAGAATACACTCGGGCACTTGAGCAAAAAGTGGCTGAGCTCAATGAAATACAGCAAAAAATGCAGCTGGAAATCAGCCAACTCAATTTGCGACTTTCTCAGCTCAATAATCTGGATGCCAACTTGCCCGCCAGTGCCCCGTTGGCGCAGGCAAGTACAGTTTCGCAAGTCGCATCTGAGATCGCGCCTAAAGTCATCACTGCGCCGGCCTCGGCCGCAATCACTGCAGCACCAGTCGCGAGCGACGTGATTACCGCCCATCCAGACGATCGCAATATCAGCCTTTGGGCTGGCGCAATTGCAGCGATTGCCGCATCGCTCCTTGGTGGGTGGTACGTATTACGTCGGCGCCAAACACAAAACTGGCAAGAAGAAGACCTGACCCAGCTCCAGTCCCGTATCGCACCTAGCTACGATGCACCCCAGACTCGCTTTCCACATGCAACGCAAAACACCATGATGTCGATGCTGCATCTGGGTGGCTCTGGCACGCCGCAGGGCATTGAAGTGGATGAATTTGTCGGCAATGAAATGGGTCGGGCGCAAATGTTGATTGCGCAAGGCGAAACCATGCAGGCGATCGACGTTTTGTACCACTGCATTGATGAAGACCCCGAGGACATCGAGCGCTGGTTGATGCTGTTCCGACTATTCCGCCAGCAAGGGATGAAAAGCGAATACGCGAATCTGGCGCAAAGCCTGAAAATCATTGCACATGATGAAGCAGATTGGGAATTGGTGCGCAATATCGGCGCCAAATTTGACCCAGAAAATCCGCTCTATGCCCGCACGCCTGCTCCGCTTTATCCACCAACGCCAAAATCAAAGAGCTTGGAAATCAATTTAGCCGCAGCAGGCGAACCTGAAATCGAAATGGATTTGGCACCGCCACTGAGCCCTGAAGCGTCGATGTTGGAAATGATGAGCCAAGCAAGCCCAATTCCGCCGCAATACAGTGCTTTGCTCAAACCTGAAACTGTCGAGATGGATTACGCCATCGAGCTGCCATCGCTCGATTTACCTGCTGATCCAGCAGGCACTGAGGATGCAATAGCTTCATTTGAAATCGAGGAACTTGATCTGAGCGCCCTCGATGAGCAAAGTGACAACAGCATCGATTTTACGCCGCTCGATAGCGCAGAGACCGACGTCAAAAAACCGAACGCCTAATCGGTTTTCTGCCGCAGTAAAACCCTTGCGTCAGAAGCGCAATCGATCCCCAAGCCCAACTCTTAGAGTTGGGCTTTTTCGCATCCATAAGGCCCCGATTCAGGCGGCTGCTTTTCATCCGGCGAAGGGGGCATGTTAGACTTGCTCTTTTGCCCAAGCATAGAGGTTTTCCCATGTCCGAATTACAGCGCGTTGTTATTGCCACACGGGAAAGCCCACTCGCACTTTGGCAAGCAAACTATGTCAAAGCTTGGCTGGAGCAAACCTACCCCACACTGCAAGTAGAGCTACTCGGCATGACGACGCAGGGCGATCGCATTTTGGATGTCACGCTCAATAAAATCGGTGGCAAAGGGCTATTCGTTAAAGAGCTCGAACAAGCGCTGCAAGATGGTCGCGCTGATCTGGCCGTGCACTCGATGAAAGATGTGCCGATGGTATTGCCCGAAGGCTTTGCCATTGCCGCGATTGGCGAGCGAGAAGACCCACGCGATGCGTTTGTATCAGGCAAATATGCCCATCTGGATGAGCTACCCGAAGGCGCAATTGTCGGCACCGCCAGCTTGCGCCGTGAAAGCCAGCTGCGTCTGCGCTACCCTCACCTGACGATCAAGCCTTTGCGTGGCAATGTGAACACCCGTTTGCGCAAACTCGACGATGGTGAATTTGACGCGATTATTCTGGCTGCCGCCGGATTGAAACGACTGGGTATGGGCGATCGCATTCGTTGTGAGCTCTCGCCTGAAATCAGTCTACCTGCCCCTGGGCAAGGCGCATTGGGCTTGGAAATCCGTAGTGATCGCACTGATCTGGCCGCACTACTTGCGCCGTTTAACCATGAATCCACCGCCGCGGCAGTCACCGCAGAGCGCGCCTTATCGCGCCGTCTCAACGGCTCGTGCCAAATTCCACTCGCCGCCTACGCCACCAATGAAGAAGGCTTCTTGCGCTTGCGCGGCTTAATCGCCATGCCTGATGGCTCGCAAGTGGTGACCGCCGAATCCAACGGCTCATTTGCTGCGGCCGACGGTCTGGGTCGTACGGTCGCCGACTTGCTGTGCACCGAAGGCGCGCGCGAGATTTTGAAACAACTGGCGCATGATTAAGCGACACGATCTGCCATTACACGGTCTCCGTCTGTGGGTCACCCGACCCGCAGCGCAGGCCGCCGATTTGAGCCTGGCCTTGGCCGAACAAGGCGCCGATGTTGTGGCGTTTCCATTGCTGGACATTGCCCCGCCACTCGATCCTCTGCCACTACAGCAAGCGCTTGCGCGACTGAGCGACTACGATTTAGCGATATTTATCAGCCCTTCCGCCATTGAAGCCGTATTTGCGGTCATGACTGAGCCATGGCCCAATTCACTCGCCGCGGCCGTCATCGGCCCTGGCAGCGCCAAGCGAGCTGCTGAGCTTGGTATCCAACAATTGATTTACCCCGCCAGCCAGTTTGATAGCGAAGGCTTGCTGGCAATGCCGCAAATGCAGCAATTGGCAGGCCAACGCGTGGTGATCTTCCGTGGCCAAGGGGGGCGTGAGCTCTTACCCCATGCCTTGACCGCAGCCGGGGCTCAAGTCCAGTTGATCAGTGCTTATCAACGCCTCGCTCCGTCATGGAATGCAAGTGAATTATTGACACAATTAGCGCACGGTTGTGATGGTTTAATTGTCTCTAGCTCGGAAGCTGCACAACACTTATTTCACTTAGGTGGAGAGCAAGCGCAGCTCAAGCTACAATCAGTACAGTACTTCGCTCCGCATCCGCGAATTATCAGCGCGCTACAGGCCAAAGGGGCTCTGCATACCGTGCTCACTGATGCGGGCGATCTTGGCATCACCCGTTCGATTTGCCAGCATTTTGGCCAGCCTCATCTATAGACGTGTAAAGCCCATGACCCAAGAAAATAACGCAGATTCATTATCCGCCGCTTTGCAAGTACCTCCACGCCGTACCTTGCCGCAACCAGCATTGGTATTGGCTTTGGTGGCAATACTATCCAGTGGTGGCGTTTGGCTCTACCAGCAAAGTGCGATGGAGCAACTGAAAACCGATTTAGCCAGCCAATTGGCGAGCAATCAGAAGTTGCAGCAGGAAATCCGCAGCAATCAAACGCAAATGCAGCAGATTCAGCAGCAATTGCAGGTTCAAGTGCAAACACATGCGGGCAAATTGGCCGAAGCTGAAAGTCGTCAAGAGTCGCTCACGACCATGTATGACACGCTCACGCGCAGCGAATCGATCCATACCTTGGCCGAATTGGAGCAAGTGCTCACCTTTGCCAGCCAGCAATTACAACTGGCGGGCGACGTGAATATCGCTTTGACGGGCTTATCAAATATTGATCAGCAATTGGCGCGTCTCAACCGGCCCGAGCTCATTACGGTACGTCAGGCGATTACTCGCGATATGGACGCACTCAAAGCCACGCCTTATCTGGATGTCGTTGGCATTACCGCCAAGCTCGATAGCCTGATCGACAAAGTGGATAACTGGCCACTGCAAATCGATGCCGGCCACGATCAGCCGATCAAACACACGCCGAGCACGACCGACACGAGCAAGGCCAATCAATTGCTCAGTGAGATTTGGCACGAATTCAAACAATTGATCCAAATTCGCCGCATGGATAAGCCTGACGCCGCCTTGCTCACGCCCGATCAGAAATTCTTCCTGCGTGAAAATATCAAACTGCGTCTGCTCAACGCCCGCTCGGCGCTACTGCAACGCAATGAAACGGCGTTCCGCACTGATATTGCCGCGACTAGCCGCTATATCCATGATTACTTCGATACCAAAATGCCTGCAACCCAAAGCGCCATCATTATCTTGAAGCAACTGGAAGATCAGCAGCTCACCGTGGCGATTCCCGACCTGAGCGCCAGCCTGACCGCCGTGCGCAATGCCCGCACCACCGCAGAAAGGGTTAAACCATGAAGCTTTTGTTGTGGACTATTGCACTCTTTTCCATCGCGGTGGGCATGACCTTATTTGCCCAGCTCAACACTGGCTACGCGCTGATTTTCCTGCCGCCTTGGCGCATGGAAATCTCGCTGAATGTCTTTATTGTGCAGCTGATTTTGAGTGTCATTGCGCTGTATTTACTGCTCAAAATGTTTGCCGAACTATCGGGCTTGCCACGTCGCGTTCGCCGCTATCAAGCGGAACAAGCCAAAGAAGCTTCGGTGAAATTGGAACGCGATGCACGACTGGCCTTCTTTGAAGGTCGTTTCCAGCGCGCGACCCGTCTCGCGTGCGAAGCCATGGCCGCGAGCGTCGAAAACGACGCCTTCGCCGTCAATGGACTGCTCGCCGCCCGCGCCGCCCACGCCATGCGCGACTTTGCCAAGCGCGATGAAGTTTTGCAGCAACTCACCGAGCGCCTCGGTCACGAGCATCTGGCCACCTTGATGACCAGTGGCGAGCTATGGATGGACGAGCGTCGCTACGTTGAGGCAGGACAAGCGATTAGCGCCGTGCGCGAATTGGCGCCTAAGCTCACCAATGCGATGAAACTGGAACTACGCCTGCGTCAGCGTGAGCAAAATCCGGAAGCAGTGTTAAAACTGGTTGAGCAATTGACCAAAAGCGACGCGCTCGATGAAGAGCAAGCAGGGCATATTCGGATTGCAGCCCAGCTGCAACTGCTCAAGCAGCACCCGATGACAGCAGTTGAGCTCAAAGAATGGTGGAAAAAACTCAGCAGTGAAGAGCAGCAACATCCGCAATTGGCTCACGCTGCTGCGGCCAATTACATCGCCCAAGAAGCACCACTGCTAGCAAAAGAAACCATCGAGAGAGCGCTGGAAGCGAATTGGAATAATGAATTGCTGCCGGCCTATAGTCAGCTCAAGCTCGATTTACCACAGCAAATGGCGCAATTGCAGCAAGCTGAAACTTGGCTCAAATCACACCCACGCGATGAGTTGCTATTACTGACACTCGGTCGTTTATGTCGTAAGCGTGAACTCTGGGGTAAGGCACAAAGTTATTTCGAAGCGAGTATTGCCGTTAATCCAAGTGCGATTGCCCATGCCGAACTGGCGGAATTGCTGACACAACTGGAACGCAGTGAAGAAGCGGCGCAACATTACCGTGCCAGCTTGAGTTTGGCGCTGAGCTAAAGCGTTACCCCATGCAAAAAGGCTGCCTAGGCAGCCTTTTTTATTTGGTCTCGACTTTTGGAGAAACCTTAATCCAATCAAATGGATTTGAGCCTTCCAAACGCTCTGCCAACGGTTTTTGCTCTTTCTTTTTTTGCTCACTTGGAGTCGTTTTATCTCTCTTCACTTCCATAGTCTCTGACATTGGTATTACCTCCAATTGATACTAAGACCACATTATGGTCACTTAAAAGACTGAAAAGTATAGGTGATAGCCGCAATTGACTTGGCAATTCGGCAAAAAATCCCAATCTCCCGCCATTAAATTACCATGCTTTGATTACAGATTTGCTACATCTATTGCTAACCCAACACTGATTTGATTAACACCAATCTTGCAGCAAACAAAACAAAGGCCGCATACATTTGCAATGTATACGGCCAAAGATTATTGAAAATAGAGCTCTCAGCAGAATACCCCACCTAAAAAGTGAGGCCAACTGCGTTCAATTAAGTGCGAGTACCGGCAGTCAAATCACCCAACATCAAACCTTGAGCTGAGCGGATTTTATCGCCACGCGCCACTTTGCGGCGATAACGACCATCAGACAACATTTCCCAAGCCTGCGTATTGTCCACCAAGAATGGTCTTAAGCTTTCGCGGATAACACGACGTTTTACTTTCGGGCTGAGTACAGGGAAGGCAATCTCGATCCGGCGGAATAAATTGCGGCCCATCCAATCAGCGCTGGATAAATAAACATCTTCAGCGCCATCATTGAGGAAGTAATACACGCGGTGATGCTCAAGGAAGCGGCCGACAATCGAGCGCACCCGGATATTTTCCGAAATTCCTGGCAAACCTGGGCGCAGCGCGCAGACGCCACGCACGATAAGATGGATCGTCACGCCCGCGCCGGAGGCTTCGTACAGTTTATCGATAATCGTCGGCTCCAGCAGCGCATTCATCTTGGCGATAATCACGGCTTTTTTGCCTGCTTTCGCGTGCACGATTTCGCGCTCAATCGCCGCAATAAAATTGCTATGCAATGTGAACGGCGCTTGCCAGAGCTGGTGGTGATCGCCAGCCAGACCCAAGCCGGTCAGCTGCATAAACACATCATTCACATCGCTGGTCACTTCGCGATTAGCGGTGAACAAACCAAAGTCGGTATAAAGCTTAGCAGTGCGTGGGTGGTAATTACCCGTCCCCACATGCGCATAGCGCTTGAGCAGACCTTCTTCACGGCGGACCACCAATAGCATTTTCGCGTGTGTTTTATAGCCGTACACGCCATACACGACGTGTGCGCCTGCGCGTTCGAGTTTAGCCGCCCAATTGATATTGGCTTCTTCGTCAAAGCGCGCCATCAACTCAACGACCACGGTCACTTCTTTACCGCGCACCGCCGCTTCTTGTAGTGCATCCATCAAAATGGACTCTGCACCCGTGCGGTAAATTGTCATTTTAATGGCGACGACCGCGGGATCACGTGCTGCTTGCTGCAGGAAGTCAACCACCGGCGTAAAGCTCTGGTACGGATGGTGCAACAAAATGTCGCCATGGCGAATCGCGGCGAAATAATCGCTTTGGTTGCGCAATTCGGGTGGAATACCCGGCATAAAAGGCTGGTATTTCAAATCTGGGCGCTCGACCTGATCAGGCACTTGCATCAAGCGCACCATATTGACCGGGCCATTGACGCGGTACACATCAGCATCGGTCAGACCAAACTGCTGCGACAAGAAGTCTTGCACGTGTTTCGGGCAATTGTCGGCCACTTCCAAGCGAACCGCATCGCCGAATGGGCGCTGCGACAATTCGCCTTCAATCGCCGCGCGCAAGTCTTTGATGTCTTCATCATCAACCGACACATCCGAATCGCGTGTAACGCGGAATTGGTAGCAACCCAGCACATGCATGCCAGCAAACAGCTCATCAATGTGTGCGTGCATAATCGACGACAGGAACACAAAGCCATGCTCGGTACCGGCGATTTCAGGTGGCATTTTGACAAAACGCGGCAAAATGCGTGGCGCTTGCACAATCGCGATCCCTGAATTGCGACCAAAGGCATCACGGCCTTCGAGTTCAACCACAAAGTTCAGGATTTTGTTCGACAAGCGCGGGAATGGATGCGAAGGATCGAGCCCGATCGGCGTCAAAATCGGCATCAATTCGCGGAAAAAATAATCTTTAACCCACGCGCGCTGCGCGTCGGTCCACAAGCTACGGCGGAAGAAATAAATGCCTTCTTCTTCCATTGCCGGGAAAATCGTTTCGCGCAAAATACGATATTGGCGTTCAACCAGATCATGCGCTTCGATGCAAACCAGATCAAAAGCCTGATGCGGTGTCAGCCCTTCTGGCAGCAAGCGCGTCGGGTTATGACGCATATTTTCTTTCAACCACGCAATGCGTACTTCGAAAAATTCATCGAGGTTGCTCGACACAATGCACAGAAACTTTAATCGCTCCAACAGCGGATTGCGTGCGTCTTCGGCTTGCGCCAGCACACGGCGATTAAATTCCAATAAGCCCAATTCACGATTGAGCATGAGTTGATTGTCGGCAGGTTTATACGTCATAACATCGCTCTTATTTTGGCTGCTTTAGACACTACAGGCCGTGCGGCCTGCGCTGCATTGCAGCAGTAGCAGCTTCTTGCCTCTGGCTAACCACCCATTTGGCAGGCGCAAATCTCACTGCTGCAAAAATTATTCCTACACCTACTCTAGGGAATTACCCGCATAACAAGACGTGCTCATGAAGCACATCAGGCCGCATTATGCGGCCTGAATCATTACGAGATTACTGTGGAACAAAGCCTTGAATGGCATCTGCACCTGAACCCCAGAAGTAGTTTTCCAATTGCTGTTGCAAGTATTTGCGTGCGCTTGGATCAGCAAGGCTGAGGCGGTTTTCATTAATCAGCATGGTTTGGTGTTTCACCCAAGCTTGCCATGCTTCTTTGGAAACGTTGTCGTAGAGCTTTTTGCCCAATTCGCCAGGAACGGGTGGAAAATCCAAACCCTCAGCTTCACGACCTAGTTTGACACAATTTACAGTGCGACTCATTGCTCAGTCCTTCATATTATGACGTTAATGTTACATCAGCGTGACAAGTCAACTTAGACGTTAAACAAGAAATTCAAAACATCACCATCTTTCACGACATATTCCTTGCCCTCAGCGCGCATTTTGCCCGCTTCTTTGGCGCCTTGCTCACCCTTGTACTGGATGAAATCGGCATAGGCAATCGTTTGGGCACGAATAAATCCGCGCTCGAAATCCGTGTGGATCACACCCGCAGCTTGTGGGGCAGTATCGCCTTTGTGGATTGTCCAAGCACGTACTTCTTTCACACCAGCAGTGAAGTAGGTTTGCAGGCCGAGTAGATCGTAGCCGACGCGAATCAGGCGATTCAAGCCTGGCTCATCTTGGCCGATTGACGACAAAAACTCAGCTTTATCAGCATCATCCAATTCGGCGATTTCAGATTCGATTGCAGCACAAACGGCAACCACAGGTGCGCCTTCGGCCGCGGCATGTGCCGTTACTTTATCGAGCAATGGGTTATTTTCAAAACCGTCTTCGGCCACGTTCGCGACGTACATCGCAGGCTTAATCGTCAGCAGGCACAAAGATTTAATGGCTTGTTTTTCGTCGTCGCTCATTTTGAATGAACGCGCTGGTTTGCCTTCATTCAAATGCGGCAGCAATTTTTCCAGCACGGCGATTTGCGCCAGCGCTTCTTTATCACCCGAACGCGCTTTTTTGCCTTCGCGCTGGATGGCTTTTTCTACGGTATTCATATCCGCCAAAGCCAGCTCGGTGCCGATCACGATAATGTCGTCGATCGGGTCTACGCGGCCTGCGACGTGAATAATGTTGTCGTTTTCAAAACAACGTACCACGTTCACGATGGCATCGGTTTCGCGGATATTGGCGAGGAACTGATTGCCCAAGCCTTCACCTTTCGATGCGCCAGCCACTAGACCAGCGATATCGACAAATTCAACGATCGCAGGTTGGATTTTTTGCGGATTGATAATGGCCGATAATTCAGCCAAACGATGATCTGGTACTTCAACGATGCCGACATTAGGCTCGATGGTACAGAAGGGATAATTTGACGCTTCGATGCCAGCCTTGGTCAAAGCGTTAAACAGTGTGGATTTACCCACATTCGGCAAGCCGACAATGCCGCACTTGAGGCTCATAAATATCCTTGCACGGCGGTCAATCGCCGTTTTTCAAATCAAAACGACATTTTACCCGATGACAGCGCCGTGCGCAGACTAAACGTTATTAGCTACCCGAACGAACGAGACGTACCGCATTAAAATTAACGTTATTAATGCCACCCATATAGCCAGTGTTCAGATTGGCATACCAAACCAGATAACCATCGGTACCATATTCGGTCGATGTCCAGTACGAGCCCAAATCGTCTTTACCATCAATCGGCGTGGCTAGGCGCGGATCGATCCATTTCTTGGCATCTTTACATTCGGCTGTCACCATAATGCCAGCCAATTCATTTTTCGTCGGTAAGCGCCAGCCACTGGCATTTTGATAGCTACTATTTTCAGCGGCTTTCATCGCTTCCGCTTGATTCATCAAGGTGGCATTACCGCTGCAACCACCATGCCAGGTTTGCCCCAAAGCACAGGTTTGCCATACGAGGCCAGTGCTTGGATCTGTCAGCGTGCCATTACCGTTGTCTTTGAAATCGGCGGTGTATTCGCATGGATTATTTTTACGCTTTGCAGGTGCTTTTTCAGCATCCTGGCTACCTGCCATGACCCATTTATTGCCAATCGCCACGGCGACAATCAATGCGACTGCGGTAAAGCCTAGCGTCTTAATTGAGACTTTCATTTTTCCTTGCCCCTGTTATTGTTCGAATGGAATCAAATACCTAATGCGCATAGGTATTAACCCGTACTTATTTTTATGAGGGCAATTGTAAGAATATCGATGCTGCAGTGCAAGAAAATACTAATTTGCTGATGTAAGACGGCGACAGGTATTAGCTTAAAAATGAAAAAAGCCCACTCTCGTGGGCTCTGGCTAGCAAATTCGCGCTGATCTCAATGCAGGCGGTGCTTTCCACCTTCGCTAATCTGGCGATTACGGAAGAAATCGCGAATCTCCAGCACCATCTCGGGCAGTTGCTCGGCAATCTCATTATCATGTTGAACCAGATTAATGCCTTCGCGCTCCATATCGGCGCGCATCTCATCATCCGAGCCACTCATGATGGCCATAAACATAAATTGACCTTCTTCTTCATCGAGCAGCGGCTGCCATTCTTCTTCGGCCAAACCGGCACCAAAGCAGAAGCCCAAGCTCCATTCTTCGATGCTCGAGTTTTGCTGTGTATCGTCTTCCCAATACAGCATCGGCTCGTAAATCGGGGGTTCTTGCGCTAACTCGTCGGCGATTTGGTTATAGAGGCGCATCACCAAATCAATGATCGCATCAGCTTCGGGCAAGGCAAAAATCACCGCTTCAGGTTTATCCCAAATTTGGCCTAGCCATTCAGTCGGCATTACTTGCGCAGGCCCCACCAAAATCGCAGTGAGATAACCATGCAACATCGACAATGACATTGCGTCTTTGCCCACCGCATCTGAATACAAGAATTGATCCAGCAGATCCAATTCTTCGTCGGTCAGTGCTTGGTCTAGCATTTTTGCCATGATGTATTTACCTGGAAGTAATGATTATTAAGGTTTTCAAACAAATACCCGATCAGGGTATTTTGCTAATAGCAGTATAGACGACATTATACCTATCCCCAGCCACGCCGCGCTGTATTCACGGCATTTTTGTCGCCAAAGCCCCGCTTCAAACCAGCCACAGCGATTTATTGCTAAGATAGGATGTCAAAAAAACCGCTACAGGCCGCGCCATGATGTTAAAGGCATTATTTCGCAATAGTATGAAATTGCTCTGTGGCGTGTTTTTCCGCCTGCGTATCAAAGGTGATTTCAGCGTTTTTCACAATCCGCGCACTCTGATTGTCGCCAATCATGAGTCATTTATCGACGGCATTTTGCTGGCGGCGCACCTGCCGATTGATGCGACGTTTGTCGTTCACACGACCGTCGCCAACAACTGGTTTTTCCGCCTGTTTCTCAGCCTCACCGATTATCTCGCCGTCGACCCGACCAATCCGCTGGCCATTAAAGCCGTCGTGCGCCTGCTTGAAGCGGGCAAACCGGTGGTGATTTTCCCCGAAGGTCGCATCACGACGACGGGCTCCTTGATGAAAGTCTATGATGGCGCGGCGTTTGCCGCGGCGCGCACTGGCGCGACCATCGTGCCGGTGCGGATCAGTGGCGCCTCACGCACCTTTTTTAGTCGGCTTGGTGGCATTTATCCGCGCACGCTCTTCCCCAAAATCAGCTTGCAAGTGCTAGGACGCCGCGCGATCGCCATGCCTGAGTTACCGTCCGCCAAAGCGCGTCGGCGCAAAGCGGGGCAATTGATGCGCGATATTTTGCTGGAAATGCTCGTCGCCACTCGGCCAGAGCGCACCTTGTATCGCGCCTACCTCGATGCACAACAAGCATTTGGCCGGCAATTTAGCGTGGTGGAAGATATTTCGCAAAACGAGGAAAGCTACGGCAGCCTGACGCAAAAAATCATCGGCTTGGCGCGAATTGTGAATCAAATTTCGCAAGCCAAAGACACCATCGGCGTGTTATTGCCCAATACCACGCCGACCTTGGCTTTGCTGTTTGCGCTCAGCGCTCGGGCACGTATCCCCGCGATGCTCAATTACAGCGCGGGCCGCGACGGCATACTGGCGGCATGTATTGCCGCGCAGATCAAAACCATCGTCACTTCGCGCGCCTTTATTGCCAAAGGCAAGCTCGACGCTTTGATTGAGCAATTGCCCGGCATCGAAGTGCTATACCTCGAAGATTTGCGCTCACGCCTAGGCTTGGGCGACAAATTGATGATTGTTTTAGCCCAACTACTACCCAGTAGTATTGCCATCGAACAAGCGCCCAACGACGCAGCGGTGATCTTGTTTACCTCGGGTTCGGAAGGCAAACCGAAAGGCGTAGTTCACAGCCATAATTCGCTGCTGGCCAATGTGGCGCAAATCCGCGCCTTGGCCGACTTTACGCCGCGCGATAAATTTATGGTGGCGCTACCGCTATTCCACTCATTTGGCTTAACGGCCTGCGCGCTGCTGCCGCTGGTGACGGGTATTCCGGTCTTTTTATACCCTAGCCCACTGCACTATCGCATCATTCCCGAAATTGTTTACGACCGAGGCTGCTCGGTGCTATTTGGCACCAGCACCTTTTTGGGCAACTACGCCAAGTTTGCGCATCCCTATGATTTTGGCCGCCTGCGCTATGTGGTCGCAGGCGCGGAAAAGCTCAATGAAACGGTACGTCGCAATTACATCGAGCAATTTGGCATTCGTATTTTGGAAGGCTACGGCGTCACCGAGTGCGCCCCCGTTGTGGCAGTGAATGTGCCCATGGCCAGCAAGATAGGTACTGTCGGTCAACTCGCGCCAGGTATGAAGCTCAAGCTGATACCCGTAGCAGGTGTGCCAGAAGGCGGCCAATTATGGGTCAGCGGCCCCAATGTCATGAAAGGCTATTTACGCTACGAAAACCCCGGGCAATTGGAAGTCTTGCCCAGCGAAGACGGCATCACTTGGTATGACACGGGCGATATCGTTAAGCTGGATGCCGATGGATTTATCAGCATTCAGGGTCGAGCTAAACGCTTTGCCAAAATCGCCGGCGAAATGGTGTCGCTGGAAGTCGTCGAGCAAATTGCCCGGCAAGCAGCGCCCGATTTTATGCACGCCAGTAGCGCTCGCGCTGACGATGCAAAGGGTGAAGCATTGGTGCTCTTTACCACGCACGCCGAGCTAAGCCGCGACAACCTGCTCGCCGCCGCCCGCGAATTAGGCGCCGCCGAATTGGCCGTGCCGCGTGATATACGCCACGTGGCAGCAATTCCCTTATTGGGCACAGGAAAAACCGATTATTTAACGCTGAAATCGTGGGCCAGTGACAGTTAATGCCTCGCTTTAGCTACGACCAAGCATAAAAAATGCCGCTCAATTTGAGCGGCATTTTCACATTTCACTTGGCTTAATTATCAGCCAATACACTCAAAGTGAATGCTTGTGGATCGGCTGGCGTGGCGGCTTTAGCAAATAAGCCACGTGCAACAACCGTGTAGATTTTACCCGCAGTCGTGCTCACCGTGCCGGAAGTAAAGGCTGGCGCCGAGCTTGCGGCTGCGCCGGCTGCACGCAATTTAAAGACATAATCACCCGCAGGTACTTTCAAGTAATCGCCGACCGCAGGGAAAGGCACATTGCTCATGACCAAGGCATCGTTGGCATATACATCAACGGCAGGCGCATCAGGTGAAGCATGCACAACACGCACTTTGATTTGGCCGGTCGCTGGCAAGCTGGCATCATCTTTGGCGACGAGGTATTGCAATGCAGGCGTTCCAGCAGCTAGCCCTACGGCAAATACTGTGTAGTTATTCGCACGATCAAGGGTTATATCTTGGCTCAATGCGGTGGTCGCGGTACCAGCCAAATTTAAATTGACCGTGTATTTTTGCGCCGCTACTGTCAGATAATTAGATGCAGTAAAAAACGGCACATTGCTCAAGACTGCCGCGCCATTGGCCAATACATCAACCGCAGGGGCATCGGGAGAAGCATGCACCACGCGCAGTTTGGCATTCACATCAGCCACTTCGGTGACGTTATTGCTCGCATTGCGATTGACCAGCAAAAGGCTAATCGGTGCTGCGCCATTTGATTGTGGAACGGCGACGGCCAGCAAATCAGCACCTGCTGGAACAGGTAATGTGCCAGAGTCATACACCACGGTTTTTGTACCCGCAGCAGTTACGCGGACACGGTAATCGGCGGGAGGGACTTCCAGATTGCCTGACACGCCTTTAAATGGCACTGCGCTTAATGTAGCTGCCGTAGTGCTTAAATCTGCGGTTGGCGCAGTCACATACACATCCACAGCAGGCGCGGCAGCAGCAGCGTGGACAACACGTAAGCGTGCTTTACCCGCAGTAGGTAACGTTGTTAATTCAGAGATAACCAAGGGCTCAATTTTGGCGACTTCATTTACGGCCAGCACAGTAGTCAGGGTGTCTTTCGCCAATGGCAATGTGGCCGAAATCACAGACGTCGTTGAGCCAGTCGGTGTTACTTTCACGGCCAAATCACCCGCCGGTACGGTTAACAAACCGCTGGCGGCTTTGTAGGGCACATTGCTGAGTGCTTTAGCCCCATTAGCATAAACATCGACATTGGGTGCATCAGGCGATAGGTGTACCACCCGAATTTGCGCAGTACTAGCTGCGGGGGTTGAACCACTACCGCCGCCACAGGCGGTTAGACCTGTTCCTGCGGCTAAAATAACGAGCCATTTGCTGATGGTATTCATGACTTTCTCCTAATGATTTGATTTCATTTTTTTAAAGCGCACAAACAACTGTAACGACATCCGCGGCATCAAAACCGACCAGTTCAATATACTACTCATCAGTAGCATTGTCTACTAGTCAGTAGACAGGCGGTAAAATAAGGACACACACGCAAAGAAAAAGGCAGCCCTTGGGCTGCCTTGAACAAGAAATAATATTGATTTGATTAGTAAATACAGGGCTTTTTCGTTTGCTGAGCCCACCAATCGAGCCGCGTCTCAGTTTCATTGGCAACACCAGGCGTGCTGGGTTTGGCACCGCGAAAATCAGAAATGAGCACACACCAACCGCGAACCTGAGTCAACTTACCAACGGGGACCTGAATCCGCAGCTTGCCTTTGACCAAGACAGGGCCAGCTTCCCAGCGCCAACCAGGCATTGCCTCGCCTGCGAGGGGTAAATTAAGTCCCACGATCAACCACGGCGCCTCTTGCTGTTCATGCGACCACATCAGCTTGCGCATCACCCCCGCCGGGTTGTGGCGCATATTGAGCTCAAACCAGTCGCCCACTTGAGGAGGCGAAAACTGATGCGGCGGCGTCGCCAAGTTCAGTGATTGTCCGCCGCCCTGCCATTGCCAACTCGCTTCATCAGCCTTAATCGACTCGATGCGCTGCTTTTCCGTCCAAACCCCCATCACCTGGGTTTGAGCGGAAAAAGCGACGCTATTTAGGCCAAGCAAAGCAGCAATCGCGATCATTTTCATGGCATTTTTCGCAAGATTGGCCATTCTTTGGCCACTGGCTGTTTGTCGTTCAGGAAATGCACTTCATGCACAGGGCGTTGATCATTGACGCTTCTGAGCATTGATCCTTGATACTGCCGTGCAAATGGCAACACTAAATTGGCCCAATCATTGTAATCACGCAAGACATCCAGCGAAACGGATGAATCAGGCGAATCAATGTTCAAGCTCAACAGTGTAGCGGTGAGTCTATTATCTGCATTCCAATCGATATAAGCACCTGAACTTGTTCCTCGTCCCAGCAAATTACTTTCTGATAAGCGAACTTCATCCAAGTCTTGCGACACGCCATTGGAATAATCGATGATGAATGAATCCGAGCAAGCATTTGCTTCGAGTGCGCTAGAGCAAATACTCAAACCACGCAGGCCATTTTGCAAATACCAGCGCTGACCCGCATTCGCCCCAGCCGCATTGAGCGGTAAGCCTGCATTGGCGTAGGTATAGTTCATCGTACTGATGTAGTTGGGTTTGTAGTTATGATCTTCAAAACCACCGTGTCGCAAGCCAAGGTTATGCCCAAGCTCATGCATGATGGTAGCCGCTTGAATATTGATCAAAAATTGTTTCTGCTGGACGGACTGCACACTGTAGCCTTGATTTCCCAGCGTGATATTGAAATCATTCCCTGAAACTTCACCAAGACCCGCAGCGCCACTGCTAGAGCCCGACTCATAACCCATAACTGCGTAATGGAAAATCGGATTACGACGTAAATCGAAATATTTCGTTTTTAGGTCATACACATCAGCACAACCGAAAGCAGGATAGCCCAAATCAAGGCAGCGATTGAATGGCAGGACGGATTGTGCATTGCCGAGGTTATATTCTGGGACATTCGGACCAGCGTCAAAGTGCAACGCAATCCCTTGACGTGCAAAAACATCGACGATTTTTTTCAATGCTTCTGGGCGTGGTTTAACGCCGACATCGGTACTCGACATATAGTCAATTTCAACAAAGATATCGCGCTGCCCCGTCCGCGCCCCCATGCCATACAAATCAAGGCCAGCGAAAGTGCCGCCAGCAATTTCGGCCGAATCGGGAATACCATCGTTATCGGCATCCACCGCATTGGCGGGTACATCGTTGGCGCCAAATGGCGTACTAAAATTGCTCGTTGACCAGTCTGCGTTGGTATTGGTATCGCTATTAATGCTACTAGCAGGACGAACTAGGCTATTGCCATAGCTCGCAGAAGCCAATGCGGGAGCAGCACTACCGCTCCAGGGCGCAGGGCTTTGCGCGGCAAATTTGGACGCAGTCGAATCCGAACCATAGCGAACAAAATCAATGCTTTGCGTATCGGTAATCAACTCGACAAAACCAGACGACCAAAAATCAGGATACTGGCTTAAATTACCGACAAAAACGACTTGCTGGCTTGATACCGCACTCGCAGTTGGTTTTTTCGCCACGACGAGGTAACCCTTAGGCAGAATAGTGGCCGCAGGGATATCAAATTCAATGATTCGGCTGGCGTTATCATAAGTGCGCAACTTAACGCGACTCACATCGACTGGATCAGTATTCGGATTATAAATTTCGATCCAGCCACTGCTCGAAATCTCACTAATACGCAACGCACCCGCCGCCATCGGAATCGCCACAGGAGCAGGAATAATTGGTGTGGTCGAGATCGGATCAGCAGGTTGCGGCGTAATACTCGGCATAGTTGGCGCAGGGGTTGTAATCGATGTAGATGAACCGCCACCTCCACCACCACAAGCACTCAATAGAGCTGTTGTCGCCAAAGTTGCCAAGAATAAAGAGGACTTGTTCATGATCCAACGCTCACAATAAATTAGATTTTTATCATACAGCGATTTGCAACAAAGCTATAGCTTTCTAAAAGCTGAATCCATATCCAGCAACGTAAGATAGCTCGCAATAAAAAAGCCCGATGCGAACATCGGGCTAGGTATACGCTTGTAAAGCAGTATTTAATATGAATAGCGAGCAATACCTTATTTTTTAGTTGGGCGCTGCCAACCAGTAATCGTCACCTGTTTGGCGCGAGCTACTGTCAATTCGCCAGCTGGTGCATTTTTGCTGATGACCGAGCCAGCGCCAGTGGTAGCGCCCGCGCCAATTGTCACCGGCGCGACCAATACATTATTCGAACCGATGCGAACATTGTCTTCAATCACGGTGCGAAATTTATTCACCCCATCGTAATTGGCGGTAATCGTACCTGCGCCGACATTCACGCCCGAGCCCATCGTCGTATCGCCAATGTAAGTCAGGTGATTGACTTTACTACCTTTGGCAATCGTCGCTTTTTTGACCTCAACGAAATTGCCGATATGCACTTCTTCAGCCAATTCGGCACCAGGGCGCAAACGTGCGTAGGGGCCGATTAGACTGCCTGCGCCGACCACCGCATCTTCCAGATGTGAGAATGGATGAATCACCGCGCCATCCGCAATCGTCACATTTTTCAGGTAGCAATTGGCGCCAATACTCACCCCTTTACCCAAGACTACTTTGCCCTCAAACACGCAATTCACATCAATCAAGACATCCTGACCATGTTCAATCGCACCACGCACATCGATACGGGCAGGGTCGGCCAAACCCACACCGGCAGTGAGCAAGGATTTCGCAATTTCTAGCTGATGAATACGCTCCAAGGTGGCCAGCTGAAGTTTGTTGTTAATGCCTTCCGCTTCCCAGTGATCTGCAGGATGCACAGTCGCAATCTCAACGCCATCACGGACGGCCAGCGCAATCAGATCGGTTGCATAGTACTCACCTTGCGCATTGTCATTTTTCAACTCAGACAACCAGCCCGTGAGTTTGGCAGTTGGCAACACCAAAATGCCCGTGTTCATCTCGCGAATCGCCGCTTCTTCGGGCGTGCAGTCTTTTTGCTCAACAATATGGGTCACTTGCGCCTGTCCATTGCGCACAATACGTCCATATCCAGTTGCGTCATCCAAGATGTCAGTCAAAATACCTAACTTGTCGCCTTCACAGGCAGCCAGCAATTTCTGCAACGTCGCCAAGCGCGTCAGCGGTACATCGCCATACAACATCAGCGTGGTATCACCATTCAGTTGCGGCACGGCCTGCGCCAACGCGTGACCCGTTCCCAATTGCTCAGCCTGCAATGCAAAACCTAATTCTTGGCCAGCTAAAGCCTCTTGCAATTTTTCACCACCAAATCCATACACAACCACGAGTTTGGCGGGATTTAAGCCTTTCGCGGTATCAATGACATGCTGAACTAATGGCTTTCCTGCCAGCTTATGCAAGACCTTGGGCAAGCTAGAATACATGCGCGTGCCCTTACCTGCGGCCAAAATCACAACATTCAGTACAGAGTTCATCAGCAAAAATCCATGCAATCGAAAGAATTGCCACTATTTTAACTGGAAGTGGATGACAAAACAGCACGGCAAAAGCTGTATTTGGCGTTAAATCAGAATTGGAGTGAGCATCCATCCCAGATGCTCAACGTCCGAAGCAATGACACTTGGTATGCCTCTGAAGAGCAACAAACATAATAATTAGGGCGCCATACCCCAAGGTATTCTATTTCCTCAGCGCAAAGCAAAAAGCCCAGTGTTTTCACACTGGGCTTTTATACTTAGGGGAGTCTGGCAATGACCTACTTTCACACGGGCTATCCGCACTATCATCGGCGCTGAGGCGTTTCACTGTCCTGTTCGGGATGGGAAGGAGTGGGACCACCTCGCTATGGTCACCAGACAAAACTGGGTGAGTCACTGTTCTTTCAAACAATCACTCGAAATAGAAGAAGTCTTAACAATCAGTTGATTCGCTACACTCATCAACTGATCTCATATCTCTTAACTTGTATTGGGTCGATTATACCATCAGCCGCTTAACGCGTCTCAGGTTATAGGATCAAGCCTCACGGGCAATTAGTATCGGTTAGCTTAACGCATTACTGCGCTTCCACACCCGACCTATCAACGTCCTGGTCTCGAACGATCCTTTAGAGGTCTTAAAGACCTAGGGAAGTCTCATCTTGAGGCTAGTTTCGCGCTTAGATGCTTTCAGCGCTTATCTATTCCCGACTTAGCTACCCGGCAATGCCACTGGCGTGACAACCGGTACACCAGAGGTCAGTCCACTCCGGTCCTCTCGTACTAGGAGCAGCCCCCCTCAAACTTCCAACGCCCACTGCAGATAGGGACCAAACTGTCTCACGACGTTTTGAACCCAGCTCACGTACCACTTTAAATGGCGAACAGCCATACCCTTGGGACCGGCTACAGCCCCAGGATGTGATGAGCCGACATCGAGGTGCCAAACTCCGCCGTCGATGTGAACTCTTGGGCGGAATCAGCCTGTTATCCCCGGAGTACCTTTTATCCGTTGAGCGATGGCCCTTCCATTCAGAACCACCGGATCACTATGTCCTGCTTTCGCACCTGCTCGACTTGTCGGTCTCGCAGTTAAGCCGCCTTTTGCCATTACACTATCAGTACGATGTCCGACCGTACCTAGGCGACCTTCGAGCTCCTCCGTTACAATTTGGGAGGAGACCGCCCCAGTCAAACTGCCTACCATGCACGGTCCCCGATCCGGATAACGGACCAAGGTTAGAACCTCAAAGGGGTCAGGGTGGTATTTCAAGGACGGCTCCACTGAAACTAGCGTTCCAGCTTCAAAGCCTCCCACCTATCCTACACAAACCACTTCAAAGTCCAATGCAAAGCTACAGTAAAGGTTCACGGGGTCTTTCCGTCTAGCAGCGGGGAGATTGCATCTTCACAAACACTTCAACTTCGCTGAGTCTCGGGAGGAGACAGTAGGGCCATCGTTACGCCATTCGTGCGGGTCGGAACTTACCCGACAAGGAATTTCGCTACCTTAGGACCGTTATAGTTACGGCCGCCGTTTACTGGGACTTCAATCAAGAGCTTGCACCCCATCATTTAATCTTCCAGCACCGGGCAGGCGTCACACCGTATACATCCACTTTCGTGTTAGCACAGTGCTGTGTTTTTGATAAACAGTCGCAGCCCTCATTTCTCTGCGGCCTCATTGGGCTCCGGTTGTACACCTTCACCTACTAGAGGCACACCTTCTCCCGAAGTTACGGTGTCAATTTGCCGAGTTCCTTCTCCCGAGTTCTCTCAAGCACCTTAGAATACTCTTCCTACCCACCTGTGTCGGTTTGCGGTACGGTTCAATATAAGCTGAAGCTTAGTGGCTTTTCTTGGAAGCAGGGTATCGCTCACTTCGTCTACAAGTAGACTCGTCATCACGCCTCAGTGTTAAAGCAGCCCGGATTTGCCTAAGCCACACACCTACACGCTTAAACCAACTCTTCCAACCGTTGGCTGAGGTAACCTTCTCCGTCCCCACATCGCACTTATACCAAGTACAGGAATATTAACCTGTTTCCCATCGACTACGCATTTCTGCCTCGCCTTAGGGGCCGACTCACCCTGCGCCGATGAACGTTGCGCAGGAAACCTTGGGTTTTCGGTGAGGGGGCTTTTCACCCCCTTTATCGCTACTCATGTCAGCATTCGCACTTCTGATACCTCCAGCATCCTTCTCAAGACACCTTCACAGGCTTACAGAACGCTCCTCTACCATATGTACATCGTACATATCCGCGTCTTCGGTTATCAATTTGAGCCCCGTTACATCTTCCGCGCAGGACGACTCGACCAGTGAGCTATTACGCTTTCTTTAAATGATGGCTGCTTCTAAGCCAACATCCTGGCTGTCTATGCCTTCCCACCTCGTTTTCCACTTAATTGATCATTTGGGACCTTAGACGGCGGTCTGGGTTGTTTCCCTCTTGTCCCAGGACGTTAGCACCCCAGGACTGTCTCCCATGCTCGCACTTGACGGTATTCAGAGTTTGCCATGGTTTGGTAAGTCGCGATGACCCCCTAGCCATAACAGTGCTTTACCCCCGTCAGTGATACATGAGGCACTACCTAAATAGTTTTCGAGGAGAACCAGCTATTTCCAAGTTTGTTTAGCCTTTCACCCCTATCCACAGCTCATCCCCTAACTTTGCAACGTTAGTGGGTTCGGACCTCCAGTGCGTGTTACCGCACCTTCATCCTGGCCATGGATAGATCACTTGGTTTCGGGTCTACGCCCAGCAACTATGCGCCCTATTCGGACTCGGTTTCCCTACGCCTCCCCTATTTGGTTAAGCTTGCTACTGAACGTAAGTCGCTGACCCATTATACAAAAGGTACGCAGTCACGGAACAAGTCCGCTCCCACTGTTTGTATGCATCCGGTTTCAGGTTCTATTTCACTCCCCTCCCGGGGTTCTTTTCGCCTTTCCCTCACGGTACTGGTTCACTATCGGTCGATGATGAGTATTTAGCCTTGGAGGATGGTCCCCCCATCTTCAAACAGGATTTCTCGTGTCCCGCCCTACTTGTCGTACGCTTAGTACCACAATTGTGTTTTCATATACGGGGCTATCACCCACTATGGCCGGACTTTCCATTCCGTTCTATTAACACGACTGCTATCACGTACAGGCTCTTCCCATTTCGCTCGCCACTACTTTGGGAATCTCGGTTGATTTCTTTTCCTGCGGTTACTTAGATGTTTCAGTTCACCGCGTTCGCTTCACATGACCTATGTATTCAGTCAAGGATGACCCAAAAGGGCCGGGTTTCCCCATTCGGAAATCGTGGGATCAAAGCACTTTGCCAGCTCCCCCACGCTTATCGCAGGCTATCACGTCCTTCGTCGCCTATCATCGCCAAGGCATCCACCAGATGCACTTATTCGCTTGATCCTATAACCTCAAACACGTTTTACCGTACTCTTGGTCAGAGTTTCGTATTTACGACTTGTTGAATAGTTTCTCACGCTATTCAACGGCTGACTTTTACATCAGCAGATACAATCAACCCAATTTATTACTGTAAAAACAAGTCACCCTGTTTTCACATTGTTTAATTAGGAGATATTACTTCTTCTATTTTGTTAAAGAACGATACAGATGTCTTTCGACATTCCGATTTAAGAAACCAGAACAAAATCAACAACCCGAATCCCAACTACTGATCCGTCTATTGACTGAATTCTAAATTCTTGACAGTGACTTTTTTGCTGCACCACTGTTTGCACAGTGCTCGCCGCAAGGTGTGGTGGAGGATGACGGGATCGAACCGACGACCCCCTGCTTGCAAAGCAGGTGCTCTCCCAACTGAGCTAATCCCCCAATCTGGCATTACTAAGCTGTTTCCACTTACTAGGTAAGTGGTGGGTCAAGCTGGAATCGAACCAGCGACCCCCGCCTTATCAAGACGGTGCTCTAACCGACTGAGCTACTGACCCAGCTTTTGTCTTCACTAGATCAACCCTAACTTCGAGATTACCTTAGATAATCTACGCCGCCAGAGCGACTGACCCAGCTTCCAACCAAGTCCGTAACCCTGAGATCAATTGCTTCATCTCGCAGTTACTTTCTCTGTATCTTCAAATTCTACAGCCGATGAGTGTGAGTACTTGACCCGCAGGTCTTTCTCTTGAAAGGAGGTGATCCAGCCGCAGGTTCCCCTACGGCTACCTTGTTACGACTTCACCCCAGTCATGAATCCCACCGTGGTAAGCGGCCCCCCTAAGGTTAGCCTACCTACTTCTGGTGAAACCCACTCCCATGGTGTGACGGGCGGTGTGTACAAGGCCCGGGAACGTATTCACCGCGACATGCTGATCCGCGATTACTAGCGATTCCGACTTCATGCACTCGAGTTGCAGAGTGCAATCCGGACTACGATCGGTTTTGTGAGATTGGCACCCCCTCGCGGGTTAGCGACCCTCTGTACCGACCATTGTATGACGTGTGAAGCCCTGGTCATAAGGGCCATGAGGACTTGACGTCATCCCCACCTTCCTCCGGTTTGTCACCGGCAGTCCCATTAAAGTGCTCAACTAAATGGTAGCAACTAATGGCAAGGGTTGCGCTCGTTGCGGGACTTAACCCAACATCTCACGACACGAGCTGACGACAGCCATGCAGCACCTGTGTTACGGCTCCCGAAGGCACTCCTCGATCTCTCAAGGATTCCGTACATGTCAAGACCAGGTAAGGTTTTTCGCGTTGCATCGAATTAATCCACATCATCCACCGCTTGTGCGGGCCCCCGTCAATTCCTTTGAGTTTTAGTCTTGCGACCGTACTCCCCAGGCGGTCAACTTCACGCGTTAGCTGCGTTACTAAGCTCCGAAAAGCCCAACAACTAGTTGACATCGTTTAGGGCGTGGACTACCAGGGTATCTAATCCTGTTTGCTCCCCACGCTTTCGTGCATGAGTGTCAGTATCAGCCCAGGGGGTTGCCTTCGCCATCGGTGTTCCTCCACATCTCTACGCATTTCACTGCTACACGTGGAATTCCACCCCCCTCTGCCGTACTCTAGTTAGCCAGTTCACAATGCAATTCCCAAGTTGAGCTCGGGGATTTCACATCGTGCTTAACAAACCACCTGCGCACGCTTTACGCCCAGTAATTCCGATTAACGCTTGGACCCTACGTATTACCGCGGCTGCTGGCACGTAGTTAGCCGGTCCTTATTCTTCTGGTACTCTCATCCCCGGTGGGTATTAGCCACAAGGATTTGCTCCCAGACAAAAGCGCTTTACAACCCGAAGGCCTTCTTCACGCACGCGGCATTGCTGGATCAGGCTTGCGCCCATTGTCCAAGATTCCCCACTGCTGCCTCCCGTAGGAGTCTGGACCGTGTCTCAGTTCCAGTGTGGCGGATCGTCCTCTAAGACCCGCTACTGATCGTCGCCTTGGTGAGCCTTTACCTCACCAACTAGCTAATCAGCCATCGGCCGCTCCAATAACAAGAGGTCTTGCGATCCCCCTCTTTCCCCCGTAGGGCGTATGCGGTATTAGCTATCCTTTCGGATAGTTATCCCCCATTACTGGGTACGTTCCGATGTATTACTCACCCGTTCGCCACTCGCCACCAGACCGAAGTCCGTGCTGCCGTTCGACTTGCATGTGTAAAGCATGCCGCCAGCGTTCAATCTGAGCCAGGATCAAACTCTTTCGTTTAATCGCTATGCTATTTTTACTACTTGGCTTGTACTTCAATACTCAAAAGAACATCCGAGTTTGAACCGAAGTTCAGACTACAAATATTACTTTTTCAATTGAGTGCAAGCACTTGTTTCGACTTACGAATCAAGCACTCACACTCATCGGCTGTATATTGTTAAAGATCGATCTGAGACTGCAGAAACATCACTTCGTTTCGCTGCGTCATCAGCAGAGAGGCCGAACTATACCCACCGCCTCGAAGCCCGTCAACACCTATCGGTAAAGAAAAGCAAAGAAAGGCGCTAAGTGGTTGATCTGAATAGGAACGAGATTTGAGACATTTTTGCAGCAAACGCAAAAAGCACGTTCGCAGCACCAGCGAATTCAGGCGAAAAGAGTGAAAAAGAATCAACGGCGCGGTAGAAAAAGCACGAAAGGCATGAAAACAGCGAAATCAACACCCCGAAAAGCACACAGCCCGCTGGCGCGGGCTGTGTTAAAGGCAACATGCTCACTTTATTGCGTTAGCTAAACCGCATTGATAGATCGACGGCTTGAATATCCTTAGTGAGCTTACCCACTGAAATTCGGTCAACACCCGTTTCGGCAATCGCTCTGATGGTGGTGAGGTCAACGCCACCAGATGCTTCCAAGATGGCTTTGCCTTTTGACATCTCAACGGCGGTACGCATTTCATCCAAGCTCATATTGTCGAGCAAGACTGATTCCGCGCCTGCGGCTAAAGCTTGGGCAAGTTCGTCGAGGTTTTCTACTTCGATCTGGATTGTGACGTGTTTAGGCGCAATCGACTGAGCGGCTGCCAGTGCATTTGAAATACTACCTGCAGCAACGATGTGATTTTCTTTGATCAAAATGCCGTCATACAAAGCGATGCGTTGATTAGCTCCACCACCGACCGTGACCGCATATTTTTGCGCGCGACGTAGACCAGGAATGGTTTTACGCGTGTCATGGACAACGGCATTGGTGCCTTTAATCACTGCTGCGTAGCGATGGGTTTCGGTCGCTACCGCTGATAAGGTCTGGATGAAATTGAGAATACTGCGTTCTGCAGTGAGCAAAGAGCGGGCATTGCCCTGAAGAATACAAAGTAACTGATCTTCAGCGACATACTCCCCCTCCGTAATTTTCCAATCGATTTGAATGGTTTCATCGACTTGCCGAATGACCTCATTGGCCCACGGTAAACCACAAATGACGGCGGCTTGGCGCACGATGATGTGAGCGGTGGCAGTTTGCTCTGCAGGAATGAGTTGCGCCGTCCAATCACGCTCGCTAATGTCTTCGGCCAAAGCGGCTGCTACATTGGCAGCAATAATATATTGAGGGGGTAAATTGATCATTTGCTTAAACTGTATTGAGGAAAAGGAAGCGGAGCGATCGCAGCCGCCAGTTCTTGTTCGATGCGATGAAGTGCTTGGGCCTCATCCGCCTCGATGCGCAATGTCAGTACGGGGGTCGTGTTGGATGCACGAATCAGGCCAAAACCATCTGCGTATTCGATACGGAGGCCATCGACAAAGCTAATGCTACTTGCGGTTGGAAATTGGGCTTTAGCGGCAATGTCTTTCACTAGTAAATGACCCGCCCCTGAAAGCGGTATTTGCAATTCATGCGTAGCCAAGCACTGCGGTAAGCGGGCTAATTCGCTATCTAAATCTAGACCGTCGGCAATGGCCTGTAATAATTTGGCAGCTGCAAATAAAGCGTCATCGACATCCCAGCCAGCAAAGGCAAAATGCCCAGATAGCTCCCCCGCGAGGAGTGCTTTGCTTTGTTTGAGTTTGCGCTTCATATGCGAATGCCCCGTTGGAATCGCTTCTGAGGTGCCGCCCAATTGTTTGACCCACTGCGCTACCGCGCGGCTAGATTTCACATCATATAAAACATGGCCAGTTTGCTGCTGCAAAATGATACTGGCAAAAATCATTAATAAGCGATCGCCAGGAATAATCTGCCCTTGCGCGGTCACCACACCCAGCCGATCGCCATCGCCATCAAAAGCAATGCCGACATCGGCCTTTATTTCGAGGACTTTCGCGCGTAACTCGCGCAGATTTTCAACCACCTGAGGATCTGGATGATGATTCGGGAAGTGGCCATCCACTTCACAATACAGCTCGGTTACATTGCAGCCTAAATCTCGAAATAAGCTCGGAGCAACCGCACCAGGCGCGCCATTGCCGCAATCGATCACAATGTTTAGTTTTTTCTTGAGCGCTATCGTTTGCTGCATGTGAGCAAGATAATCAGCATAGACATCGTGATGATTTACCTCAGCCCCCTGCGCGACAGGCAATTGCTCGGCTTCAATTTGCTCACGCAAAGCCTGCAATGCAGCGCCATCGATCGTTTCCCCGCCCAAAACGATTTTAATGCCATTGTATTCGGGCGGATTATGGCTGCCAGTAATCATCACGCCCGAAGCATCGGCATGATATTTAGCCGCAAAGTACAGCAAAGGCGTACAAGCCATGCCAAGGTTTTGCACTTGAATACCGGCCTCGATCAAGCCTCGCTCAGTAGCCTGCAACAAATCAGGGGTCGAAAGCCGGCCATCCCCCGCCAAGGCAATCGATTGAATATGACGCGATTTGGCTTGGGCGCCAATTGCACGACCCACCCAATAGGCGACATCGCTCGTCAATAAAGAAACAGGGCCGCGAATATCGTAGGCTTTGAAAATTGCAGCAGGAACGCGGCTCATCTATTTCACCAAGGGCAGATGGTATTGGAAGAATTTTAACAGGGTGTCGGGCAACCAAGCGAAGCGACCCGGTGGCGCACCAGACACAAAGCCAACATGCCCGCCTTCGCGCGGCTGAATCAAGCGAATTTGCGCTGAGACATCATGAACCGTCGGCAGACTATGAGCGGGCATAAAGGGATCATTCAAGGCATTGATGATCAGCGTAGGTAGGCTAATCTGCTTCAGCACCGCTTTACTACTGGCACGAGTCCAATAATCTTCCACCCCAAAAAAACCATGTAGTGGGGCCGTCACCAGATCATCAAATTCGCGCAAAGTCCGCACTTTTTTGACCTGCTCCCAATCAATAAACGGATTTTCGCTCAGTTTTAATTTGAACTGTGCTTTCTTGCGCATTGTGCCAAGAAACTCGCGTGTATACAGATGGCGATTAATTCCCGAATCCAACACGTTGCCACACGCGGCTAAATCCATCGGCGCAGAAATCGCCGCTGCGGCATGAATCAGCTCCTGCGCTGCATCCCCCTGTTCACCCAGCCATTTCAGCAAAGCATTTCCACCCAGTGAATAACCCACCGCAAACATCGGTGTATCGGGTAGATGTTTTTTGAGCCTACGTAAAATCCAGTCAATTTCCGCCGAATCTCCAGCGTGATAGCTGCGTGGCAAGCGATTAGGAACATTGCCACAAGTACGAAAATGCGGCACAACCCCACGCCAGCCTTGTCGATACGCTTGATGAAATAGTGAGATGGCGTAATGACTGCGTGAGCTGCCTTCTAGACCATGAAATAACACGATCAATGGTGTACCGGCACGACCTTGCGTCCAATCGAGTCCGATCGAATCCATATCCGGCGTAATCCAGTGCTCGCGCTTGTATTTAATTTGCCGCTGCCACAGCAGCAATGCGGGATAAATCGTTTGCGCATGCCCACCCGGCAGCCAAGCTGGGGCGATATAGGATGGAAGATCTAAATGTTTTTCGCGTGCCATGATGAAAGTGTGGCTGAAACCGGATCGACTATCCAGCAAAATTGTCAGTTCATTCGATACGCGCGTAAAAAAGCCCATTGCAAAGCAATGGGCTTCGTTTTATCTCGCGAATACGACTCAGAGCAAGGAACCCGCCACTTGTTCAGCCTGATCCGCCCCCACAATCAAATGCACCACGCCATCGGCCAAAGGTGCAACACCTTCTACGCCTTGTGCTTTTAAAGCATCGACATTGAGCAATTTCGAATCAACTAATTCAACGCGCACCCGAGTTACCGCCAGTGGCGACACATTGCGAATATTGGCTTTACCGCCGAGAGCTGCCAATAAAGCGGGGTTGCTCGCCTGTTTGGCCACTGCAGCAGGTTTGCTTGCTGGTGAAGTTGCTGCCGCAACCGCGGTATGGCCGCCGCCAGCTTTGATGTATTCAGACATATCCGTTTTCAGATTTTCTGAGCGAGTACCAAAAATTGCCTGCATATTGTTACCCACTTGCATCACACCAGCTGCACCCAAGGCTTTCAGTTTGGCTTGGTCGACTTTCGCAACATCTTCAACCGAAATGCGCAGACGAGTGATACATGCATCCAGTGATTTGATATTGCCAGCGCCACCAAATGCCAAGACTAAATCATGCGCCATGCCTGAGCCACTCACACCAGCAATAGCATCTTCAGCGCTTTCATCTTCGCGACCAGGGGTTTTCAGATTCCATTTGGTAATTACAAAACGGAATACGCTGTAGTAAATCGCGGCATAGATTGGGCCAATGATCAGTACATACCACCAGTTTTTAGCGTACACACCAAAGGCATTAAAGATCAGGAAGTCGATCCCACCTTGCGAGAAGGTAAAGCCCATGTGCATATCCAGCGTATTGGCGATAAATTGCCCAGACGCAGCCAAGAATGCATGGATAACGTATAACACTGGCGCTACAAACATAAACGCAAATTCAATTGGCTCGGTAATCCCAGTCAGAAATGACGTCAGCGCCGCTGAAATCATAATCCCGCCGACCATGACTTTATTTTCAGGCTTGGCCGTATGCCAAATCGCAATAGCGGCCGCTGGCAAACCAAACATTTTGAAGAAAAATGCGCCCGACAAAATACCTGCCGTAGGGTCGCCAGCAAAGAAGCGGGCAATATCACCGTGGACTACTTTGCCAGCTGTATTGGTGAAAGAGCCGATTTCAAAGAAGAACGGTACATTCCAGATATGGTGCAAACCAAAAGGAATCAACATCCGTTCCACAAAGCCGTAAACCGTTGCCGCCATCCGTGGATCAGAATGCGCAGCCCATTGCGAGAAGGTGTTAATCGCGCCTTGGATCGGAGGCCAGATCAAAGACATGATCACACCGACAAAAATCGCCACCACGCCCGTGGCAATTGGCACGAAACGTTTACCAGCAAAGAAGCCCAGATAAGGTGGCAATTCAATGCGGTAGTATTTATTGAATAAGGTCGCAGCCACGCCACCAATGATAATGCCGCCGAATACGCCGGTTTCCATTGATTTCATGCCCATCACGGTCGCAGGCTCAACACCCATGACCGGCGCCATCACGCCCATCGTGGCCAAGAGCACTACAAAGCCCACACTGGCAGCAATTGCCGCCACACCGTCGTTTTCAGTTAAACCCAATGCCACACCAATGGCAAAAATCAAAGGCAGATGCCCGAAAATTGCGCCCCCGCCCGCCTCCATCAATTGCGAGACGATGGTTGGAATGAATGAGAAATGAGAAGCACCGATCCCCAATAACAAACCTGCCACCGGTAGGACGGCAACGGGCAGCATCAGTGCTTTACCAATTTGCTGTAACACTGCAAAAGCATTTTTAAACATCGACTTTCTCCTGAGTTTCCGGTCGAACCAATTGGCCAACTTATGAATTTCTTAAAACAATGCCAATAATCTATCTTGGGTATGTAACTACAAACAATAAGGTAAAAGGATTAGCGGGATTTACCCCATATGGGTATTTTGATCTAGATCAAAAAAAACCCACTGCAATGAGTGGGTTTTTTCCTGATCAGGCTACTTTTGGACCCACAATCAAATGAAACACTTGCGCATTAATTGCCGCAACGGCTTGCACCCCGGCCTGCTTTAGAGCCGACTCATTGAGCTTGGCGCCATCGAGCAATGTCACGCGCACCCGAGTTGCAGCAATAGCCTCAGCTTCTTTCACATTGCCAGCACCACCCAGCGCTGGCAACCATGCTGCCTGCACCGCACTGTCTGAGGTAGCTGTTTGTGCGACCGCTTTCACCGGCGCTTGCTGCACAACGGGCTGAGCAGCGGGGGCTTTACGCATCGACATACCGACACCCACACCAATAATCAAGCCCGCCAGAAACACAATGACCATCATTACCATTTGAATTTTCCTTAATCAACCAATTGCGACAAGCGCGCACGAACTTCAGCGGCAGTGCCTAGCTGCAATACTTCAGCCGCCAATTTCTGGCATTCAGCTTTATCCAAAGTGCGAACCAAAGCTTTGATCGCAGGAATCGTTGGCACGCTGGCCGACAATTCATCCACACCGATACCCAGCAATAATGGAATTGCCATTGGATCAGACGCGATACCACCGCATACACCTACCCACTTGCCGTGTTTATGCGCGCCTTGCACCGTCATATTGATCAGATTCAATACGCCTGGATGCATCACGTCGGCTTGCTTAGCCAGTTTCGGGTGACCGCGATCCATCGCCAAAGTGTATTGCGTTAAATCGTTGGTACCGATCGAGAAGAAATCGACTTCGCGCGCAAATTGCTCGGCCATCACGGCAGTGGCAGGCACTTCAACCATAATGCCGACTTGCACGTCTTGCGTAATACCCAACGCCGCTTTTTCTTCGGCGACCACGCGTTTTACTTCCCGCACTTCTTCCAAGCTGGTAATCATGGGGAACATGATGGCCAATTTTGAATACGGTGCTGAACGCAATACCGCACGAACTTGGGTATGCAGAATTTCTGGCTCAGCCAAGCACAAACGCACACCACGGATACCGAGGAATGGATTTTCTTCGACTGGCATTGGCAAGTAAGCCAATGGTTTATCACCGCCCACATCGAGGGTACGTACGACAAACGTTTTGTCATTGCCCAAGGCTTTAGCGATGTCGATATAAATCTGGCTTTGTTCTTCTTCCGTTGGCGCGTCGGTACGCTCTAGGTACAGGAACTCACTGCGCAGCAGACCCACACCTTCACTGCCCAATTTCACCCCTTCAACTGCGTCGTCCAAACCACCGATATTGGCAACGACTTCCACATGCGTACCATCTTTGGTCACCGCAGGCTCAAACGCTGCCGCCATTTCGGCCGCACGCTTGGTCGCTTGCGTCGCTTGTTTTTCGCGAATCGCAGCCACTTCAGCGGTCGATGGGTTTTTGCGCAATGTGCCGCGTGTACCATCCAAGATCACAGGCGTGCCATTGGCCAATTGCATGACATCTTCGTCAATACCGCAGATTGCAGGGATATTAAGTGAGCGTGCCAAAATAGCGACGTGGCTGGTTGCACCACCACCGGTGGTGCAGAAACCCAATACTTTGGTGCGATCCATACTCGCCGTATCAGATGGCGTGAGTTCTTCGGCGATCAAGATGGCGTTTTCTGGCACCACCATTGCCGCTTCTTCGATCCCTGCTATTAAACGCAGCACACGACGACCCACGTCACGGATGTCATTCGCGCGACCCGCCAAGACTTCATTTTTCAAGCCGGCCAATTTGTCTGCATAGGTATTGAATGCCACTTTCCACGCAAAGGCAGCGCTCTTGTCCTTGCCGATATTGGCAATCGCAATCGCCAGCAAGTCTGGGTCTTCCAGCAATTCTTGGTGAGCCGCAAAAATCTCGGCTTTGCTGGCATCAGAGATTTCAGCTTTTAGGCTTTCCAATTGCAGGTGAGCGTCTTTCAACGCTTTATCGAGGCGACGTTTTTCAACGTGCTGATCTTCACCTTTTTCAACGACAGATATTTCTTCTTGTTTCACATGAAACACATTACCGACCGCCAAACCCGGTGAAGCTGACACACCGCTCAATACATTAGGATCTGTCGATTTTGGCTGTGGTTTTGCCGTTTTAATATTCAACGGTGCAGGTTTATTTTTGGGCACTGGGCCACCAATGTCTTCACCGCAACCTGTTTGAATTAATTCTGACAATGCTTTCACAGCCGCCGCCGCATCTGGGCCAGCAGCACGGACGCGAATTTCGTCACCGTGTTGTACTTCCAAGCCCATGATGGCTACCACGGATTTGGCATTGGCCTCACTACCAGCACGGACCAATTTAATATCTGATTGATAAGTTTTTGCAGCGTTGACCAACACCGCTGAAGGACGAGCATGCAAACCTGTGTGGTTTGGTACTTTGATGGGGTCAGAATAAGCTTCGCCCGACGGGCCAGTTGTGGCCGTGGCCGCTGCGGCACCCGCCGCTAATTGCAAAGTCAGCGCAGTGTTTTTTCCCGCCTGCACCAAACCGGTGGCTGGCGTAAATTGGCTAACTTGATCACTGTTGGTGATAACAATTTGCGTGAGCAAAGAAACTGCCTTGCGAGCAACCAAATCCATATCAAATTCAATCAAGGGCTGGCCGACATCCACGATGTCACCCTCTTTTACTTTGGCCGTAAAACCATGCCCTTTCAGCATCACCGTATCCAGACCGATGTGCATTAATACTTCGATCCCGCAGGGTGCAGTAATCGTAACCGCGTGTTTTGCCGAGTGCAGCTGAGTTACTTTACCTGTTAATGGTGCCAGCAAAACATTGCTGGTTGGATCAATCGAGATCCCATCGCCAACCATTTTTTGGGCAAAAACAGGATCAGGCACTTTTTCCAAAGGCACCATCACCCCTGATAAGGGTGCTTTAAGTTCAATCTGGGTCACAGGGTTGCTCGACATAATTTACCTCGTTTTTTGTGCGATATCTGGCTAATAGCGTGTTCGATATTCTATGGAACCTAGTTTAATAGGATATTCCAGCGGCATGACGTAAATTGTAGCGATATTTACTGCCAACAATTACACAATAGCTGCATTTGCTCTTCGAAAGGACTGCATTGTGCGTGAATCAAACAGGCGAAAAATTGTCTGTTATCAGATTAAATACATGTAATGGCAGGCTTATTACTTAAATTTACAATTCATTATTTTGATTTACAGAAGCGCTGATAAACAAAAAAGGGCAGCAAGCTACCCTTTTTTGATTGGCCGACGATTACTTTTCGCCGCAGCCAGAAGAAATAACCTGAGTCAGGGCAGTAATCGCTGCCTGAGCATCGGGGCCATCGGCCTTGATCTGGATTTTGTCACCTAGGCTAACGTCCAAACCCATCACCGACACCACTGATTTGGCGTTAGCTTCAATCGCCTTAAACACCAATTTGATATCCGATTGATATTGTTTCGCTACATTCACTACATTCGCAGCTGGACGAGCGTGCAGACCGGTGGCGTTAACGATACTCACTGGGGAAGAAACAATGGCAGCCATTTTGACCTCTTCTAAAAATTGGTATGTAAATCGGTTCACAGCTAAAAACAAAAACTATGTGATCATCATAGCCAACTTTCTGACACCTGTACCTGCGGAATAACCAGTATTGAGATTAAGTTTGATGCAAAGCAGGGTGTAAATAGTTGCACTCAGTTTGCAGCGCATCGAGTCGTAAATCCCAAGTATTTACGGGCAAATTAGCGACCTGCTGAATCTGAAATGCAAGGCCAATTAATTTGGGCTGTTGCCAAGTTCGCCGCAGACGGCGAAACGCAAAAGTGCTGTCGTAGTAACCGCCGCCCTGCCCCATTCGCGCCAATTGATGATCAAACCCCAATAAAGGCACAAATACGGTATCCAAATCTTTTGGCCTGCATTGTTCAGTGTGGTTGGGGACTGGAATATTAAATTTGCCCAAACTCCAGCTTGAACGCGCATCCAGCCGAACAAAGCGCAATTGTCGTCCTCGCTGCGGCGTTTGCGGCAGGAAAACCTGGCACCCGCGATGCAGCGCGGTCAAGATCAAAGGCCAAGTTGGAAATTCACCACCCACGGGAACATACAGCGCAATTTTTTTGCCGCGACGTAGGCGATTGAGTATAGGTTGTGATCGCGTAATGGACCAAGCTGATGCAAGTCGATCTACTGGAGAAATCGCTAAACGAGCCTGACGTAGTTGCCGTCTTAGCTCAGGATTTGTGGGGGGGTTTGATTGAAGCATAAAAAAGAGGGGGGCTTCCCGCGAATGTCGTTCCGACTCGCATCTTGAACCCAATGGTTCAAGTCGCTGCCAAGTCGATGCCATCAGGTGCATTCATCCGAGTCGAAACTGGGGAATGCTCACAACAGGCGTCGGGAGACCCGGCAAACATGCTATACAGCTTATCGGTTCAAAGAATCTGAGCCGTCACGAACACCGCAGGAAAGCAAGCGTACAACTGATGCTTAGAAGAGCTCGGTTTGCTCTTGCAACACCGCATCAATCGTTGAATTCATGCCATCGATTCTACGCTGAAACGCACCAATGTCAATTCCACCGGGGACTTTGGTCTGCAGAAACTCATGCGTCATATTGAGTGCCGCCATGATCGCAATCTTCTCCAAACCGATCACTTTGCCATTGCCGCGAATCTCATGCATTCGATTATCGAGCAACTGCACCGCTTGCAATAAAGTGGCCTCTTCACTTTCAGGGCAAGCGACGCGAAACTCGCGCCCCATAATCGAAATATCCAACTGCTTGATCGCATCGCTCATACCATGTCCTCCGGCAACTTGGCCAAAATCGTCGCGACACGTTCTTTGGTGCCGGCTAATTTGGTCGTTAAGTGCTGATTTTCATGCTGTGTTTGCAGCAACTCTTGCCGCAAGGTGCGATTTTCATCGCGTAAATGGCGACAAAGGTCAGCGAGCTGCCGCACTTTTTCTTCCAAATTACCCAATTCTGCTTCCATAACGACCATCCATCTGCAAAGTACCCCTGCAATATTAAGCTATTTTCTCGTGAAAACACGCTCATGCACCGAGACTTGCTAATCAGCAAAAATACATACCCTAGGTATTTAAACAAGAAGCAATCCATAAAAGCATTTCAAAGCCATACCCATCAAAATATCGATAGCCGCCTTAATTTGCATCTTCTTCGTTTTCAACCGCTTCAGGCGGTACATCTTCACCCGAACCCAAATCCACCCCGATAAAATCATCAGGCGTTTCCAGCGTCATCCGGCCAATCGCTTTGGTTCGGTAATCGGTAATGATCAAATCCGCAGTTTTTTGCTCATCAATCACACCACCGCTCATGACCGCGCCCCGCTTGCGGCCAATACGCTGGAATAACTCTTCCACTTCACCATTCAGATCAGGCAATTTATAGCGTGCCATCAAAGCCGCTGGATAACGCTCTTTCAGTTGCTCGATTGCAAAGTAAGCCACTTCAACTTCATCGTAGGCATTGCGACCAATTGAGCCGCCCAGCGCCAATCGAAATCCAGATGGCTCGTGCTCCACTTTTGGCCACATCAAACCTGGCGTATCGTACAAAATCACCCCACCCAGCGTTTCAATCCGCTGCTGAGATTTGGTCACACCCGGCGTATCGGCCACCTTGGCCACTTTACGCTGCGCCAGAGTATTAAGCAGCGTCGATTTACCGACATTCGGAATACCCATAATCATCGCACGCAAAGGTTTTTCCACCCCAGTGCGAAACGGAGCTAAACGCAAACACAGTTGCGGGATTTTTTTGAGCGCTTCTTTCTTATTATCTTCACCCAGCAAAATCGCTTCGGTACCCGGTTGGGCTCGAAACCACTCCAACCACACCTTATTGAGCGCAGGGTCAGCCAAGTCGGCTTTATTCAAAATTTTCAAAGCTGGCCGCTGACGATGCTGACGTAGCTTTTCAATCATAGGATTGCTACTCGACAAAGGCATACGCGCATCAACGATCTCGATCACGACATCAACGATGGCCAAAGTCTCAGCCACTTTCTTGCGAGCCACATGCATATGCCCCGGAAACCACTGAATCGCCATTATGCACCCCCAAGAAAAAGCGCGATTATACGCTTTATTCACAAACGTCTTATCAAATCAGCCACTTGGCATGTGGAGAAACAAATCTGGCGTTGTGGATAAATAGGCAAACCCGGATGTGGACAAAACCCCCACCAAATTACCCACAGGCAATACCAAAACCCTAGACTGGGTTGTGGATAACGTAAAATATTGTTTTAATTGTGGAAAATGACTTATCCACAGACCTAGCTTGCCCTTATCTATTATTACTATCTTCTTCTTATCAATATATATGTAAAGAAAACTTTCTGAGAAAACATCACTCCAACACGCACTCAGAACAGCATACTTCGCATAAAATAAACAGCAACAGAAGGAATACGTATGAAAACCCGTCTACAAGTGATCAGTGTTAGCCTACTTGCAGTAGTACTTGGTGGCTATTTGCTGTACTCACAGCAAGAACAGCTACCAACTCAAGCACCAATGACGACCTTAGATGGACAACAGATCAAATTATCTGACTACCAAGGTAAAGTTGTATTGGTCAACTTCTGGGCCACCAGCTGTACGGGCTGTATGCAAGAAATGCCTGAATTGAAAAAATTACAGCTCAAATATGGTGCTGATCGTTTTCAAACAGTTGCCATCGCAATGAGTTATGACAATATTGAATATATTAAAAACTATAAAAATAAAGAAAAAATACCATTCAAAATTATTTATGATGCAGATGGGAAAATTGCGCAAAGTTTTGGCGGAGTAACATTAACGCCAACCAATTTTTTGATAGGAAAAGATGGAAAATTATTAAAAAAATATATAGGAATTCCAGACTATACTGAAATTATTAGTAAATTATAAGTAAGTAATTAATTTGCCCACTTCCCTGTTCTTGCACCTGTATTATCAAGTGTAAGATCACCATCACTTGCCTGAGATTTTGTAGTTATTGCAGTTGCAGTAATAGTAAATGTAGTTGGAGTATTACATACACTTGTAATCGTATAGTAGGTATTGGTTTCATTATTCACTGCACAAGTTGTACCAGAAGAAACGTAGGTCCCATTAGACGTAAAATATCTTTCCAATGATTGTGCTTGTGATGTCAATTGTCGCTGAACATCAGCCCTACGTGTTTTAATAATATATTGTTGGTATGCAGGTAACGCTATTGCTGAAAGAATGCCAATAATTGCAATTACAATCATTAATTCAATCAAAGTAAAACCATCATTATTTTTTTTCATGTTATATATCCAATTAGTTATGATTAACTTGTAGGGCAAACAAATGCAGTTGATTGAAGAATAACTACAGAACGTGAATCTATACCTTGTCCTCGACTCATAATGCTATAAGGGATACAACTTGCTTTTGATCCATCAGTAGGTAAAAAAGTAGTTGGTAATTGATTGATAAGGTATTTTGCTGATGACAATTGACCAGTACCAAGTGAAACATCTCTCGCATATGTATTACTCCAAGTTGCAGGTATTGAAGTGACTAAGGGTCCTGATCCTGAAGTATTGCTATTGGTACAACCAGATAGGCAAGCATCCGCATTACTTTGTAAAAAAGCCGATGCTTGCCTGATTCCTTGTTCAGCGGCTTGAAAAGCTCTATTTCTATCCATATAATTGCCAGCCATTTTTTCGTTCATAGTTGTACTACGCATACCATTTACTACTAGAATAGTTACAATTACCAACAGCATTAGGGCTACAATTAAAATAAAACCTTCCTGATTTTTTCTCATATTAAGCCTTACCTATTTTTAATCATAATTGTCGATCTGAAAGTTCTATATAATTTTTTATCATTTTGAGAATTGGTAATTGCAGTACCACTACAATCATTGATTGCTGCTGATTTTACTAATGAATTATCAGTTTTTTCTGTTCTTAATACTAAACAAACTTTAACTGCCACAATTTGATCAGCGTTTACACCACCAGGTAATGTATTTACATATCTATTCGGAATACAATTTCGTACTCTGAATGAAGTATCTGTTGCAAGCGCTCCACACCCATAGTCTGCAGGCGTATTTGGCAGACCTGCATCAGTGTCAGCTTCATCAATACCATATTGCACTTTAAAATCAACTACTTCGGTAGCATTACCCGTTCCGGTTGTGCTAGGTGTAATCCAATCGATGGTGTCACATTGCAGTTTATTACTGGCTGATGAAATTGTTAATGTTGTATCTCCTGCAGCAGTAGATGTCCCGTTACAACCTATTTGATTTGTTCCATCAGAATTAAATCGTACTGATAATGAACTGTTTGAAATAGCTGAAATTCGATCGGAAGTAATTAATGCATTTGGATTGGGGCGAAAACCGGCTTGGCTAATTACACGTTGTAACATTGATATAGCAAAGCGTCCATCTTCTGATAATCTATTTTGCATTCCTTGCAAATTGAAAGTTTGTTTTGTATTGATATACAAGGTTGAAACAGCCAATAAAGTTACCATTGCAATTCCCATTGCAACCATTAACTCAATTAAAGTAAAACCGGTATTTTTTTTCATTATTCGAGCACCGTACTATAACTTGTTGACTGTGAGCCCGTCGCTGCTGCTCGATTATCATTCCAAGTAATTGTTAATGTATAACGATAAAACCCAGTTGATTGTCCAGCTCCACTTGTTAATGTATATGTTGCATTTGGTAATTGCGATCTTAAAAATGAATTCCACTCTGTCATTTCTGTTGAAACCAAATATACATCATGACCCGTATCTTGTGCCTGACAAGTAATATGATCTTCATCTCCAGAATTTTGAGTACATTTTGAAAAGTCAGGTGGTAATCGCACGGGCAATGCGTCGCTGCTTGCAAGAAATGGCGTTCTATTTGCGCGGATTCGATCGCCTAGCTCTGCACCAATATCCGCTGCAATACTTCGATAATAGCTACTTTGATTCATAATTACGGCGCGGGTCTGTAAACCTGCTAAACCTAAAAGGCCTAAAGCAAGTATTAAAATTGAAACCATGACTTCAATTAGTGATAAACCACGTTGGCGTTTCATATTTATGCCTTTAATTCATCAACTATGAACAAGTTGTGCTAGTGATACTTTTACTTATATGACCTGATTGATAAATTGCTACCGAATGTCCTTTTCGGCCTGTAATACAAGCACTAAAGTTGACTAAACCAGCAGCTTGAGAGCTTCCCAATGTGGCATTAAATGTTGTAGATGTAATTGCCGCTCCTGCAACTGTTGGACTAATTGTGATCCCTTTTTGAACCACGAATCTTTGAATGATTTCTGTCCCTGTCATTATTAGCCAGCCTTTGGACCAATCAGCTGCAGTTCCAGAACAGGCCGTAGCTGTGTTTGCATCATTAGCTGGACAAAAGACAACATCACTTCTACGTTTCACTGCTTCTAATCGTGCTGAGCTAAGACCTGTTACTAATAGATCACTTTGACTTGCTAATCGAGCATCTCTTACCCAATCCATCATATTGGGAATTGCAATAGCAGATAAAATCCCCAGTATAGAAATGGTAATCATCATTTCAATTAAGGTCATACCATGCATTTTCTTTCGGGAATATATACTCATTATTTGATCTCCCGCCAAGTACTAATTTCAACTTTTACACCTGTTGATGGAGATAATAATGTTTCTTTATCGACTGTATCACTACCAATTGTTCCACCATATAGAGATCCTTTACCTGTTGAAGCTGGTTTAGGTTGAGGAACCCCTGATTTCACACCTGCTTTTGCATTGCCAATATAGACGGCCGCGTAATTTGACTCGCGTTGCGCAATAACACTACCTATTGCGCCTAAACTAGTGTCTGAATTAGTCGGGGTTATAATTTTATTCTCAGAAGATACATACGATAATTCGGTTGGAATACCTGATTTTTCATATCCACTCATATATTCCGCACCAGTCGTAAATGAAATTTGGTCTGCTGCTGTTGCTTTATTATCACTATTTATATCAATAAAACTGTATTTATTACCTTTTTTATTAGTAGTTACTGATCCTGTTAATGGATTCAAACCCATAATCCAGCCCTTACCCCCAGGAATACATTTTTCTGTTGCTAAAGGTACACCCGTACCGAAAATTAATTTGTCGTCATAAAGCATCGGTGATGTAACTAATTTTTCGCTGGATATTGGAAAATCTATATACCATCCTAATTTGGTATTTGTAGCAGATTGGAGGTCTAAACTGTTATTTGATACTTTTCGATAATTTCCAATACGATTACTTGTTGTTGATTTTGTGTCTATCACTGTTTGTACTTGTAAATCAGATTGTGTTACCGTAACTGGTGTATCAACCATCTTATCAATGACAGCATAGAATGTTTGTTGATCTGTATTTGTTCTATCTGTATCGGTTAATAATTTACCAGTGCCAAAAAATATTAAATTCCCAATTGCATCACCATTTGTTTTGTTGAGTGCCATAACTGCTGGCCGCATTGCAATTGGTTTTGTAGTACCGGCATCATAAATAGGGTTAGGTGCAACTTTAAAATTATTTGGATTGTTATCAGTTAAATCAAAACGCCATAATTTTCCGCTCATATCACCGGCATAAACATAGTCCAATATTCCATCTTGTCCAAAATCAGCACCAGCTGGTGAAGATAGCCCCGTGCTATTTGGCACGGTGATTTCTTTAATAAGATCGCCCGTGTTGGCATTAACTATGAGTAAGGAAGATGTGTTTGCCGTTACAGGAGTTACACCCCAATTATTTTCATAACCATTAGCTAAAATTACGGCAGGGACAACAGTTGAAGATGAAGTTCGTACGTTGTAAATTATTGGTGCTGGTAAAGTATAGCCAATTGATGGTGAATTTAAATTATTGCGTTCCCATTTGACTGTTGCTGATGCTGATGAAAAATTACTTGCTTGAGTCGCATCAATTGCATAATAGGCTTTACCACCTTGGCCTAGTCCACCTACTAATATTGTTTTCCAGCTACCACCTGCTTTAATATCTGCTTGGCGCATACTACCATTCACATAAAAATTATGTGGAGTTGTATTTTCACCATAATCTGTTTTACTTAAATTTGGTAATTTTGAATACAGTGTGGCGGGTATATACCCTAAAATTTCCGTCATATTATTAATATCAAATCCATGCATCATGCCATCATTCGCACCTATAAAGACCATACTTCGCGATGCATTCGCCGTTTTGAATGTTGCATAATCGGTATCTGTAGATTCTCCTGCCGGTTTCGAAACGACAATAGGTTGGCTATCTACAATATCTCCCAATAGTCCATTTGTTCGTGATCTAAATGTCCCATCGGTACCACGGATATAATTAATGATATTTTGTTGATCTGTAGCAGTAGCACCTAATGCTGTTTTCTGAGTTGTGCTCATTGCTGTTAAACCAGTGCTGGTATCAAAACTAAAGGCAGTTGTACCGCTTGAAGTGGAGGTACTTGTGCTAGTTGGATTGGTTGATGAGTATATTTTTCTGCTAGCTACAGCTGGAAATACTGCTTTCGCATTTGGTGTACATTTGGAAGTAACTGGATCAAAATTGCCATATGAATCTAGGTTATAACAACGTAATTCACCATACCAACCTTTTGGATTGAATACTGGTTGGAATACTTTATTGCCTGCTGTATAAGTTTCTGTTTGTGTTGCTACCCCGCCGGCATTTGAAATAGAAGCAATAATTTCATTGACTGCATTTGTTAGCGCAGTCGATAAAGTTGTTTCATCTGTGGCAGTATAATATTTACCTCCACCCACACTTGCTGTTGCAGGTAAAACATCATTCAATACACTAAATCCGACGGTATAGGTTTGCATATTTTGTTTTTTAAATTTGGTATCATCAAATGATTTTCCATCCAGATCATTTCCAGAAGTTCGCATATCTAAATCATTGGCATATTTCGCGACATCGCGAATTGCACGTGGGCGATTTGTTGTATCACCAAAGCCAGGTGTTCCTGAACTTCCTTCTAAGGCTGCAGGGCAATCTGGGCTTGAAACTGCGGTACAAACACTAAAACTTTTATTAACTGAATTATTCGCAGCATCGATAGAGGTATAGCTAATTGCACTTTTTCCACTGCCTGGTAAATTGTCATCGTTTGTTGCATCTCCATCGGTAATCACAATCGTGAAGTTTTTTTGGCAGCGATATTGAATTGGACTGGTGTAATTCTCTGAAATCAGCCCATATAAAGAGGCTTTGCCTTGATAATATTGAGTAATTTCCAGCAATGCTTCACCTAGTGGTGTTGCAGTCCTTGCTCGCAAACTATTAATACCTCCCAGTACAGTCGCAGTACTGCTATCAGTTGAGGTGCCAATTGAACTGCCAATCGGTGTTACTATTTTTGCAGATTCACCGCGTTCTGAGCCGCCTACAGTTGTAGTGTCATTCACCCTAAATGATGCAAGTCCCCAACGTAATTTTGGATTATTGGTAATTAAAGACCTAGCAACCTTTTTTGCAATATTCATTTTGGTATTTGGATTGCTTGATTCGCTGTCGATCCAATTGCGGTAGGTCGAATTTCCAATACAACCAGTCCAAATTTCGTTGGTTTGATTACAGCTTGAATTGCTTGATTGAGTAATCCAATTATTGCTACCGTCTTGCAACATACTCCCCGAGTTATCTATCAACAGCATTACATTTGGATCGACTGATGTGGAAAGTGTCGGTGGCAAGGCAGGATAGGGTTCCGCTGCATAAAGTGGAATAACGACCATGGGGAACGCAAGGTAGAGCCAAGCTGCGATGGTGTTTACTTTAAAAGTATTACTCATGTCCGGTACTCCTAAGAACTGACGTTTTTGCGCACATCAGGAAATTTTTACAATGGTAATATTAGAATATACTAATTTATATGGATCTGTATGTGACCTAGCCGTACAAAAATTCAACGTAGCTTTTTCCAAGCTGAACGGTGCTGATCTAGTATGTTTTGCATTGCTTAAGCTTCGGATCAGTTTATAAATTGCTTGTGTTGATTTTCAAATTAGAACAAGACCTTAGCTTTGTCTTGTTAGCTTGACGAACGCGGTGAGAATCCGTATGAGTGGTTGCTTTCGATTTTGGGATGGCAATAAAAAAGCCCCTAATAATTAGGGGCTTAGTTGTATTAATCAGACGATTTTGCTTAAATTTTATGCAAAACTGCCTTGGCAATGTCCAGAGTGATTTGGATCTCAGTATTTGTATGTGCAGCGCTAACAAACCCCGCCTCAAATGCCGATGGGGCAAGGTAAATGCCTTCATCGAGCATGGCGTGGAAGAAGGCGTTAAAGCGCACTCGGTCGCTATTCATCACATCGCTGTAGCTGTGCGGAATATTTGGGCTGCAATAAATGCCGAACATACCGCCGACCGATTGGGCGCTGATGGTTTTGGTATTGGCTAATTGCTGGCCAATGGCGTTCAGGCCGTCGGCGAAAGCTTGGGTTTTGGCGCTTAATGCTTCAAAGAAACCCGGTTTGCTGATCTCTTGCAAGGTGACCATACCCGCAGCGACGGCGAGCGGATTGCCTGAGAGCGTACCGGCTTGATAAACGGGGCCGAGGGGGGCGAGTTTGGCCATAATGTCGGCGCGACCGCCAAATGCGGCCAGTGGCAGGCCACCGCCGACGACTTTACCCAAGCAGGTCAGATCGGGGGTAATGCCGTGCAGGCCTTGTGCACATTGGAGTCCAACGCGAAACCCTGTCATCACTTCATCGTAAATCAATACTGCGCCGTGATCTTGCGTTAATTTCCTCATGGCCGCGACGAATTCTTTGCTGGGTTGCACCAGATTCATATTGCCGGCGATTGGCTCAACAATTAGCGCGGCGATTTTGTCGCCTTGTTCAGCAAACAGCGCTTCGAGTGCGGCGACATCGTTATACGGCAGTACGATGGTATCGGCGGCCACGGCAGCAGGGACACCAGCAGATGATGGATTCCCAAACGTCAGCAAGCCCGAGCCTGCTTTCACCAGCAAACTATCAGCATGGCCGTGGTAGCAGCCTTCAAATTTGATCAACTTATCGCGGCCGGTAAAGCCACGCGCGAGGCGGATGGCGCTCATCGTGGCTTCGGTGCCGCTCGAAACAAGGCGAACTTGCTCGAGCGAGGGCAACATCTGGCATAGCAAATCGGCGATATGGACTTCGCCTTCGGTGGGTGCACCAAAGCTCATGCCGTTTTGCGCGGTGCGTGTCACGGCTTCGATCACGGCAGGATGCGCGTGGCCAAGAATGAGCGGGCCCCAAGAGCCAACATAATCGATGTATTTTTTACCGTCAGCGTCCCACACATAAGCGCCTTCACCTTTGGCAAAAAAGCGCGGTGTACCGCCAACCGAGCCGAATGCACGCACGGGAGAATTGACGCCACCGGGGATGTGTTGCTGGGCGGCGGCGAAGAGTTGTTCATTGCGATTCATAAATACCTCTATATGGTATTTATCTGAAGTTTATATTCTGATTTATTTTCAGAGCTATACCCCAGATAAAATAAGGGGCCGACTAAGTCGACCCTGATGTGTACGGCTATTTTACCAGCTTGAAAACGGTTTTTCCGACAGCGCACTATTGTAATAACGCACATCGCCCGAGACTTCGGGCCCTAGCCAATCGGGTTGCGGGTAGCTGGCGTTTTCGCTGGCAAGCTCGATTTCAGCGACGATAAGCCCATTGTTTAAGCCGTGAAATTCGTCGATTTCAAACGTATGGCCGTCGATGTTGACCAAGTGGCGTGTTTTGTCGAGCACATTGGGGCAGAGCTTGAGCAGTTCCAACGCATCTGCGGCGGGTATCTCATATTCAAATTCGACGCGGCTAATGCCTTCGTTTTTGCCTTTGATGGTGATAAAGCCGCTATCACCTTTGACGCGCACGCGCACGGTGCGGCTTGGCTCGGCATTCAGATAGCCTTGCGCAATGCGGGTGCTGCGTGAAACTTGCTCGCGCCAATGTTGATTATTGAGTAGGAATTTGCGCTCGATTTCGATGGCCATTATTCAATCGCCTGTTTGATGGTTGCGATGTCTTTTAAATGGAAAGCCTGATCGTCGGCTTGATAGACGTTTTTATCCCAATCGGTATTGAGCTCATACACGCTCCAGCCTTGATGGCCTTGCGCGGTGAGCGCTGCTTTGGCTTCATCTATTTTGCAAAATACCGCCATGCCGCGATAAAAACCGTCTTTATCGAGTAATTCCGTGGGGAAATTCGGCGGTAGTTTGGCTTTTTCGGTACGTCCTGGCGCTGGCTCGGCTTTGTTTTCTTTGATCAGCTCGCGAATTTGATCGGGGCCAATGGCGTAAACGCCGCAGCTCGATTTGGGCTCACCACAGGCGCTAAGCAAGGCTGCCAGCGCAGCGATCAGGACGATATTTTTCATGGAATACTCAGATTAGAAAGGTTTAACCACGACTAGAATCACCACGGCCATCAAAATCAGCACAGGGATTTCGTTAAATACGCGATACCACACATGGCTGCGACGATTTTTATCGGCCGCGAAATCGCGATAGATTTTGCCACACCAGAGGTGATAGGCGACTAAGAGCGCGACCAAAGCCAGTTTGGCGTGCATCCAGTACCAGCCTGCGCCCATATAAAAGGCGTAATAGCCCCACATCCAGATACCAAAGCCGAGCGCGAGAACGGCGATGGGCGTCATAAAGCGAAATAGTTTTCGCTCCATTAATTTCAGGCGTTCAATCTCGACGGGCTCGGTTGCCATTGCGTGGTTCACAAAAATGCGTGGCAAATAAAACAGCCCGGCAAACCAGCTAATCACAAAAATAATATGAAATGCTTTAACCCATAACATGCAGCGACTCCAAGTGATTGAAGCTCGGATTGTCGGCGAAACTGCCGAGGCGTCCGTTGTCTTAAAGCAGACTATTTATTTTTACGCGCCGCTTCGTACAGTGGCATCACGGCTGGGATCTTAGCCTGTAGCTCGGCGATGCGCGTTTGATTGGATGGGTGAGTCGACAAAAATTGCGGTGGCGCACCCTTGCTAGCGGCAGCCATCTTTTGCCATAGGGTGACTGCTGCATTGGGGTTGTAACCCGCGCGAGCCGCCAATTCCAGCCCCATCATATCGGCTTCCGATTCATGTGTGCGGCTATTGGGCAGCGCCAAAGCCACGTCATAGGCCTGACTGCCTACACCCAGTGCTGCATTGGTGAGGCCATCGTATTTGCCACCGCCCAGAATCGATGCGGCAATCGAGATACCTTGCAAGCCCAGCTGTTTATTGTATTGCTCGCTCAGGCGTTCGCGACTGTGTTCACGCAGCGCATGGCTGATTTCATGGCCCATAATCTGGGCGATTTCATCATCGGTGAGTTTGAGCTGATCAATAATGCCTGTGTAAAACATGATTTTACCGCCGGCCATGCAATAGGCATTGAGCTCGGGGCTTTTCTCGACGTTGACTTCCCATTTCCAATTTGCCGCATCAGGGCGAAACACCGCTGTTTGCGGAATGATGCGCGCCGCAATATTTTTCACTCGAATGGCGACGGGATCATTGGCGGGCAAGAGCGCATTTTTCTGCCGCGCTTGCTTGAGCGAATCGGTGTAGGCAGCAGCGGCCATTTGATCGACGTCTTTCGCCGACAATAGCGTACTCATACTTTGCTTGCGATTGGCACCCACTGCGCCGCCTTGGGTGGTGTTCACTTGTTGGCAAGCGGTGAGTAAAGCCAGCGCCATGCTTGCAAGAAGAAGTGTTTTTTTCATGGGAGTCGACTTGTTAGATTTGCACCATTTCAAAATCGTCTTTACGCGCGCCGCAATCGGGACAGGTCCAGTTGGTGGGCACATCTTCCCATTTGGTGCCGGGTGGAATGTTATCTTCCGGGCGACCTGCCGCTTCGTCGTAAATAAACGCACAAATCAAGCACATATACTTTTTCATCAGCTTTACCGGGGCAGAGTAGTTTAGAATTCAGATTCTACCTGAATCATTCTTGAAATTGACGCCACCTATGACTCCAACCCCGCCCACAGTACTGGTTTTTGCCGCGAACGACCCATCGGGCGGCGCAGGCTTAATGGCCGATATTCTGACTTTGGCCTCATTGGGTTGCCATGCCTTGCCGATCGTCACGGCGATGACGGTGCAAGACACCGCTGGCGTACAGAGTTTTCAGGCGGTTGATAGCGAGTTTGTCGATGAACAAGCACGTTTTATCTTAGAAGACATCAAAATCGATGCGATCAAAGTCGGCATGGTCGGCAGCGTGGAAAATCTGGCGGTGATCGCCGAGATTGCATCCGATTACCCCGATATTCCGCTGATTCTGGAGCCCGTGTTTAGCATGGGCCGCGGCGAGGAATTATCGGATGAAGATTTATATAGCGCCATGCGCGAGCTGTTGTTGCCGCATAGTTTTCTAGTCACATGTAATAGCGATGATGCGCGAAAATTGGGTACGGATGATCCAGACGAGCAAGAAGATTTGCCGCTCGATGCCGCCGCGCAGCGCATGCTGCAATGTGGTTGCGAGTATGTATTGATCGCCGGTACGCACGAAAAAACACCGAAAGTCGTCAATACCTTGTACAGCGCGATGGGTCGCGTGCGTTCGGATAAATGGGAGCGCCTGCCGGGCAGTTTCCACGGTGCGGGTGCCACATTGGCCTCGGCGATGGCGGGGGCTTTGGCCAACGGCGCTGACATTGCCACCGCGATGCAGGAAGCGCAGGAATATACCTTCCAAGCCATTAGCAATGCCTATCGCCCTGGCATGGGGCAGATGATTCCCGATCGCATGTTCTGGGCGCGACCGCCCGCCGAAGAAGTGCCGGTCAGTGAGATCGAGATCGACGGCGACGAGCCCAAATCGGTACAGTAAATCTAGCAATCCCGAGTGTAAAACCTCGGGATTTTTCAGGCTGCTGACAAGCTAAGAGATTACGTTTTCCAAGTCTCGGCAAAGCCGAGCCTAAGAAATTAGGTGTTGGAGCGCAGCCTTGATGTGCTATTCCCACCCCTCCCGACCCCTCCTTGAGGGGTGCCTCGCTTCGCGAGTGGGGCATGTCATCAAGCTGAACATTCCCGAAGCATAACACCTCGGGTTTTTTAACATCCAATCATCCGATGTGAATTATGGAACTCCCTCAAATCATTATTTTGAATGGCTGTAGCAGCTCGGGCAAAACCAGCTTGGCCAAAGCTTTGCAGGAAAAGCTGCCGCAGCAATATCTCAATTTCAGCATTGATGCCGTGCTGTACGCCTTGCCAGGCAGTGACTTGGCGGCGATGCAACGCGGTGAGCCGATCCAGCGGCGTGGCCATGATTTTGGCCAACTGGTGCGCGCCTATCACTATGCTTTGCCGGGTCTGCTGCAGGCCGGTTGCCATTTGATTTTGGATAATGCCTGGTGCGAGCGGGCTGAGAAGCGGGAATTGCTCACGGAATTAGCAGGCTATCGCATTGCGCTAATCGGCGTGCATTGCGATTTGGATGAATTAAATCGGCGTGAACAAGCGCGCGGTGATCGCGCGATCGGGATGGCGGCGTGGGAATTTGAGCGCGTTCATCAAGAATTAACGTACGATTTCGAAATTGATACTACGGGTATATCGCCAGAGACTATTGCTGATATGGTCTTTGATGAGATACATCGTGACCGTATCTGGCATGGCGCAATCGATAGCTTAGAGCACTTGAATATGTTGGGCTAAGCGCCAATGCTGATGAGATGCTCATTGCGATGAATGAGTTTGCTGGAAAATTAACTGGAGACACCCTGATGTTCAGCTACTACCAATTATCTGTACCGGTTTATACCCGCGCTTTGACACAGCTTTCTCATCTGCTCGATAAAGGCGTTGAATTTGCCTTGAACAAAAAGGTCAGCGATGAAACGATGCTCGGCTTGCGCCTAGCGCCCGATATGCTGCCGTTTGTGAAGCAAATCCAGATCGTCTGTGACACCGCGAAATTTGCCGTCGCGCGCCTGTCGGGCACCGAAGCGCCCAAACACGATGACAATGAAAAAACCTTTGCCGAACTCAAAACGCGTATTGATGAAACTTTGGCGTTTATTGAGGCAATTCCAGAAGCGGCATTTGCCGATGCGGGCAGCAAAACGATCAAGCTGTCGTTCTTGCCCAACCCGATGAGCGCTGAAGTGTATTTGCTTAATTTTGTTGCGCCCAATTTGTATTTCCACCTCACCACCGCCTACGCCATCTTGCGCAGCAATGGGGTTGAAGTTGGCAAAGCCGATTATTTGGGTGCGATTTAATGAGCAGTCAAAGCACTAAAAGCAAAAAAGCCGCTGAAAAGCGGCTTTTTTTATGCGGTAGTTTCGCTAAATATCAGTGCTGAATTAAGTTGTTTGTCGGTTGGCCACAGTAGACAATCTCGACCGGCTTTTTTGGCTTGATAGAGTAAAACATCCGCTTGTTGTAGCGTTTCTTGCAGTGCGCAATTGAATTCGCGCTCGACCAAGCCGCCACTGATGGTGATGGCGATACTCGTTTGCTGATGTTTGATCTTGAGTCGGCGACACGCGGCGAGAATTTTTTCACCCACCACGATCGCATCAGATAAGAGCGTATCGGGTAGGCAAATAACAAATTCTTCGCCACCCCAGCGCGCGAGCAAATCGGAAGTGCGTAGCGAGGCTTGGATGGTGCTGGCCAAGGTTTGCAATACATGGTCACCGACGGCATGACCATAGTTATCGTTGATGGCTTTAAAGTGGTCGATATCCAAAAACAGGAAAGAGATCGGTCGATGATGGCGATCTGCGCTGTATATGGCTTTGTTGCTTTCGTATTCAAAGGCGCGTCGATTTAAGATGCCAGTTAGCGAATCTTGTGTCGCAAGGCGGGCTAGCTCTTCATTGGCTTGCTCCAATTGCAGAGTGCGGCGGAAAACCATTTGTTCGAGCGATTCATTGGTTTTAATCAGCTGCGCTTCGTGATCTTGCACGGCATTGAGCGTGCAAACCAAGGCGGTCACATCGCTCAGGATGGTTAGAATTTGCGCGCTACCATCGGCATTGATAAAGGTTTGAAACGCGGAGTGCACAAACAGGGTGCGGCCATCTTTGTGCCTGACTTTCCATTCAGTTGGGGCGCCTTGATCTTGGCTGAGTGCCAAATTCAAGATCATCGGTTCAAGCACTTTTTCGGTATCGCTTAAAATCAGGCCAAAAGTTTGGCCGATTAATTCTGCGCGCGTATAGCCAAACAGGCGGCAATAAGAATCATTCACTTGCAGATAGCGGCCCTGCTCATCTGCAATGGCGATGCCAGAAGGGGAAATCTCAAACAATGCTTGCAACAGATCGGTAGAGATCATGAAAGCTGGGCCGAGGAATAGTGGATTGCTTCACGTCGAATTAGCGTGAAGGGATGTTATTGCTAGTTTTTCATGAAGTCTTGCTAGCGTCAATTTTGACGGCGTATTAGTTCAAAATGACGACAGATCAAGGACTTATTGCTGCGTTGCAGCATGTGACTCATGCTTGGGTTCGCATTGGATCAATGCATTCAAACTAATCACCGTAACCCAAAGTTTGAACATCAACGAGGCTGCCATTGACGAATTTAACGCGCATCATGAGTTTGTCAGGGCCAAAATTGTAAACCCACTCTGTGACAGTTTTAGTAGGCTGATTCGGATCAGCGACCCACAGTCCGCGATGGTTACGGTATTTCACCGGCTCGCTGTATTGGTTCATTTCAGCTGGCTCGCCGCAGCGCGCGCGCACCGTACTTTGGCTGCTATTGATGCCAATTATTTTGTTGCCACAGCGCATATTGGTATCGGCCTGACTGCTTGCGCTAGTCAAAGCCAGCATTGCTAATAGCACGAATGAGATAACTGCTTGGGGTATAGCGATCAATGCCAAATATAAATTGATTTTCATATATATACCTACGCAATATTTAGTTTTAAATACAGGACGCTGGTGCTGATGGTATGCCCATTGTGATTGAATTTGGCTGAATAAAGACTGAATTTTGTAGCCCATCATTTGAGTGGGTGTATGGGGGTATAAATCGAAATTCAGGCTTGTATTCTTTAAGATGAAAACTGTGATTTGCTTGACTAGACTAAAGCATCAGCTGATGGAGTATTTTCATGCAGATCGAACAACAACACATCCGAACTATCAATGATCTACACGCGGCACTGAATCGTTTTGCCAATCCTAACCCCGATTGGGTTTTGGTCTTTGCCAGCATCGCACTACTCGAAAATCCGGTTTTTTATGCGCAATTGCGGCAAGCATTTCCCGCCGCGGTATTAGCTGGTTGTTCGACGGCGGGCGAGATCAGCGCTCATGGCGTCGATGATGATACTGCGGTTATCACTACGGTGAGCTGGAACGTCGGTCAACCCTATTTGGCCAGCACGCAATTACTCGAAATGGAAGACAGCGCCGCAGCGGGTGAGCGTTTGGCCAGCCAATTAGCCGATTTGGAATTATCTGCCGTATTGTTGCTAGGGCAAGGCGTCAATATCAATGGCAGTGCTTTGATTGAAGGGCTAGCTCGGCACCTGACCCCTGATTTACCCATTATTGGTGGTTTGGCGGGGGATGGGGGTGAGTTTAAAAAAACCTGCGTGCTCAATAATGACGGCGTCAGCCAACACACGATTGTGGCTCTGGGGCTACCAAAAGGCATCTTGGTAGGACACGGCTCATTTGGCGGTTGGAAGCCATTTGGCCCCGCACGCAAAGTGACGCGCAGTGCAGGCAATGTGCTGTATGAACTGGATGGCGAGTCAGCGTTGGATATATATAAACGCTATTTAGGCGATTATGCCGCGCAATTACCGGCATCGGGTCTGTTATTTCCATTTGAAATGCTGGGGCAAGATCATTCGGCGATTGGTTTGGTGCGAACGATATTGGGCGTGGATGAAACGGCTGGTTCATTGATCTTGGCCGGCGATATTTTACCTGATGGCTATTTGCGCCTGATGCATGCCAGCAATGATGCCTTAATCGAAGGTGCTGAAGTGGCTGCCAACGCGGCCCATGACATGCTCAGTCGTTGTGACCATGCATTGGCTATCTTGGTGAGCTGTGTCGGGCGCAAATTGGTCATGGGTGGACGCGTCGATGAAGAAGTCGAAGCGGTCGCTGATGTATTGGGGCAAGGAGCGACCATTACTGGTTTTTATTCCTACGGTGAAATCAGTCCCTTCGTTAAATCGACCGAATGTAAATTACACAATCAAACGATGACCATCAGCATCTTGCGCGAAGTCTAATTATGAATCGCCTGCTGTTACGGCAATTAAAACGACATTTTGCCTGGGGCGATGAAGCCGCCTGCGAGATGGCTTTGTCTGCGATCGAAGCGGGTGATTTCAGTGTTTTGTCGCCTGATAAAGTGCGAGGTTTTTTGCTGGCCGTGGGCGAAGCCTATGAGCAGGGTGAGCGTGATTTGGAATTACGCTCGCGTAGCCTGGAATTAAGCTCGACCGAATTAACCCAGGCAAATCAAGATTTACGCCTTGAGGCAATCGCCCGTCAGCGCGTATTAGATTCCTTATGGGATACCGCCAATGTCTTGCTGCAAGATTTGGGGCACAAAGTGCTGGTGCAAGATCAAACCAATCTCGAGCAATTAAGTAATTTATTGCGCGGCTTGGTGCAGGAGAAAAAACAAGTCGAAGCGCAATTGCTGGCGGCCAAAGAGGCTGCTGATCAGGCTAATCGGCTCAAAAGCGATTTTCTCGCCAATATGAGTCATGAAATCCGCACGCCAATGAATGCCATTCTGGGCATGACGCATCTGACCTTGAAAACCGATTTATCGCAAAAGCAGCGCGATTATTTGCAAAAAACCAGCGCGGCAGCGGAATCTTTACTGCATATCCTGAATGATATTCTCGATTTTTCGAAAATCGAGGCTGACAAACTGCAGATTGAAGCCACGAGCTTTCGGCTGGCTTCGGTGATGGAGCAGCTGTATGCGCTGCATCAGGTCAAAGCCGAAGAAAAAGGCCTGCGATTTAAAGTAGAGATCGCCGCAGATTGCCCGTCGGTGCTGCTGGGGGATCCGCTGCGTTTAGGGCAGATTTTGAATAATCTGGTCGGCAATGCAATCAAATTTACGCAGCAAGGAGAAGTTAAGGTCTATATCGAACGCGTTGCGGAAATTGGCAAGCAAATTCGCCTGCATACCACGGTACAAGACACTGGGATTGGGCTTAGCCCAGAACAATCACTGCGCTTATTTAGACCTTTTATTCAAGCGGATGGCTCGACGACGCGGCAATTTGGCGGCACTGGTTTGGGATTGTCGATTTCTAAGCGTTTGGTGGAGTTGATGGGCGGCGATATCTGGGTCGTGAGTCAGCCCGATATAGGCAGTACCTTTCATTTCACGCTGGTGCTGGAAAAATCTGACGAGCCGCCAGTCGAGTCGCATGTGCTGGCCAATCAGGATAGCCAATTCTTGCATGGCTTACGGATTTTGCTGGTGGAAGATAATCCGCTCAATCAGCAGGTGGCCAGCGAATTACTCAGCGGCGTTGGTGCGAGCGTGATTATGGCCCAGCATGGCGGCGAAGCATTAGGTTGGTTGTCGATTGAACCTTTGCCCTGCGATTTGGTGTTGATGGATTTGCAGATGCCGGTGCTCGATGGGCATGATACGACGCGGCTGATACGCTGCGAGCCACGCTTGCAACAGCTACCGATTATTGCCATGACGGCGCATGCCATGTCGGATGAACGTCAGCGTTGCCTCGATAATGGCATGAACGATTACGTTACCAAACCCATCCAACCCGATGTCTTGTTCGCGACGATTGCCAAATGGGTCGGCGATAAAATTACCGCGCCCGAAGTGGTAGATCAGCGCTTTGGGTCGTTTGATGACAGCTTGGTGCCTCAGATTGACGGGGTTGATACGCACGATGTCTTGGTGCGATTGATGGGGGATGCTCAATTATATGAAGCACTGTTTCGGCAATTTTTGCACGATTATCAAGCGAGCTATGCGCAGTTTCAGCAATTACTACTGAGCGACCATCGCTCGGCAGTCCGCTTAGTGCATTCGATCAAAGGCGTTGCCAGTACCTTAGGGATGAGTAAATTGGCCGATGTGGCGGCTAGGCTGGAAATACAATTGCACCAACATCCTGCTCAGCGTGGTCAACTCGAGGGTGAGTTTGAGCAAGCAATACAGCAGATGTTGCAGGCTGTGGCTAGGGTGTATCCGTCTGAAGATCAATCAAATCAAATTTTGGCGGTCGATACTGCCAGTGTCGAAGTCTTATTTAAGGCATTAGAGAAGTTGATTCAAAATTGCGATGGGGATGCCGTCGATGAATTTGAGCAGCTCCGTGCGCTCTTGGCGCAATGGCCGGATCAAAAATTATTAGATCGATTAGGGCATGCCATTCATGATGATTTCAATTTTGCACTGGCGCAACGCTACCTGACCGAACTAAGGGGCAAAGTATTGGGAGTGGCGCATGGTTGAATTTTACCAATCCTATCGACGTACCATATTGTTGGTGGATGACACGCCTGCCAATTTGGCGGTACTCAATGCGTTATTGAAAGATCAATATAAATTGCGGATCGCTACTCATGGCAGGCTGGCGCTGGAGCTGGCTGAACGCGAGCCTATTCCTGATTTGATTTTGCTGGATGTCATGATGCCCGAGATGGACGGTGTCGAAGTATGTCGTCGCTTAAAAGCCAACCCGATTACGGCGGATATCCCGGTGATTTTTCTCACCGCCAAAACTCAGGAGTCTGATGAACTGATCGGCTTTGAGGCGGGTGCGGTCGATTATATTCATAAGCCTTTACTGCCCATGATTGTGCAAACGCGAATTCGAACTCATTTGCAGGTACAGGATTTAAAAACGGCATTAAAAATGCACAATCAAACGCTCGAAGAGCGGGTCGCACAAAGGACGGCTGAGCTGCTCAAAATGCAGGACGCCACGATTATGGCGATGGGGGTGATGGCCGAATTACGCGATGAAGAAACTGGTTTGCATTTGAAAAGGACGCAAGAATATTTGCGCCTCTTGGCTAACACCATCGCGCAGCATCCAAGGTTTAGCCATGAGTTAAGCGCAGAAAATATCGAATGGATGGCTAAATCTGCACCCTTGCACGACATTGGCAAAGTAGGTATTCCCGATGCGATTTTGCACAAACCAGGCAAGCTCAGTGACGAAGAATTTACCATTATGAAAAATCACCCGACCTATGGGCGAAATATCATTTTGGAGGTGGAGCGGGTTTTAGGTGAGGACAGCAAATTTCTACTGTATGCCCGTGAGATTGCCTACGGTCATCAGGAAAAATGGGATGGCAGTGGCTACCCGCAAGGCCTCAAAGGGGATGAAATACCGATTTCTGCTCGTCTTATGGCCTTGGCCGATGTGTATGATGCACTACTGAGTCGGCGTGTTTACAAACCGCCATTTAGCCATCAGATGTCGGTTGATATTATTAAACAAGGACGCAATAGCCATTTCGACCCTGATTTAGTCGATGCATTTTTGCAGGTGGCGGATCAATTTGAACAGATTGCGATTGAATATGCCGACCCGCTTGATGAAGTGATCAGTGATATGCAGTTCGCGCAAAATCATTAAGCCGCGACGAGCGCGGCTTAATGTGGGCGGGCTTAGTTAATTGGCTGCTGAGTGTTTTTTCAACATATGCGCTGGCGGCGGGCTTTCTGCTGCCACTTCCTTGCGCTCATCATGCAATTTGCGACTGTGTTTTGAATTAGGCGTGATCGGCTCGGCTGCTGTGCGTAGACCCAAGGCGCTGATTGAGCCGACATTAAACGCCAATTGAATATGACCCCAGTCATCATAATCGCTCAGTGCAGTTTGCGTGATGCCGTCGCCATTGCTGTCAAAAGCGACGCTTTGCTCGACTTTGCCGTTGACATTCCAATCGGCAAAAGCGCCATTATTGGCTCCGCGACCGATGAGGCGTGATTCATCTAAACCCCATTCATTGAGCGCCATACTGCTACCATTGGAATAATCAATCACAAAGCGATTACCGCACGGCCCGTCGAGCAAATCGCATACGCCATAGCTATTGGCCGCTTTGCTGGGCGTGGCGCGCCCCAGATTATTCTGACGATAATAAATCCGCTCACTCATGCTTTGACCTGCCGGATCACTCGGCACGCCATTGAGCTGGTAATCGTAATTCATTACGCTTAGATAATTGGGTTTGTTATTCGTGCCTTCGTTGCCGCCGTGATACAGGCCCAGATTGTGGCCTAATTCATGCATGATGGTACCGGCTTGGTAATTGATCAGCTTGTATAGCTCGGTGCCTGAGCTGCTATTCAGGCCCCAGAAACCCAGTGAAATTAGCAGGTCATTGCCATTGATTTCAGCGAGGCCCGATGAGCCACCGTAGCCATTGGTGTTTTGTGTTGAGCCCATCAACATATAGTGGAAAATCAAGCGGCGACGTACATCCATGCTGTCATTTTTATACGCCATTACATCGGCGCAATCGGCGTTTTTATACAGCGTCACGCAACGCGCAAACGGCACTTCCTTGCCATTACCCAGATTGAAATCGGCGGGGCTAAAGTTTGGATTATGCAGCTGACCCGCATCAAAGAGCACATCAATCCCTTTGCGGTTAAAGGCTTCGCGCACCAGTTGCAGCGCTTCTTTGCGTGGCTTGATGCCTTCATCGGTATTGGTTTGCATCCAATCAATGTGAATCAAAATCGTTGGACGGGCTGCACGTGCGCCCATGGCGTATAAATCCATCCCAGCATAAGTGCCGCCAGGCTGCTTGGCGCTCGTTGGAATGCCATCGTGATCGCTGTCGGTGGCATTGCTATCGATATCATTCTGGCCTGCTGGTGTTCCAAAAGGCACGACGCGCCAATCGGCGGCACTATCGCTATCGACTGTTTGCGTGAAATAGCGCACCAATGAGTAGCTCGCATTACCGGTGAGCGCCGGTGCATTGCTGCCTTGCCATGCCATGGCGCTCAATGGCTGGCTATTGCTATTACCGAAGCGGACAAAATCGACGGTTTGGCCATTGCGTACCAGCTCAATCGCGCCATTGTCATTGCTCCACACCGGCCAATCTTGCGCATTGCCAATGTATTGCAATTGCGTATTTTTCTTGGGCGCTACGGCGTCGGTGTTGGTTGAAACGACCACGTAGGATTTCGCATTGATCGTGCCGCTCAGCGCATAGCTGCTGGCGCTACCGAGCTGTTTGCTTTGAATACGCGCGCTCACATCGTTGAGCGTGATCGTTTGATTGGTCGGGTTGTAAATCTCGAACCAGCTGCCTTGGCCGCTTGGATCGGCGGCCACTTCATTAATCAGCAAATGATCAATGCCATTTCCCGTTGGTGTGCTGCTTGGCTGCGGGCTAGGTGTGATGCTGGTGCTGGGTGTGGCTGAGGATGATGCGCTGGCGATGGGGGTGACTGCCGGTGTTGGCGTCAGCGTGGGCGTCGCTGTATTACCGCAAGGGCCCATATTTTGCCATGGCTGTGCATCGCCGGAATTGGAGACTGGATCATTGCCTTGCGTCCACCATTTGGCTTGGTAATTGACGCCATTGCGCGTGACTTTATTACCAGCCACATAGGTATTCGTTGCGACCCATTCCGCATTGCAGCTATTGCTTGCAGCAGGCGTGCTGGTGGGGGCGCTTGTTGGGTTTAGTGTCGGAGCTGTTGTTGGGGCTGCGGTTGGGACTGCTGTCGGAGTTGCGGTAGGTGCAATCGTTGGAATCGCAGTCGGTTTCGGCGTTGGCGTAGGGCTGGGGGCTAATGTAGCCGCTGGTGTCGGGCTTACTGTGGGTGTGGGTATTGCTGTAGGCGCATTCGTTGGTTTGATTGTGGGGGGAATACTCGCTGTGGGTATCGGTGTGCTGCTGGTGCTGCAAGCGCCGATTAATTCCCAAGGTTTGCCAACGATGGCGTTATTGGCGGGGTCTTCACCCTGCGTCCACCATTTTGCGCGGTAGTCTTTGCCTTGGTAATTGACGGTACTACCTGCGAAATAGGCTTTGCTGGCTTGCCAAGCATCCGCGCACGATGCGGCACTGGCTGAATTATGCCAAGCTGCGGCAGCCAAAATGGCGAACGCGGCTTGATTCAACTGGTATTTCATTGAGTTTTCCCCTGATTTTTATGGTGTTTTTCTGGCTGTAACCGCCAAAATAAACATCACTATTTTCTAATTTACAGGGGGTGTACTCAATCAATAACTTACTACTTTTGATCTTATATGAAAGTAAAAAGTAAAATAAAAATGAAATATTCGTAAATAATTAGCTAGAACAAACACATAGATAAGTAAAAACCCTAATACTGCAATGAATCAGCTCACCTTTTCTCGTCAGCTTTTTACGATACGTCTATTTTCGCATTCGAGAAGCTTAATCAGCTTGAAGTAAGGAAGTGAGCCTGAATCATCATATAGATCAAGGCTGTAGGCGAGAGAGCGCGGCTCAATATACAGAGTATTGCTTCGTAGTCTTGATTTGAAGCTTACGTATTACTTTGTATTGCTATGGTTGAGTAAGTGCTGGCGCAAGGTTTCGACCGATTCCAAACGCAAAGCGCGGGCAATTTCGACTTCACCTTGGCTGCTGACCTGATACAGGCCATAGCGTAATGACTCTGGGCGTTGGGTCGTGCCCCAAACGGGATGAATAGCGTAGACCATGATGTTCTTCTTTAGGGCGGCGGCCGATGCCGTTTTTCTATGCCCTTGACATCAATATCGATTCATTTAGCCAAATATGAAGTACCGTTTATCCCCTATAGGCCGTAGCTTGGCTGTTTTGTGGGGTATAAATGGTCATTTCGAACAATAATCATGGGGTATAGCCTCTAAGTTATTTATTTGTGATGATTTCAAGGCAATACCCTTATTTTAGCTCCGTAGCTGCCAGCACCAATGCCATGGCTCGTAAACATAGCCAAACGGATTATCGCGCGGGAAAGACAACGTAAAGCCATAGTGCGTGGCATGCTGGCTTAGCCAGGCAAAGGCGCAGGTGGTTTCAAACGCTTCTTCGACGATTGGCCCGCCGGGCTGGTAAATATCAATGGCACGGCCAGTATGGTGCTCGCTGCAACCGGGTGGTGCGAGTACTTGCAGGATGTCATCTATCGATTGACCGAGATTGAGTTTGCGCTCGATGAGCTCAACTTGTCGCGAACTGGCGCGGTAGGCCGAGGCAATTTTTAGCTCGATACCATCGCTGAGCGCGGCGGCCTGCATCGCTTGCCATGCCTGTGCGGCGGCCGGGGTCAGTTGCCAGACGCGGCCATCAGCAGCGGTTTCGACATCTCGCAACTCGGCGGCTTCTTCAAAAACGCACAGCGATTTTTGCTGCAATACTTCAGGCGCAATGCCAAGTTGCTGCCAGATACTTTGTAAATGTTCGGGTAAATGCATCATTAGTCTCCGCCGCCACCGCAGCCGCTACCACAACTACTGCCACTGTCTCCGCAGTCACTGCTATTGCAATCGGCACCCGAACCGCAGCTGCCGCCGCTGCAACTGCTGCTGTCTTTATTTTGGTTTTGAAATGCCGTGGCGCTGTATAAGAACCCCTCGGGAATCTGCAGCTGGCTATCAATCGCAAACAGTAGCGGCAGGCGGTCAATTTGCCCTGCCCGCAGTCCTTCATCACGGCAAGCCAAGTCCCACGCTCTGCGCACTGATTTACTCTCGACAGTACTTTCTGCGGGCGTGTGATGAATAAAGCGCCCCAGTGCTTTTTGGCAAAACTCCTGGTACACGGCGGTGTGCAAAATAAACTCATGCCAGAAATCATCAACGATGCGAGATGGCATCGCCAGTGTCGCACGCTTGCTGTACCGGTGCAGACGGAAATATTGCCGCATGGCCTTGGCGACGAGTGCCCATTGCTCGTCATTGAGCTCGGGATATTTCAGCGCCAGCCTGCGGCGAATGCCACTGGGGAATTGATAGTGATTCAGATAATAAAACTGCTCCTGCTGTCGGCGCGATTTCAAGTAGCGATAAATGAGCGCCGCAATGAAGGCCAACAACAGGAGTCTGAATGCCATTTTAGAACCCTGGGAATTTCAATCCGGCGTTAATCGGCTTGCCTTTGCGGGCGCGTTTGCCAATATACGGCGCCATTTCATTGGCATCCAAGATCATTTCTTTCGGTACGCCACCACGGCCAGTGCCAGATAATTTGAGCGTTTCGCCATCGCAAATCGTAATCGCGGACAATTCGTCTTTCTCATCGAGCGCCATCGTGATCACGCCACGACCACCGCCAGATAATTGCTTAAATTCGCTATAGGCAAAGATGTGCAATTTACCGGCTGCCGACAAACACGCCACCATAGCATTCGCGCTTGGCGTAAATGGCATCACGCGCAGCAGCGTTTCAGTGCCTTCGAGCGTGATAAAGCTCTTACCTGCTTTTTGGCGACTGATCAGATTATCGGCCTGACATGCAAAGCCATAACCCGCTGAATTGGCGATGACCAGCCATTCACCCGCTTTGGCGACAATCATTTGTGTAATGCGCGTTTTGGCGACCAGATCGACCAAGGTCGTCACTGGCACGCCATCGCCACGCCCGCCCGGTACGATCGAGGCGGCAATCGTGTACACACGACCATCGCTGCCAAACAGCGCGAGCTGATCAACCGTGCGACATTCAATCGACGCGAGCAGCGTATCGCCGTCTTTGAACGTCAGATTCTGCAAATCAAGGCCATGGCCTTGGCGCGAACGCAGCCAGCCTTTTTCCGACAAGATAATCGTGCACGGCTCATCGACGACGGCGACTTCAACCGAGGCGCGCTCGGCGTGCTCGATTAGCGTGCGGCGTGGATCAGCGTATTTTTTCTTATCCGCTTCGATTTCTTTAATGATTTGGCGCTGCATCGCCTGCGGGTTAGACAGCAGGTTTTCCAGCTCGGCCTTTTCATTGCGCAAGTTGCTTAACTCTTGCTCAATCTTGATGCCTTCCAGTCGCGCCAATTGGCGCAAGCGGATTTCCAGAATGTCTTCGGCTTGGCGCTCGGATAAATTAAACGCCACCATCAGATCGGCTTTTGGATCATCAGCATTGCGGATAATGCGGATCACTTCGTCGATATTGAGCAAGACCAGCAAGCGGCCTTCCAAAATATGGATGCGGTCATTCACTTGACCCAAGCGGTGCTGAACACGGCGTGTCACGGTGACAAAGCGGAAGTCGATCCACTCGGCGATCACATCGCGCAAGGTTTTTTGCCCTGGGCGGCCATCGCGACCGATGGTCACCATATTGATCGACAAACTGGTTTCCAAGCTGGTGTGCGCCATCAGCAGATTCATTAGCTCGTCGGCATTTTGGCGCGATGATTTTGGCTCGAACACCAAACGCACATCGCAATCTCGACCTGATTCATCGCGCACGCGATCGAGCACGCTCAAAATCAATTGCTTGGTCTGGATTTGCTCTTGTGTCAGGGCTTTTTTGCCCTTCTTCACTTTCGGATTGGTCAGATCTTCGATTTCTTCGAGGATCTTCTGGCTTGAAGCGCCGTGCGGCAATTCAGTAATAATCAGTTGCCATTGGCCACGCGCGAGGTCTTCTTTTTCCCAACGTGCGCGTACTTTCAAGCTGCCACGCCCATTTTCATACGCCGCAGTAATGTCGCGTGGCGAAGAAATAATCTGCCCGCCGCTCGGTAAATCAGGGCCTTGGATATAGGCCATTAATTCGGCAGTGGTGAGCTTGGGATTTCGAATCAAGGCCACGCTGGCATCGGCCACTTCGCCCAAATTGTGCGACGGCATTTCGGTCGCCATCCCGACGGCAATCCCGGATGCGCCATTGAGCAATAGCATTGGCAAACGTGCTGGCAGCAAGACGGGCTCTTTAAACGCGCCGTCGTAGTTTGGGATAAAGTCGGTCGTGCCTTGATCAAGCTCGCCGAGCAGTAAATCCGCCACTGGCGTTAAACGCGCCTCGGTGTAACGATAAGCCGCAGCTCCGTCGCCATCGCGCGAGCCAAAGTTGCCGTGGCCGTCGATCAATGGATAGCGTAGCGAGAAATCTTGCGCAATGCGCACCAGCGCGTCGTACGCCGATTGGTCGCCGTGCGGGTGATATTTACCGAGTACGTCACCGACGATACGCGCCGACTTCATCGGCTTGGCGGTGGCCGTGAGCCCCAGCTCGTGCATCGCGTACAAAATGCGCCGCTGCACGGGTTTTTGGCCGTCTTCAACTTGTGGCAAGGCGCGGCTTTTGACCACGCTCATCGCGTATTCGAGATAGCTTTTCTCAGCATAAAGCCCAAGCTGAACCGATTCGCCATCGTCAGGTGCGGTAGACACTTGCGCTTCGATAAATCGGCCGCCCTGCCCGCCGCTCACTGCGGGGGCTAGCTCAATGGCTGATTCGTTGCTCTCTTCTTCTACTAGATCGATCGGTTCAGACATGGTTTCCGTGAAGCTCATTTAACAATTGCGGCTATTTTAGCGGGTAATCCACTAATTTATCCAAGTACAAATAATAAGGGCCTGTTTCACGTGAAACAGGCCCTCATCCAAAGTGCTTGATGTTGCTTATAAAATACGCAGCGTGAAGTATTTGTAGCCCATTTCTTTGTGTTGGCCGTTGGCAATGATTTTGCGCAAAGCGATGTTGAATTGATCACGCAATTCGCCATCCTCTTTGCGTAGCGCAATCGCTTCACCACGACCTAACCATTTGGCTGAGTCAATGCGGTTGCCGACCATTTCGAAGCGCTCACCGTTTTGTGGTTTACCTAAAAACTGGCCGAGCACTGCGCTGTCATCAAATACCAGATTGATTTCACCCTTATTGAGTGCCGCCATCATGTCATCAGCGCTTTTAAAACGCTTGATATTGACCTTTTTGCTATCCATTTCATTGCTCAGGTAGTCGTCAAATGTCGTCTTTTCGACCACTCCAATCGAGCTACCTTTGATACGCTCGGCCGTAATCACTGGCCAAATGAGCTTGGCTTTTTTTTCCGCCACATATGCGCCGGGTACTTTGGAATAGACGTCGGTAAATTGCACCAGTTTTTCACGCTCATCTGTGATCGATAACGATGACACAATCGCATCGGCTTTATTTTCATTCAGCGATGGAATCAGGTTATCGAAATCAAAGCGAGTGAATTCGCAACGCACTTTCATTTCTTTGCACAGGGCATTGGCCAGATCGACGTTAAAACCTACCAATTGGTTTTGTTCGTTGATGTATTCAAATGGCGGATATTTGCCCTCTAGCGCGATGCGCAATGTTTTTTGCTCGCCTGTAGTAGAGGCAATGACGGTATTGCTGGTTGTCGCTACTGTGTTGGATTGCGCTTGGGGTTTGGCTAAGAAGTGCCACGCGGCAAAAGAGCCGGCGGCAAGAACGATGGCGCCGAGAAGTACTTTTTTCATGGATGATGACAATGTAATGCTTACAAAGTATGGGATCATACTCTTGCCTGTCAGCATGATAATTAGGGTTATCTCTAACTATGTAATTGCTATCTAGTTGAATTTATTAGATATTTTGATAGTTTGCCTATCGCTTCTTCTGGCTCAGTGGCGTAAATCACATGCTCGGCCGCATGCCAGAGCATTAAGTTGAGCGGCGCGCAAAAATCTTCGACCGACATCCCCGCCGAGTCCACTTCAGCGCCAATTCGATCGCGTAGGGTTTGGCCTTCGTTTACATCGGCCAACCATAAAATAATGGGCTTACCCAATGCTCGGGCGTAGCCAATCTCAAACGCGGTGCCGCTATCAGGTTCTGACGAGCTACGAAAACTGCGAACGTCGGCGAAAATCGCGTCTGCTTGCGCGATAAGCTGGCAATTTTCGGCGAAAATCCACGCAGCAGTGTCATTGGCATTAAGGTGATCTGGCGCCGCTTGATCAAGCGGGTAAAGGCCGACTAAATCATGCGCTTGGCAGCATTGCTGCAATCGCCGCCCCCACTCTGCAGCATCAGGACGAAAAACGCCGGGGCCAGCCAAATAGAACGTCTGCATTTTGCACCTATTAGGGTTGTGTCAAAGCGATAGTGCGGTGAGTTAGCTATACTGAGCAGATTATAAAGTGCGCAGGAGGCTCCGATGTTTTTTGGCCAAAAACAATTGATTGCCGAACTCTATGGAAAGATTGCATCGCTGGAGCAGGAAAATCAAAGCCTGAAACGGGAAAATGCAAAGTTGATTAAAGACCAAGACTTTGTCGGCTTTCTTCAAACTCAGGATAACGGCGATAGCAAATATTACGTTTCCCTGTTTGAAACGCTGGCTCATTTTGGCGAGTCACTGGAGTTGTCGTCGCACACGCTGGGGCAAATGAGCGAAAAAATGAAAGAAGAGCGTCGCTGTGCCGCCGCGCTCAGCCGTGTCTCTAGCGATAATAGCCAAACCATCACCACGATTGCGGAAAGCCTGACTACGCTCTCCAATACTGCTGCGCATTCGGTGACTGAGGTTGATAAACTCGATCAGCAATCCGATCAAATCAGCGGCATTGTGCAATTGATCAAGGAAATTGCCGATCAAACCAATCTGTTGGCACTCAATGCCGCGATTGAAGCGGCACGCGCCGGTGAGCAAGGACGCGGCTTTGCCGTGGTGGCAGATGAAGTGCGTAAATTGGCCGAACGCACTGGCAACGCCACCAAAGACATCACCAAATTAGTCGGTGAAATTCGCCAAGAAACCCAGTCGGTCAAACAGACCATGAACACCATGGCCGAACAAACCGCCCAATACAGCAGTATGGGGCGTGATGCCGCGAGCGATATGGAGTTATTGATTACGGTCTCGGGCGAGATGGAAGAACTGGTCAATAACAATATGCTGCACAGTTTTGTTGAAGTCGCCAAACTGGATCATTTGCTGTTCAAATTCAAAGTCTATGAAAACGTATCTGGCGCAGGCCGCAGTAGCGCGCATGTGGTGAGCGACCCACATCAATGCCGCTTTGGTCATTGGTACTACGATGGTGAAGGCCAATCTATGGTCGGTAAACACCCCGCTTACCGCGAAATGGAAACGCCGCATAATGAGATCCATCAAGCTGGTACGGCAGCGCTCAACGCTTGGCAAGCAGGTCAAAAGTCTCAGGTGCTCGATGCTTTAAGTCGCATGGAGCAAACCAGCGCCAAGATGATTTCGATACTGGATCGGATTGCGAACTGATCCAAACATTGGTCGTTATGTAATCCCACCCAAGTAAACAACACCCCAGACGTTGGACATGAATCCAATCGCTGGGGTGTTTTCATTTGTAGATCTAACTGGCGGATAAAGCGGCATATAAATGTATTTTTTTTAATAAAAGTGTAATACCAATTATTTTTGAATTGACCATGATCTTTATTTGACAAAGTTACAAAAATTAACATTATTTCAGGTTTGAATTGTACCTTCGATATATTGATACACCATAATTTTTCTGCGAGAATCGCCTTCCCTTACAGGGCGTTTAATATAATTCAATGGGACATTTGATTCAATGAAAGCACTCGTACTTAAGATGACAACTGCAGCACTGGTATTAGTATCGGCAGGTGCAAATGCGGCATTTATCGGTTTTGGTGATGACCTAGCCAATAACAAAATTGAAATTGGTGTAGATGGCTTTAGCTCGCTTTCAGTCAATGGCGTTGCATTAACTCTCAATCAGCTTGGGCGTATTGCTGATTTAACGAAAGCCTCATTTGTTGATGGTGCTCGCAACACGTTTGTGGGCACATTTACCGCAGGTGCTCAATTGAACGGTAAAACCGCTTTTGGCTACTATGGTCAAAACGGCTCATCAAGCGGATTTAGTTTTAGTATCGTGCAATCGGGCAACCAAGCTACTGTAACTGGCAGCTTCCAAGGATTTGAATTAGGCAAAAGCTTTGTCGCAAATGGCGTTGCGGTAAATCCATTAAATGGAAAATTCAATCAAGGTGGTTTCAATACACTGGGCTATGGATTTGGTTCAGAAAAAGCGCCTGTAGCGCCAGTACCCGAGCCAGAAACATATGCTTTGATGGGCATGGGCTTGGTGGGATTACTTGCTGCACGTCGTCGTAAAGCGAAAGTTTAAACCTAGCGTTAGCCATTAACAAAATAGCCACTCAATGTGGCTATTTTGTATTGGGGATTTGCCAATTGAAGATAGGCATGTTCCGATTGCCAAATGCCAAACTATCGAGACTCTGGATAAATTGAACAGAATCATGATCAGTAGTTTGTGATTTTTATGGGTATATTTGTTTGATTGTTTTTTTTAATGGCTTTGGATTGAATACCGCGCATAAGTATCCGTCATTTAACTTGCTATTTCAGCCAAAACCATGGCTTTGATCTTCTCCGCCTTTTCAAAATGATCCAGCCGATGGGTCTGTATCCACCATGTTGCCGCTTCCATCAGTAAATCAGGATCGTCGTTTTTATTGGCGAAAAAAGCATAAAACGACAGCCCTACTCCCTCGCCTTTTTGCGCGATTTTCTGCTCACAGACTGCGATGATTTTTTGTTTCAAGCTGCTACGCATTGCGCGAACCTCGAGGAAAAAGTGACGCCAATACGATGTGAATTAAACATCGTGCATCGTCATGAATTAGCGCGCGTGAGCGACTAAGATAAGGAAACACAGTCTCGCGCTATTGTCGCACCCAAGGGGAAGCTTATGTTTTTTAAAAGTCGCGCTAGCCAGCAATTAAATCAGCTTCAATTGCAGCATCAGGCTCAGCAAAAATCACTTTTGGCTAGCTTGCTGGCATCCGCTTGGGTCGTTGAGGCGCGAGACCCCTATACCGGCGGCCATTTGTGGCGCGTCGCGATGTTTTCCGCCCGATTGGCCGCTGCGCTGGGCGAATCTCCATTCCAAGTGAATCGCATTGCAATGGCTGGGTTTTTGCATGATTTGGGCAAAATTGGCATCCCCGACGCGATTTTGCGCAAGCCAGACAAGCTCACCGACGCAGAATATGCGGTAATTAAAACGCATCCGCGTATCGGTGCGCGGCTGATTGCTAACCATCCTTTTTCGCCTTTGGTGCTGAATGCGATAGTCGGGCATCACGAAATGCCCAATGGTCGTGGCTACCCTGACGGCCTGCGAAGCGACGAGATCACGCTGGAGGCAAAGATTGTTGCCATTAGCGATGCCTTTGACGCCATGACCAGCTCGCGCCCGTATCGCAAAGGCATGCCGATTGAAAAAGCACTAAATATTATTGAATCTGAGTTAGGTCAGCAGTTTGATCAGCGCTGCGGCGAAGTTTTTGTTCGCCTTGGCCGCGCCAGCGAATTTGACCATATCGTTTCGCATTCCGACGAAGGTATCCCGCTGGGTCATTGCATGATGTGCGGGCCCACCTTGGTGCGAGTACGCAATGCACACGCAGGCGATACGTTAGCGTGCCCGAATTGCTGTGGGGAATATCAATGGGAAACGGGTGAGAACGGCGAATTGACCGCCAAACCCACCGGCCAAACCGCCAGCGCCGAAGCACTGGCGCCCAAAGCCGATGAGCTACAGATTGAGTCGCTGATTGGGCAGTGGGAAAACGTGCTGGCGTTGATTAATCAATAATTTAGCTTGAGAATCGGACTGGCTAGTGTATTGCCTAGGGGCATGTTCAGATAACGTGTTGATAGCAAGAATCGTAGGGTGGGTTAGCCCCTTAGGGCGTAACCCACCGTGACGCGACATAAAGAAAAGCAGCGTAACGGTGGGTTACGGCTTAGCCTAACCCACCCTACGAATATCGTTTTTCGTAGTCAAACCAAGTTCTGTTCATATCAACACATAATCTGAACATGCCCTTGTCTAGTTGGGTATTGCCATCAAGATTAAACAAAGATTTATCTAGAGAGCAATACCCCACTAAGGTATTACAAATCCGCTTCAACCTCATTGCCACGCGCTTCCAGCCATGCGCGGCGGCTGCTGGCTTCACCTTTGCCCATCAGCATATTCATCAAATCGCGCGTATTGGCGCTGACATCCTGCGGGATAGAGACGCGCATCACGCGGCGGGTGTCGGGGTTCATTGTGGTGTCGAACAATTGCTCGGCGTTCATCTCGCCCAGACCCTTGAAGCGTGAAATGCTCCACGCGCTTTCGCGTAGTTTTTCGCCGCGCAGTTTGTCCAAAATCGCCGTCAATTCGCCTTCGTCGAGCGCATAGAATTTGCGCGGCGGTTTGGCTTTGCCGCTGCCCGCCACATCGACGCGATACAGCGGCGGCTGGGCGACGTAGATATTGCCGTTCAAAATCAATTGCGGGAAATGACGGTAGAACAAGGTCAACAGCAAGACCTGAATATGCGAGCCGTCCACGTCCGCATCGGACATGATGATCACTTTGCCGTAGCGCAGGCCGGATAAATCGGCGGGCGAGTCGAGTGTGTGTGGGTCAACGCCAATCGCCACGGCCATATCGTGGACTTCGTTATTGGCAAAAATCTGGTCTTTATCGACTTCCCACGTGTTCAGCACCTTACCGCGCAAGGGCAAAATGGCTTGGAAATCTTTATCCCGACCGAGCTTGGCCGAGCCACCCGCCGAATCACCCTCGACGAGGAATAATTCGCAGCGTTCGGTTTCGTCCGACGCGCAATCGGTGAGCTTGCCTGGCAATACTGCGACGCCGGATGATTTTTTCTTTTCAACTTTTTGCGCGTTTTTCTGCCGCGATTGCGCGGCTCGAATCGCCAATTCGGCGAGCTTTTTGCCCAAATCAACGTGCTCATTGAGCCATAACTCAAATGGCGCGCGCACCATGGCCGAGACGAGTTTTAGGCCATCGCGGCTGGTTAGTTTATCTTTGGTCTGGCCTTGGAATTGCGGGTCGAGCACTTTGGCGCTCAACACAAACGAGCAGCGGCTGAACAAATCTTCCGGCAGCAGCTTCACGCCTTTCGGTAGCAGATTGTGAAAATCGATAAAGGTTTTCACGACTTGGAATACGCCGTCGCGCAGGCCGCTTTCGTGCGTACCACCGGCTGGCGTCGGGATCAGATTGACATACGATTCGCGATTGATCGTGCCGTCTTCCGTCCATGTCAGCGCCCAAGCGCAGCCTTCGCCACGGCTGAAAGTGTCGTCTTCGCCCTCGATGTATTTCTCGCCCTGCAAAATCGGCACGATTTGCGTGTAGCCCGCGACTTGCTCGTTCAGATAGCCGAGCAAGCCATCAGGGTAGCACCAGCGTTTTTCCAGTAGCTCGCCGCTGGCCTGTTCGACATTCAGAATGACAACAAGGCCTGGCAGCAATACCGCTTTGGATTTGAGCAAGTGCTCTAGTTCGGCTTGCGGAATCGTTGGGCTATCGAAATATTGCGCATCAGGCTGCACGAAAACACGTGTACCGGTGTCTTTTTTCAAGCAAGTGCCGAGTACCGACAAGGGCTCGATCACATCGCCGCCAGAGAACACCAACTGATTAATCTGGCCTTCACGGCGCACTTCGACTTCGAGACGCGTCGAGAGCGCATTGGTGACCGATACGCCGACGCCGTGCAAACCGCCCGAAAACGCGTACGCTCCGCCGTCTTTCTTGTCGAATTTACCGCCAGCATGCAGCTGCGTGAATACGACTTGGACTGTCGGTACGCCTTCTTCCGGATGCAAGCCGACCGGAATACCGCGGCCATTATCAACCACGCGCATCGATTGATTGCGATATAGCGTCACCTCAATCTGCGTCGCATAGCCACCAAGCGCCTCGTCGGCGGCATTGTCGATGACTTCTTGGCAGATGTGCAGTGGATTATCGGTGCGGGTGTACATACCCGGACGGTGGCGGACAGGGTCAAGGCCTTTTAAAACCTTGACCGAGGATTCGTCGTATTTAGGAGCAGCCATTGTTTCACGTGAAACCAGATGATGAATTGCGGCTAAGTCTAGCAGAGAACGCGCCCGAAGGAGATTTGCGTATGCCCTATCGTGTTGCGCAAATACGATTTGGACGATAGAAAAGGCCAAATTTACGCAAAAATAACTTCGTGCGGTTTGCTGGCTGTTGGTGCAGGAAAAGGCTTGGCAAAGGTAAATGCAAATGGGCTGGGACCATTGAGCTGGAGTAATGACAGTGCGCTATTGGCTTCTGCCAGACTCGGAATATGCCCCGCGCGTATCCACCACAGCACCAGCGTCGGGCCTTCGATTTTTTCAAACCACGCTTTGCGTTGTTTCAGCGAAGCCAAATGCGCACCCGAATACACATAGCGCTGCAAGTCTTCTAGCGACGCCTAGATCGACATATTGACGAGCAGCAGTGGATCGCTGGCAAAGGCAATGTCGGTGGCGTTGCCGCTGTCACTTTGCAGTCGCCAGATAAAGCCGGGGCTTTGCTCGGCGAGCTGGTTGATTTCATCAAGCTGGTTGATTTCATCAAGCTGGTTGGCAAAGCCCGCCATGATGGGCTTATCCATCGCGGCTTTGGCGCGGCCGATATTGAGTTGCGCGAGTTGCCACTGACTCATACGCGCGCGCCGCCAAATTGATCGACCAGCTTATCAAAAGGTAGGCGCGTAGTTTCCGCTAGCGCGGCCGCTTCCCACTCGCGCATTGCAGGGTGCGCCAGCATGGTGTTCACATACGCTTGCGCATCGTCGGGCAAGGCGAGGCCGTAGCAATATAAGCGCCAGATGACGGGGGCATACATCGCATCGGCGATGGAAAACTCGCCAAATAAATAATCGCCAGCGATATTCAACGTGGCCGCTATTTCTCGTGCATTGCGCCAGATGGCGATAATCCGGGCTACATCGGCCGCCACCTCAGGGCTGGGCGCAACGCCTTGGGCGCGCAGTCGCACATTCATCGGTAGTTGGCTGCGCAAGGCGCCAAAGCCCGAATGCATTTCGGCACAGATGCTCCGCGCGCGAGCGCGAGCCTGACGATCGGCTGGCCACATCTCGGGGTATTGCTCTGCAAGGTATTCACAAATTGCGATTGTGTCCCATACCCTAAAGTTATCGTCATGCAGACATGGAACAAGGCCATTATCTGAATAGCCGCGATGGCTTGCGTTGGCGCCTTTGCCGCTGACGGCAACCACGGTTTCAGCAAATGGAATACCAAAGTGTTTCATCAACAGCCATGGGCGTAATGACCACGAGGAGTAATTTTTGTGACCAATATAAAGATGAAACATTAGCGTGATCCTCGGCGCAACGTTTTGAAATAGGGACGGATATTGAGAGCTTCACCGCTAAAGTGCAGCTCCGCTTGCCCTTCGAGCAGTAAATGACCTGGAGCTAGGCTGTGCTGATCTCCACCATTGAGCACAATGTCCGCGCTGTGCTGATTGCTCGCCAGCCATACCGAGCCTTGCACGCAGCGCAGTTCGGCGGCTTGGGCTAAATCTGCGATCAAGATTTCATCGGCTTTGAGTGTTAGGCGAAGATAGCTCAACATTTTTTCTACCCCAATGTCATTTGTATTCACTATATCCATTATTTAGCTTATCTTTACTGATGATTTTTTCGTAAATAAGTGAATTTATTTCACATAAGGTCTAAATGAACCCTCTTCCTCCCTTACCTGCTTTGCGTGCTTTTGAGGCGGTTAGTCGCCTGGGTAGCGTTGTGAAAGCAGCTGATGCGCTATCAGTGACGCACAGTGCCATCAGCCATCAATTGCGCATTTTGGAAGAGTATTTGGGTTTACCGCTGTTTGAGCGCAGGGGACGCAAGCTGATCTTGACCGAGGATGGTCGTCATTACGCTTTGCAGGTGCGAATTGCGCTGAATGATGTGGCTGAGGCGACGCGCTCGGTGCGGGCACGCCCCAAGCCCAATGAGCTGACGATTGCGACTTTGCCCTCGTTTGGCATGGCTTGGTTGTTGCCGCGGTTGCCCAAATTTCAGGCGCTGTATCCGCAATACCGCGTGATTTTGCGCGCGAGTTTAAATTTTGAAGATTTGCAGGCGGGGCAAATTGATTTGGCGCTGCGGATGGGCTCGGGCGAATGGGATGGCCTGAAAACTCGCGAGTTGATGGGTGATTATCTCGTGGTGGTGGCGGCGAGTGCTGATCACACTGCCCCGCAAACCGTGGCCGAGGTGCCCAAGGCGCGGATTGTCGGGTCGATGGAAAAATGGAGTAGCTGGACGTTGGCCGCAGGGTTGGGCGAGTGGACGCCGACATTTCCGCTGTTTTGCAATGACAATAATCTGTGCTTGCAAGCAATCCGCCAGCAGCAAGGCATTGGCTTGATGCGGCTAACGATGGTGCAAGAGGAGCTACAAGCGGGTAGCCTGCGCATGATCGGCAATGTATTGGCACCGCATCCGAGTAAATACTGGCTGGCATGGACGGCGCGGATGGAAGGGTCGAGCAAAGTGCTGCACTTTGCCGATTGGATTGCCGCGGAGGCTCAACTTTACCAATTGCAGGTCGATGACTACCTTAAAAGCATCCAGCTGACTTCGCAGCGCTAATTGAGCGTGCTGAATGCCTGTATGATTGATGAATAATCAGATTGAATCCCATTATGTCATTTAAAGAAAAACAAACCGTCCGTATTCGCCTCGACCAATTGCAATATATGGCCGCCGCCATGGCGCGCCAGCTCGATCGTCGTAAAGGCATTGTGGTCGATGTGTATGTGCCGCTCGGCGAGCGCGAGCAACGTGTGAAGGTGCGCTGGATTGCGCGTCGCCCGACTGAAAGCGATGTGGTGATGGAGCATAAAGCGGCCGACCTGGAGGCGATCTAAGGTCGGTTTTAGCTTCTATTTTGGGAAGCAATCACCAATCTGTGCCGTTGCATACCAACGCAATAAATCTGCGATTTGAGCTTCATCTTCACTCGGCGCCCACATGGCAAAATCAGCATCGGCAATTGGCGTGTAGGGGCCGTGTTTCACTTCAAAAATAACGCCACCGCTATCGAGCGACAAGACTGCATGCCACTGCCCTGCTGGCGTTTCTAGCACCGCTGTGCCCTCGCCTAAGACGGCGCGATCAGTGACCACGCCCGCATCGTCAAAATGCAGCACGATAAAACGCCCTTGCAGCGGATAGAGTAATTCCCACGTATGCGGATGCCGATGTGGCCGCACCAGCGTTGCTGGCTCCATTGCAATCGCCAGACGCTGGATGGGGTCAGGCAAGGTGTCGTGCAGATTGAGATTGGCACGTTTGCGTGGTGAGGCATGAGCGGCTTGCGCCAAGGCGCTGAGATCGTCGTTGGAGATTTGTTTCATGCTGTGCTCGATTGGGTGGTGTGCGGCAGCCTACGCGAGCTGTGTTGCGACGTCTAGCGGCGACTCGGCTGGCGTTATTCCTGCGCCAGATCCAAGCCATGTCGCACCCGATCTGCCAGCTCATGTGGGGTGCGCGAGATAATCGCGGCGGGAACGCGGTATTTCAGCGTCAGGCGCTGAAAATCCTCAAAACCGTAGGACACCATAAAAGGGCTAAAACCCGAACCGATGGCGGAAAGGTAATCATTGTGTTCATCGCCGCAACTATAAGATCGAGCCGGATTGATGCCGAGCTGTTGCCGTGCTGTGGCGAAGTATTCGGTCTTGGGTGTTTTCAGCGGAATGCAGGCCACGTAATCGAAGGCCCCCAGATCCAGATCGTGTCGTGCGAAGAGTTTACCCAAGGTAATCAGTGGCTCATTGGTGACATTGCGTGTAACCAGCCCAATACGTATATCTTTGGATGCCATTATTTGCTTTATTAAGCTGGCTATACCTGGGTAGAGTACGGCCTTCTCACGATACACCTCGGTGAGCGAGCCAATCAATTCTTTATGGCTGGCGCCACCTAAATGCCGCGCCAGATTGCGCGGAAATTCTTTGATTCCACCCAGATATTTGAATAATTTGTGGCGTTTTTGAAAGCGCCCCAGGTCACCCAATTGCAAGCCATGCTGGCCAAATGCAGTTTCGATCGCGTTGTAGGCATCAATAATGGTGCCGTCGGCATCAAAAATAATGAGCTTATCGCGACTGGTGAAATGTGGCGTTGATCCCGTCGATTCGGCGAGGGGGAAGGCAAGTGCTGAATCTGTAGGGGCGAATGAGCGCATGACAATGACATCGACAAAGTAACGCAACCGAGCATAGTGCGGCTATGTGCCAGAATGATGACATACCGTTTTTTGATAGTGTTTACAACAGTTTGCCGCGCAAACACCGCTTATTCTAGCCCGCGCCGATATTGAATCGCCTCGGCAATATGTGCCTTGCTAATGTCTTTGCTCCCCGCTAAATCAGCCACAGTCCGCGCCACGCGCAGTACCCGATGATAGGCGCGGGCCGACCAGCCTAGCTTATTGACGGCGTTTTGCAGTAGCGCCAAGCCATCCGCATCTGGCTGGCAATGCTGATCAATCGCCGCGCTGGGTAGCGCGGCATTATGCTGAGCTTGGCGCTGCAATTGACGTTGCCGGGCCACGCCGACGCGCAGGCGAACAGGCTCGCTCGCCTCGCCCGCTTGCCGACTACTGAGTACATCATCGGCCAGTGCCCCGACTTCCACGACCATATCGATGCGATCCAGCAGTGGCCCAGAAATACGACTCCGATAACGCGCGACCTGATCAGGCGTGCAGCGGCAGGCTTTTTTCGGATGACCCAGATAGCCGCATGGACACGGATTCATCGCCGCCACCAATTGAAATTGCGCAGGAAACTCGGCTTGTCGCGCCGCTCGGGAAATATGAATTTTGCCGTTTTCCAGTGGCTCGCGTAGCACCTCTAAGACTTTGCGATCGTATTCGGGGAGTTCATCGAGAAACAGAATGCCATGATGAGCGAGCGAGATTTCTCCGGGCTGCGGCATACTGCCCCCGCCAACTAAAGCGACGCTGGAGGCGGTGTGATGAGGCGATCGAAATGGGCGCTGACCAAAACGCCTGGCATCCAGCCCCTGATGTCCTAGCGATTGGATCGTGGCGGCCTCTAATGCTTCGCTCTCGCTTAATGCGGGTAATAGCCCAGGTAGCCTTTGCGCCAGCATCGATTTACCCGTGCCGGGAGGCCCAATGAGCAAAATCGAATGATTGCCCGCTGCGGCAATTTCCAAGGCGCGGCGCGCCTGTAGTTGGCCTTTCACATCCGCCAGATCAGGGTATTGAGGCTGGGGCTGATGTTCTGGCGCTTGTGCGGGCGACATGGGCGTGCCATTTGCAAAATGCTGGCATACTTGCAGGATATGCTCCGCCGCCAAAACACTGGCATCTTTGATGAGCGCAGCTTCAGGGCTACTGCATTGACTGATGACCAGCGTACGGCCTGCATCGCGCGCTGCCATGGCCAAAGCCAGCGCGCCGCGTACCGAGCGCAATTGGCCGGTTAAACCCAATTCCCCAGCAAATTCATATTCATTGAGCTGATCGAGCGGAATTTGGTCGCTGGCAGCCAAAATACCTATCGCGATCGCCAAATCATAATGCCCCGCCCCTTTGGGTAAATCAGCTGGAGCCAAGTTGACGGTAATGCGCCGCGAGGGGAATTCAAAACCTGCCACTTGAATCGCGGCACGAACGCGTTCGCGCGCTTCGCGTACTTCGGTGTCGGCGAGCCCGACCAAATTAAATGCAGGTAGCCCGTTGGCCAAATGGACTTCAACCGTAACAAGCTGTGCGTGCATACCGTCTAAAGCGCGCGAATACAGTACCGCCAATGACATATTGGACCTTAGCAAGTGCTATGCTGATTTCTACAGTGTAAGAAGGATTTTGGGAAATATGGAACAAAACGCGCCAATCACGCCGGATTTTCGCAATCTCGGCGTTATTTTTCGCGCCTTGGTATTGGTGCATTTAGGCATGCTGCTCTATGTATTTGCCGCGATGAATTCATGGGCTGAATGGGCTGCTCAGCTGACGGATGTGGCTTTCTGGGTTGAACCGATATTAATGGGCGCGATGGGTTTGCTGGCCTTGTTGGCGCCGCAATTAGCCAAATGGCCTTACGCACGCAGTGTATTGGTGATTTATGGTCTGGTGCTGTGCTGGACTGTTTTGGTCTATCAGGGCATGGGGAAAATTCTGCTCGATACGCTGCAGGTTAATTTAATGCAGATGGTCACTGTCGCGATGATGGTGACCGCATTTATGTTGTGGCATTACCAGATGTGGCTCAGAACTTTATCGCCGCGTTTGGCAGAAGCTCGATTAGTTGCGCTGCAAGCTCGAATTAGGCCGCATTTTTTCTTTAATAGTTTGAATGCAGTGCTATCTTTAATTCGTAGTCAGCCTAAATTAGCCGAGCAGTTGTTGCAAAATCTGTCTGAATTATTCCGGGTTGCGATGGGAAATCAAACTTCTCTTTCAACCTTGGAGCGTGAAGTAGAGCTTGCGCGTGGCTATTTAGAAATCGAGAAAGCCAGGCTGGGTGATCGGCTGCATGTGGAATGGCATATCGATAATATGCCGAGCAAAGCATCGATACCACCGTTGATTTTACAGCCACTTCTTGAAAATGCCGTCTACCATGGTATTGAGCCCAGCATCAATACGGGCACGATTCAGGTCAATGCATTTCGGGTGCGAAACGAAGTGCATATTGATATCCGAAATCCAATTGTGCATGAAGGTGTACAGAGAATCGGCAATGGTATGGCCCAAGATAATGTGCGAGAAAGGTTGTTGTTATATTTTGATGCCGAGGCAAATCTCAGCATTCAGCGTGGAAATGACTATTATCAAATACATATCGTGCTGCCTTATCGGGAGCTAAACAATGAACAAAGCGTTGCGCCTATTTTTAGTTGATGACGAACTACCCGCACTGATGCGCCTGCAAGATCTGCTCGCCGATTGTGCGGAAGAATGTCCACATACCATTGTTGGTACTGCCACCAATGGGATGACGGCATTGCCGCAAATTGCTGAACATGAAATCGATGTGGTGATTTTGGATATTCAAATGCCGCAAATGAGCGGGATTGAGGTGGCTCGAAAATTACTCAATCTCTCTCGTCCACCAGCGGTGATTTTTGCCACTGCATTTGAAGATTATGGCGTGGCTGCGTTTGATGTGCGGGCGATCGATTATTTGCTCAAACCGATTCGTCATGAACGCCTCGTGACCGCTTTGCGCCGTGCGCAGGAGCTGCATCACGGACAAAATACCAGTAGCAATGCCAATCATGAGCATGACGGCGCACGTACCCATTTCAGCGTGTCTGAACGCGGTCGCGTCCATTTAATCCCCGTTGCAGAAGCGCGCTTTTTGAAAGCCGAGCAAAAATACATCACCCTGCGTACACATGATCGTGAATATTTACTGGAAGATTCACTGACTAAGCTAGAAGATGAATTTGGATCAAAGTTTGTGCGAATTCACCGCAATTGTTTGGTTTCACGCGATAGTATTGCTGGATTCGAGCGCGCCATGATTAATGGTGGTGATTCGCATTGGGTCGTGATTTTGCGTGATGTACCCGAGCGTTTGCCAGTGAGTCGTCGGCAGCAGCATGTGATTAAAGAATTTAAGAAAGGCCATGATGGATAATTTCAGTATCAACACACCATCCCTGCTGTTTCCTGCTATTTCCTTGTTGATGTTGGCGTACACCAATCGCTTTTTGGCGATTTCGGGCATTATTCGCCAGCTCTACGAACACCATCGTGCCAATCCCCATGAAAATATCCTGCGTCAGCTAGGCAACCTGAAAATGCGTGTCTGGCTGATTCGCTATATGCAGGCATTTGGCATTAGTAGTTTGTTGTTGTGCATTGTGTCTATGGTGTTGATTTCAATATCTCACACGGACTGGGCCAAGATTTTGTTTATTGGTAGCCTCGTCCTGATGGTGGGCTCGCTGGTGCTGTGTTTGCTGGAAGTGATGGTTTCTGATTCGGCGCTAAAAATCTTATTGGCCGATATTGAAGACGACATTCGCCGCCATTGATGTAACGGCAGCGCGAACGAAAAACGGGCCTGATGGCCCGTTTTTTTATGTGCTAAATCCGTACTTAGCGAGCTAGTAAAACCAGCGCCCACATGATGGTGAGGTTGGTGAGGCCAATCAATTGCGCTGCGCTGCCCAAATCTTTCGCCCGTTTGGCTAAATGGTGTTTTTCTAGCGAGGTGTGATCAACCGCCGCTTCAATGGCTGAATTGAGTAGCTCGACAATCACGCAGCCTAAATGGCTACCGACCAGCACGGCGTGGCCCCACATTGGCATGGGTAAAATCAATGCAATTGGAATACCGACCAGCGCTAATAACAAAACTTGGCGAAAAGCGGCTTCGTTTTTCCAGCCGGCCACCAAGCCATCAATGGAATAGCCCAAAGCATTAAAAATGCGTTTTATACCGGTTTTACCTTTGAATGGGCTTTCGTTCACTGCGGATCTCCTGAAGATGGGCTAGGTGTTGGAAATACATCGGCGTAACAAACATAGCTGGTGATCAAGGCCACTGGTAGCGCCACGATCAGACCAAGGAAATAGGGCAAGGCCGCCAAGATCATCAAGACGCCGCCAATGAGCCCCATTAACATAATCGCAGGCCAATTACGCCAAAAGGCCAGAAACGACATTTTCATGGCATCGGGGGCATTCATTCCGGTCAAAATCACCAGCATCGGGGCAAAAAAGTAGGTGCTGTAGACAATCGAAAAACACAGCAACATCAACAAGCCTAATGGCCATAAATGACTGATTTGATCGAGCGATTCGATTTCTTTAGGTAGCTCGGTATTCATCCCGAAATACTGCAGGACAACCAGCAAGGTGGAGAACAACAAAATCAGCACCATGGTGCCTAGCATATAAAATGCGCCGACTTTGATTAGGTCTATTGTGCGCAGTTTAAAGCCAACAAATAAATCCATCAGCAAAGGCTTTTGGCCTTGCGCCGTGCTCTGTGCGGCGACCATCATGCCACCGAGCAATACTGGACCTAGCAAGGTGCTAATAAAGCCGCCAAGGACAGGGATCAGGCTCATGACCAGCATCACGGCGACAAAGGTCGCACTAATGCCCACCCAGGCGGTTGGCGCTTGGCGAAAGAGTTGAAAAGCCTGCACGATCCAGTCCCAACCGCGTGAAGCCGGTACGCTGCGCGGTTCGAGCGCCAGATCAATAATGACATCCTGTTCTTGCATGGTGAACCCAAGGTAATGACGAGTGCCCTAATGCTAGCAGTAACATCTCTGGATAGGGCATTTTTCATGCGTTCTATTAAAGTGGCATGAATTGAATATAAATACACAAAAAAAACCGCTGTCGATCGTGTGATCGAGCAGCGGTTTTTTGCAGTGTGAGGCTTAGATTGTGGCCAGCGCTTGGCGGGCAATCATCAGCTCTTCGTTCGTTGGAATCACATACACCGCCACTTTGCTGTCGGCCAAGCTAATGCGACGTGGCTCGCCTGAGCGTACTTCATTGGCCGCTTCGTCAATTTCAACGCCTAACCAACGTAATTGATGACAAACATTGGCGCGAGTCAGAGCGTCGTTTTCGCCGATCCCTGCGGTGAAGACCAGGCAATCGATACCGCCAATCGCAGCGGCCAAAGACGCCGTTTCGCGAACGATACGGCGCGCAAAGTAATCAATCGCAAATTTCGCCAAAGGCTGATCAGATGATTGCAAATCGCGCATATCGCTAGAAATACCGCCTGACAAACCTAAGAGGCCAGATTCTTTGTACAGCAGCGTTTCGATTTGCTTCGCATCCATTTTCAGATGGTTCATCAGGTGCAGCAATACGCCGCCGTCGATGCTACCGCACCGCGTGCCCATCGGCAGGCCTTCCAGCGCAGTAAAGCCCATCGTGGTGGCTTGGCAGACGCCGCCCAACAAAGCAGCCATTGAAGAGCCGTTACCCAAGTGGGCAACCACAGTGCGACCTTCCGCGGCGCGGGTATCAATCGCAGGCAAGACGCTGGCGATGTATTCGTAAGACAGGCCGTGGAAACCATAGCGACGGATGCCTTCTTTTTGCGCAAATTCATACGGCAGCGCAAACAGCTGATTCAAATCAGGCTGAGTCGTGTGAAAGGCGGTATCAAAACAAGTGACTTGCGGTGCGTTTGGCAAGATGTCCTGCAAGATTTTGATCGGTGCAATATTGTGTGGCTCATGCAATGGCGCGAGTGGAATCAGCGCTTCCAAGCCAGCGATTAAATCTGGCGTTACCAATTCAGGTTTCGAGTATTTGGTGCCGCCATGCACGACACGGTGACCAACGACTTTAATCTCACGGCCGCCCAAACGCGCTTGCAACCAAGCCAGCATATGACGCAAAGCATAGTCGTGGTTTTTTGGCACATCGGCCGGTAGCGTTTCGTTCGCTACTTTTTCATCGTTTGCGTCTTTCGCGCTGAATTTGGGCTCAACGTAGAGGCCTTCCATCTGGCCTTTGAATAGTACTTGCGGGTCGCCTTCAGCAGCGGTTTCAAACAAAGAAAACTTGATGCTCGACGAACCTGCATTAATTACTAAGACCAGATCACTCATATCAAAACTCCGTGTTGGATAATCACAGCGCATACTGCTTGCCTGCCGCGCTTCGTTTAATCGATACTAGGGGCTCTACTGCACAAACACGCAGCAGCAGCGCCAATTTATGCAGCATAGTTTAATTTGCAATGCAGCATTGGGTATTGGCAAATATCAAGGTAGGCAGCCCAGAATCATAGTAAATAATGACAATTGACTACACCACCCATCTGATATGTGCCCCGGAATTACCCGATGCGGCACAAGTGCTGCTGTTTCACGTGAAACCGGGCCAGCACGTCGAGGCCGATACCCTATTGCTCACGCTCTTGCTCTCCGATCAGGAGTGGCCCATTTTGGCGCCTGATGCGGGGCAAATTGCCAGTCTGATGGTTGAGTATGGCGATTTCGTGACGACGGGTGATTTGCTGCTGCAAATGGAAATTATCGAAAAGCCCACTGGGAGCACTTGGCTCGTTGAGCCCGAGCTGGCGGTGAACGAGCCGAGCGCCGCTGAAGCGCCTGCCGCCGCCCAGCCACAGGCTGCGACGAGCACATTGCAGGTGCAGCCCGCTGCCGCCACGCTGGCAGCCAAGCTGGGGCTGGATTTAAGTCGCTTACCCACGGGTGAAACGATCGATGAAGATGCGGTTTTAGAATTTGCTCGGCAGGAGCTGAAAAAATTGGCCAAGCTGCGTCAAATACTTTCTTGATGTATTGGCTTCAACCCTTTTCTGTAAAAGAGCTATATCGCTATACGTGGCTAGGGTAATTTATTGATCTTGCTCGGCGGCACGCCAAAGTGTTGGCGAAAACGCCGCGAAAAACTGGCCACTTCCTGATAGCCCACCTTGCTAGCCACCTGCCCGACTGGAAAACCTTCGACCAATAAAGCGCGTGCATGCTGCATGCGCAGTGCAAACACCCGCTGCCCTGGCGCCATGCCCAGGTGCGTTAAACACAAGCGATGCAAGTGCGCGGCGGTGATTTGCAATTGTTGCGCCAATTGCTCGACTGGCCATTCCCGTTCGGGCGCTTTCGCGACCTCGGCAAATAAAGCATGTAATTGCTGCGGCCAGCCCAAGCTCGTATCGGCCGATCCCAGTGCGCGCTCCAATTGCAAACTCAACATTTCCAAGGCGGGCATCACTAGGGTATAGCTCTGTCCATCATTTTGACGTTGGGCTTCACGCTGATACAGGGAGAGGGCATCGTGTATTTCCCAGCCCGCATCACTGTCTTTCACATAGCAATGCGGCTGGATCAGGTGCGCCCAGCGCACGTCGTTATAGAGCAGCAACCATGCAATTTGCAGCGGCGCAGTGCCCGTCCGGCGAAAGCCGCGCTGCCCGCGCGCGGGTTGAAAGGCCATTTGCCCGGCGTGAAACGGCCATGTTGTTTCGCCTTCAAACAGCTCTCCCGTTCCGCCCAAGCAAAACAGCAGGACATGAAAATTGGCGTCAATGCGCTCAATTTCGCTTTTACCCCGCGCCTCGGAGATGCCGCACATAAACAAACCACGCTCCCGCATTGGCGGGTGTGACGCTTTGTGAAATACATGCGCGCCCACCAGGCGATTTTCGCCGTCGTCATCGCAATCAAATCGTTCGTAATAGATTAGCGCCATGATGAGTTGATGTGATTTTTGGACAAATGAAGCGACATCTTCGGACATTCCAACTGGGTATGCAAGCTGATTAAATGAAGGCATAAATTCAGCAATTGGTAAGCAAATGTCAGAAAATACGTCTTCAGCAGAAGTGTCCCCAGCCGCATTATCTGTCTACGCCCAAACCGCCCTCGCCTGTTATCAGGCGCATTTCGGCCAAACCGCGCAGTTGGTGCAAGAAATCGCCGCCTTTTATGGCCATGCGGTCATTCTCAGTGGTGAGGCTGGCGATGTGGTCGTTAAGCTGGGTTGGCAAGCGGGTCGCGCTGCGCGGGAAGTGATCGGGCTCGCTCGCTTACAGCCACATAGCCCGGCGGCGATGCCGCAAATCTTGTTGCAAAGCCAGATTGAGCTCAATGGCAAGATAGTTGACCTATTGATGCTCAATCGCCTACCCGGTGTCGCGCCGTGGCATGTCGCCAAGCCTTGGGCCAAGCCGCAGCTCACCGCCGAGCAAGTCGTGGCAGTGTTACTGGCTTGGCACGCGGTCAGCGATGCGCGCGGCTTTGAGCTACCCGACGGGCAATTTAGCGCTGATTTGATCGCCGCCTTTGAGGCGTGGACGCTGCCGCTGCATGACTATGTGCAGAGCCCCGCTTCGCCTTTCACGCCGCAGCAAAAAGCTGCGTACCAGCGGCTCTGGCAAGAGCGCTCGCGCTTGCTGGCGCCACTGGCGGGTATGCCGTCGAGCTTGGTGCATGATGATCCGCACGCGGGCAATTTTCTGTTTGATGAACATACTGGCGAATTATTGGCGGCGCTCGACCCGTGTGATGTGGCCTTTCGCCACCGCGAGCAAGATATTTTCCACCTCGCCGATGTTGCGCCCGAATTGCAATTGCTGGAAACCTATTTACAGCACCACGCCGCCCCCGAAGGTTTTGCCGCGCGACGCTGGTTTTTTTCCTTATGGGACGATGCCAAACACAGCCGCAATCTGGCTTGGTACGACGAAGCATGGTTTAACGCGAAGTTTGCCAATTTAGCAATTTTGGACAAATCGTTTGCTGAGTTTGGCGCGATGATGGCGCAAAGCTCGCAGCAATGCTCTCAGGATAAAGAATGTTAATTCAAGCCGAAAATCTCAGCCGTATTTATAAAACACCGCGCCCAGCCAAAACGTGGGGTGAGCGTTTTACGCAGTTGATTCGTACCCAATACGATGAAAACAAATCTGTCAGCGGCGTCAATTTTGAGATTGCGCGCGGCGAATGTGTCGCGCTGGTTGGCCCTAATGGTGCGGGGAAATCGACGACGATCAAAATGCTCACGGGCATCTTGGCGCCATCAAGTGGGCGCGTCACCGTAGCGGGCTTTGACCCGATGCGGCAGCGCCAGCAATACGTCAAACGGATAGGCGTGGTGTTTGGTCAACGTTCGCAGTTGTGGCAAGACCTGCCGGTACGCGACTCGTTTGCCATCTTGCAGGCGCTGTTTGACGTGCCCGACGCCGTGTACCAGCACCAGCTCAAACTATTTCGCGCCGATGGCGGGATGGATGAATTTTGGGATAGACCTGCGCGTACCCTGAGCTTGGGTCAGCGCATGTTATGCGAAATCGCAGCCGCTTTTTTGCATGCGCCCGAAGTCGTTTTCCTCGATGAGCCGACGATTGGGCTCGATCTGGAAATGAAATCGCGTATGCGCGCACTGATCCGTAAACTCAATCAGGAAGCGGGTACGACGGTGTTGATTACCTCGCACGATGTCGGTGATATTGAGCGACTTACCCGACGTTTGCTGCTGATCGACCATGGAACGCTGCGTTTTGACGGTAGTTTGAGCGATTTTCGTGCTCACGCCGGCGACGGGCGCTGGTGGGCGGCGCGAGTCGATGCCAGCCAACACGCTGCGGCGAATGAAGTGCTCGCCGCTCACCCTGCTGCCCTGCCGGTGCGCAGCAATGGCGACTGGCTAGAAATCGCGCGTCAAGACGACGCTTTGCCCTTTGCTGATTTGGTCAAGACGCTTGCCCCATTTACTGTGCATGAAATCAAGCCAGTGGAGCAAAGCTTTGAAGACCTGCTGCACGGCTTTTATATCGGCAAAAATCTGCGCGCCGATGCAGCGGAGGATGCCACGGTATGAAGCATAGATTGAAAGCCTGTGCTGCATTGGCATGGGGTAATGCCCGCATCGTCGCAACAGATAAGCGCGGCAGAGCCATACTCACCCTGGGTTATCTGCTCGGCATGTGGCTGCTGTACTACCTGTGGCAAGCGCTGTACGCCGGTGACCCGACCCGCGCGGGGATGAGTTTTTCGTCGGCGCTATTGCACGTAGTTACCGCGCAGACCTTGTTTGCCATGATGCAGGCCTTTGGTGATTGGCGTTTGGCGCGAGAAATCCGCTCGGGCGAAGTGGCAACTGCCTTGACGCAACCCATCTCGCTGCCGCTACGGCACGCCGCGCTATCCTTGGGGCGCGTGTTGGCGCAAGCCGCCTATTTTCTGCCCGCCTTTGGCGTGTTTTTGCTGTGGGCTGGTTTGCGTTTGAGCCCTAGCTCGTGGCTGCTGGCACTTGCGTCAATTGCCTTGTCCTTCGTCCTGCTGTTTTGTATCGACTTTGTCGTCGGTCTCGCGGGTTTCATCGCCACCGATTTATGGGGCATTACTGCCAGCAAGGATGTCGTGGTGCAGTTTCTCGGCGGTGCGCTGATTCCGCTCGCTTTTCTGCCAGCTGGCGTGCAAACCATCTTGCATTGGCTACCCTTCGCGCATTTTTTCAATACGCCGGTCGCCTATCTCACCGGGCAAAGTAGCGAGATCACACCGCTATTCATTCAAGCCGTATGGGCGCTGGTGTTTGTCATCTGTGCACAATGGGCGAGTCGAATGATTCAACGCAAGCTGGTGATTTTCGGGGCTTAAGTCATTTTTGATTGGAAGAATTTACACATGAATAGCAATCCATTTATTGGTGCATGGCAGTTAGTGTCTGGCGAAATTGCCGAGCCGGGCGAGGCGATCAAGCCGTACAACATGAATGAGCTGCAATCGCGCAAAGTGATTTCGGCGCAGAGCTTTAGCTTTGTCACGCTGCTGCGCGGCGCTTTTTATTCGGCGGCCAGCGGTGGCTATCGTTTTGATCAAACGAGTTATACCGAAACGCCCGCCTTGGCTTCGTGGGGGGAAATGAACGGCGCGGAGTTTACCTTTACTTATCGGATTGCCGGTGATGAATGGCATAACGAGCGCTTTAATGCGGCCGGTGAGCGCGTCGAATATGAAATCTGGCGGCGGGTTAGTGCATAGCCCGTGGAATAAGCGTCTGGGCGCTAGGCCCGAAGAACGGAATTGGCAATGAACAATGAAATGAACGCACCTGCACTGACATTGAGCACTGACTTATCCACGATGGACTGGCCGCGCATTACGGCGTGGTTGGCCGGCTCGTATTGGTCGCCGGGCATTAGCCAGCATTACGTTGAGCAAGCCGCACGTGCTTCTACGGTGGTGATTGGTGCATTCGTCGACGGGCAGCAAGTGGGCTATGCACGGGTAATCAGCGACACGGTGCGCTTTGCCTATCTGGCCGATGTGTATGTTGATGAAGCCTATCGAGGCGGGGGTATATCAAAGAAAATCATTTCTGAACTGCTGTCTAGCCCAATACTAGCAGGTGTATCCCGCTGCTTTTTACTGACTGGCAATGCACACGGCTTGTATGAGCAATTTGGATTTCAGGTATTCCCAGCACCAGAGCGCATGATGGTGCGCGAAAATCCGAGTGGAATTGATTTTACCCAGACGCCCATTTGAAATGATTTATACCGACATACCCACGACTTATACAGGCCACACTCACACTAGGCTCACAGCTTGTTAATAACTTGCCCACAAACTTATCCACAGGAAGGGTAGTATGACTTTTGCCACCGCCTACCTGCGTATGGCGCGCGCCGACGCAGCGGCAAAATTGGAAAATCGCGCGGATTTCGGGCTGATTATGCTTGGCGTGATCTCAACTTCACTTGCCAGCATGCTGACGGTGTACTTTATGCTCGGAGCTTCTGGCACGGTAATGGGCTGGAGTCGGGGCGAATTGATCTTTATGCAGGGCTTTATGTTCACGATTTTTGCCCCGCAAAGTAGCTGTTTTAATTCGATGTACTGGGTGGAGATCTGGCTCAAGAACGGCAATTTCACGCGTTTTTATACCCGCCCCGGCCATCCGCTATTGCTGCTGATGCTGGAAAAATTTCACCCCCAGGGCTTTATTTGCCTGTTTACTGGCCTCGCCTATTGCATCTTTGGGCTGTGGAATACGCCGTATCTGAGTGACGGTATGTTTTGGCTAAAATTCATCATCATGGTGCCATTTGCGGCAATTGTGTTGCTATCGGTCAATATGATGGCGGTATCCTGCTGTTTCTGGTTGGGCGAATCTTTTGCGATGCAAGTCATGATGGGCAAGCTGACCGATATGTCGCGCTACCCGCTAGAAATTTTCCCCAAGCTCACGCGCTACGCCTTTATGGCTTTGCCACTGGGCGGCATCGTCTGGTGGCCAACGCTGGCCTTACTGCGCGACGCGAATGTCTGGAGCACGATTGCGCTCATGGGCCTGATCGCCGCTGGCTCGCTGTATGCGCTGCACTGGCAATGGAAATTAGGCATGCGCCATTGGGCTGGTTCGGGAGGTTAAGGCTACTTAGATTGTGGATAAATTTGTGGATAAAAAATAGGCCCAGATTAGCCATTTTGGCCCTAGTTTTACTGCTAGGTAGTACCGCGAAATGTCTGCCGCCAAACTTGCGGCGATACCCCGAATTGCTGCCTGAAATGGTGTCGCAGCGAGACTGGCGAGCCAAAGCCGGCTTGCTCGCTGATTTGCTCAATATTCAAATCGCTGCCTTCGAGCAGGCTTTGCGTCAGCGCCAATCGCTCGTTGATTAGCCATTGCCCTACGCTGAGGCCATAAAGCTGTTGAAAATGCCGTGTAAAGGTGCGCCGACTCATGATTGCTTTGGCTGCGAGGCTATCGAGCGTGTGTGGCTGCGCCAGATTTAATCGCACCCATTCAATCAGCTCGGCCAGCCGTGAATCGCGCGCCGTGCTGGGCAGCGGTTGCTGAATAAACTGACTTTGCCCGCCTTGCCGGTGCGGCGGCACCACGAGTCGACGCGCGACAGCGTTGGCAGCGCTCACGCCATATTGGCTGCGGAGCAAGTGCAAGCAGCAATCGAGCCCCGCTGCCGTGCCCGCCGAAGTATGGATGCGGCCATCATCGAGATACAACACGTCGGCATCGAGCCTGACCTGCGGAAAACGTCGCGCAAAATCATCGGCAAACGCCCAATGCGTCGTCGCCTTTCGACCGTCGAGCAGCCCCGCCTCGGCCAGCACATACGCACCCAAGCACAAGCCCACCAAATGCGCACCGCGCTGCGCGGCAACCACAAGTGCGTCGAGTAAGGCTTGGGGTGCTTGTTCGGCGGGATTGCGCCAGCTGGGGATAATGATCAGATCGGCCTGCTCTAGCGTGGTCAGATCATACACATTGCCAACCGTAAAGCCTGCCGAGGTGCGCAATGGTGGTGGATCGATGGCGCACACGCGCAAATCAAAACGCGGGGCGCCGGGGTGATTTTCGCCAAATACCACGCACGGCACCGATAAATGGAAGGGGCTAATCTGATCAAATGCAACGACGGCAACGATGGGCAGCGGAGAGTTGAGCATATCGGCAAACCATGACAATGGATTGGCCCAATCTTAGCGTATTTTGGCAATCAGGCCACTGTGGGGGTTTTACCTGCCGCCAGATAATCATTGCTCACCCACCCAGTTCGGAGCATGACCATGACTCAGCCAAGCCAACGTGCCTTGTTAGTGATTGATTTGCAGAATGATTATTTCCCTGGCGGCGCATTTCCGCAGTGGAATACCGACGCCACTTTGCTGAATATCGAGCAGGCGATGGCCAAGGCCAAAGCGGCGGGTACGCCGATTATTCATATTCAGCACATTGCCGATCCAACTAGGGGTATTGCTCCCTTCTTTAATAAAGACAGCGTTGGTGCAGAGATACATCAGCGGGTATTGGCCGCCGCGCCCGATGCGCCCGTCGTGATTAAAGCCTACGCTGATGGGTTTCACCACACCAATCTGGAGGCGACGCTGCAAGAGCTGGGCATTACCGAGCTATTGGTCTGCGGCATGATGACGCAAAACTGCGTCACCCATACGGCCATCTCGAAAGCCGCCGAAAAATATACCGTGTCGATTCTGGCTGATTGCTGCACGACGGTCAGCGAGATGATCCATCTAATCGCGCTGAACGCCGCATCGACTCGCGTGCCATTGGTCAATAGTGCTGACGTTTTATGATGCAGCTGATTGCGACAGCGCGCGCCGCTTTACAGCGCCAGCTGTGCTTTCAGCGCCTCGATCGCGTAGCGTACCTTGGCCGGTTGCGCTTCGCGGCGGGGGGTGACGGCGTAGATCGCGATACTGGGTAAGCGCCATTCGGGTAACACCACCATCAGTCGGCCGTCATTGATCGCTGTGCGTACTTCGGGCTCAGGCTGGATCGCTAGCCCCATTCCCGCCAAGACAAATTCGCGGGCCGAGACAATATTATTACTCACAATGCGCGGCGTGATCGTTGGCTGGCAACGCTCGCCATTGGGGTGGATAAATACAAAATCACTCCGCCCCGCCTCAATGCCTATCCATTGCTGCTCGGCCAATTGCGATGGGTGCGCAATCGGCGCGATGCGCGCCAGAAATTGCGGCGCTGCGACCAGTACATTGGGCCAATCGGCCAGATGCCGTGCGACGAGGCTAGAGTCTTTTAGCTCGCCCGCGCGCAGCGCCAGATCAATCCGATTACCCACCAGATCGATCATTTCATCGTGAAAAAACAGCCGCAGCGACAGTTGCGGGTGCGCTTTGAGTAGCGGCGCTAGCGCCTGACTAATCAAGGGGCCCGCAAAACCTGTCGGTGCCGAGAGCCGCAGCTCGCCCACTGGCGCATCGCGCAGCTCGGTAATGCGCTGCTCGGCCAATTGCGCCGCCGCCAGCATATCGGCGCAGCCCTGATAAAACACCGCGCCCGCCTCGGTGAGCGTCAGCTTGCGCGTCGTACGGTGCAGCAAGGTCACATTATGCTGCGCTTCGAGCTTGCTCAAATGCTGGCTGACTGCCGACGGCGTCATGCCCAGCGCCTTGGCTGCGGCATTCATCGAGCCTAATTCCACCACCCGCGCAAAAATCGCCATTCGCCGCAACGCATCCATCTTGTACCTACTGTTAAGTTTTACTAAACAATGAATGCCATTTTTGGCGGATTATCAGCCTGATTGCAAGCAATTATGATGAACCCACTTTCAAATCATTTATTACTGCAAAGGAATACATCATGAAAATCGCTCTGATCGGTGCAACTGGTTTTGTCGGCTCAGCCATCTTGCAAGAGCTCGCCAATCGCGGCCACCAAGTCACTGCCGTGGTCAGCAATATTGCCAAAGTGCCAGCGCTGGCCAATGTCACCGCCCGCGCCAGCAATGCCTATGACGCCGCCGACATCGCCGCCGCTGTGGCGGGCCACGATGCTGTGATTTCGGCCTTTAACCCCGGCTGGGGCAAGCCCGATATTCAAGCGCTATTTTTGCAAGGCCACAACGCCATCGTGGCGGGTGTGAAAGCCGCTGGCGTGGCTGATTTTCTGGAAGTCGGCGGTGCGGGTAGCCTGTATATCGCGCCGGGATTGCAACTGATCGACACGCCTGATTTCCCTGCTGAATGGAAAGAAGGCGCACTGGGCGCACGCGAAGCGCTGAATCTGCTGCGCGCCGAGAGCAGCCTGAAATGGCGTTTTGTTTCGCCACCGGTGTTCCTCGCCCCCGGCGAGCGCACAGGCCAATATCGCGTAGGCGGTGATGACGTGCTATTTGCTGGTGAGCAGCCAGCGGGTATTTCGGTGGCCGACTTGGCGGTGGCGATTGTCGATGAAATCGAAACGCCAAAACACATTCAACAGCGCTTCACCGCCGCCAGCGTCTAATCCCTAGCGACAGGTCAAGCGCGCAGCAAAGTGGCAATCATCTGCCGCGCTTGGCCTTCGTAGCCGCTGCCGAATAAATTCACATGATTGATAATGTGATACAGGTTATACAGCGTCTTGCGCTGCGCGTAGCCCGCATCAATCGGCCACGCCGCGTGATAGGCCGCCATAAAGCGCGGCCCGAAACCGCCGAATAACTCGGTCATTGCCAAATCGCACTCGCGATCGCCAAAGTAGCAGGCGGGGTCAAAAATCACCGGCGTACCATCGGCCAGCCCCGCCGCATTCCCGCCCCACAAATCACCATGCAGCAAGCTCGGTTGCGGCGTGTAATCGCGGAAAAACTCGGGCAATTTATCGAGCAACTTAGCGCCCGCAGCGCCAAAATCACAGCCATTGTGTCGCGCCAATTTGAATTGCGGCAGCAGTCGTTCATCACGCCAGAAATCTATCCAACTCTGATTCCAGCGATTACTTTGCGGCGTGCTGCCGATGGTGTTATCAATATCCCAACCAAAGCGCGGCGAGCCCTTCGTCAAACCCGTCGGCGTAATGCGATGTACCCGCGCCAAAGCCGCCCCCATAGACTCTGGATCGGGCGAGCCGGCCATCGGCAAATATTCGAGTACCAGCCAAGCCTGCGCGCCACTCACCCCATCCGCAATCGGCTGCGGCACACGCATTCCCTCCCCCAGCGCCACCAGCCCCGCCGCCTCAGCAACAAACATGTGATGCAAAGCCGCGCGATTGGTTTTCACAAAATACTGCCGCGTTGAGTCGGCGCGATCGCTGATCACAAACGCCTCATTAATACAGCCCCCACCCACGCTGCGTTGTTGCTTCACGTGAAACACCGCGCCGGTGGCGGAGGTGATGGCAGATTCGAGATCGGTGATGAGATTGGACATGGTGGCCGTCGCCAGCAGGATGGAATGTATTGATTGTAGTGCGCAGGTGTTGAGCGTGTTTTGCGCCAAGCTAAGTAATTGATGCGGATTTTATTGAAGGGAAATGATTGACCCGGCTTAAGAATAATCACCTCAGTGCGGCGTAAGGCCTAATCACCGCTTTACGTTGAATACGCCTTAACGTGCTGCGCGGTGCCCGAGCTGCCGCCCGCTGTTGAGTTTTACTAACAAGTGCATCTGTATCAGTACCTATATTGAGTTTGATAATGCCCAGAATGGTTTTTTTGCTTGATTGTTGTTCGCGACGCTCAATTGCGATGGGGTGGAGTATTGCTGGCTTAGGCTGAGTGGGATTGTGTGGTGTGTGGGGTATGTGGCGTGAGTGGTTGATGGGAGTTGGTTATCGGGCGATACGTTAATGTAAGAAGCCCCGCATAGCGGGGCTTCTTATTGGGTGTTAATTATATTTATCAATAATTTCAATTGCTAATCTTGAGATTTCTTCAATCTCTTTACGATTATTTATTCTTTTTTGCTCTGATATCTTTTCAAATAAAAAAATAACATTTGTTGGTTTTTTTAATTCATTTTTGTCTACAGTCTTAAAGTTTTTGATTAATTCTTGCTCTTGGTTTTCGGAGAAATCTTTGCCAAAATCAAGAATTAGCTGCTGATACTCCTTTTCCATGATCGTTACTCCAAGTTTTCGATTTTTCAAAATCTAGCCTGCTTTCTGATTTTAAAATTATTGTTTCAAGTGCAGGTATCGATTCCATATTTGTTTCTGTCTTTGGTTTTGCTGAAGTGATTTCATCAATTTTTAGATATTTACCTTCACTATCTTTCCTTTTTCTTTTCATTCCAAAAAAGAAATAAAACCTAGATGGTGCAACTCCTTCATATGGCATTAATGCCACAAGTTTACGATCTTCTGTAGCGCTCTCTACGAGGGAGTCATCATGAAGGTCAATAGCTAATGATTTTTTATATGGTTCCATATAATAAACTTCAGATACCCCTGATGCAATTATGTGTTTAGCACAGTTGTGACAAGGGTACGTCGTGCAGTATAACACGCTATCTTGTAGATCTCTACCTGTTCCAGATGCACGGATGATCGCATGCATTTCTGCGTGAACGGCACGTGAAAACTCTATTAAATCTTTAACCTTCGTTTTTGATAGAATCTTATCTAAAGTTATGCTTTTATTTGCAAGAATTTTGTTAATCAAATCAACAGATGCGGACCCTGAATTATCTTGTGCATCAATATAAGCAGCAGCGCTAACCAACCAACCTTTAATTGATTTTTCAATTTCATCCTTCAGCATATTCTTGTGTAAATCATTTCTACAAAAACCTGCTCCAGTAGGGTGACTGTGGCAACGATTGTCCCATGTGTTTAGAATATCAGCAGATTTTGTCCGTCTTGGTACGTCATTCCAGCCTGTAGATATAATTTCACCATTTTTATCAGCAATAGCTGCACCAACCTGACGTGACATACATGCAGAATTTTTAGCCGCTGATGTAGCTGCAAACATTGCATTTTCAGCAACAGTTGGAGTGCTAATTCTCTCCTCGAATAATAAGGTTAGAAATCTAGAGATTTTAGCATCAAGTGTTGCCTCGGTTTCCATGCGAATGAAATAATCGGATGCTTGAAATACCTTATGCATTTGTTGGCCGTTATTGATCTCTTCGCCTGAATCAATGTCAATTATCTTATTTAAATCTTTGTCGTCTTTGTTTTTTGTAAGTGTTAGCTTTCTTTGCTCTATTGGACAGACAATTCCAATCTGAAAAAAAGAATCACCATAAACCTTTCGTAATAGCTTTAATTCACCTTCATTTTTTATTGAGTTAATGATGTAGCAATGTCTTCTGCTTCTATTTATTTCTGCTTGAAGTGCGTCTTTTATTTCAATGTCTTCAGCGTTTTCTAAGGACTCTTCTGTGAGTGAAGGGTTTTCTTTTCTTAGATTCTTCTTTGCGTTAATTAATCGCTCTCGTAATATTTGTGACACAACTTTCTTTGCCAGATAGTCGTGTCCATTTTCCTGCCTTAATTTATTGCCTGCTTCAATTAATTTTAGTTTGCATTCAATGGTTGGTGGGTTTTTAACTTCAATCCCGCATTCTTGCTTGATATAATCGCTAATTTTTATTTTAGTTGGTTTGTGATAACCATAGCCTGCTAAAAATTTGCTGAGTGTATCTGAGACATTATCCAGTGGTGATCCAACGGGCGCACATAACGCGATTACTAATTCTTCTGTTAGGGTGTCATCTGGACCTTGAGGGCTAAATTTTTTAAGTTTCATTCTAATTTGCTCCTCCTCAATTACTCCTTTTACTAACTCCATGATTTACGCTACTCCTAGCAGTACGTTGCTGCATGATGTAGAAAGTAATACCGTAGTATTATCCTATATACATAGCACGATAGTTATTAAGTTTGCGGGTTGTCTTTTGGCTGATTTGCGTCGAATACTGCTACCGATTGTCTGATTGCAGAATCATAACCATTTGCAAACTTAGCGTCAGCTATTTGGATGGTTTTTGTTGGCTTTGTTGATAAAAAGCTAATCTAGAGGGTCTAGTTCTGGTGTGCAGTAGTTTTGCGTTTGAGCTGGATTGACGGCTGTGCGCTGCGGCACTTACTTCTCTTGCTTCTCCATTGAGTCAATAAGTACATCAAAATGTTCCGCAACAATTGAATAAAGCCCGAGGAATTCCTCGGGCTTTAAAGTTGCCATGCCATTACTTGCAAACTATTTGATAGCTACCACGCTATCAAATTAAGAAAAACTACCGCCAAGCAATTTTTCCGTACAACAGAACATCGATTCTCTCTTGCCATTTTCTTTCCCACTACAACGGCCAAGTTGTAATCCTGCGTCGCAGGTATCTTGTTTGCACTTGTGAAAGTTGCACAAACAATATTCATATCACAATGAACGGTACTCAAAAATTCTCCCCCTCCTTCTTGCATTCACTGGTGCCAACCAGTGTCCAGCGCAAGCTAGGAGGCTCCCGAGTTAGATAAAGACTACATGCGACTATTTAGCGTCTGGCTCCATCAACAAATTAGTGTGACTCACACACTCTGCGTATTTCAGAGGCCCAATGTTACGAACGGCTCCCTTACTCATCTGTTGACTTCAACACCATTTCCTTAAACGCAATCATAGTCTCGGCAATGCACCCTCGAAGGGTGCAACTTCATGCTTAAGCTATCCAGAGACCTTCAATTTCTCGAAGTGCCGATTCTTCCAGTTTTCACCTCCGAACCCTCTACGATTACTCGCAGCTCATCAGCCCACACGTGCCGCATGCGTTGCCCAGTTTCCCAAGGCCCCACAGCTCCGACTTCACGGAGTTTCATACCTTATCAGGTCTGCATCTGTCACCAGAGCAGCCGTTTCCTCGTCGCCCAACATTCATGTGTATTCGGTCGAAAGACAGCATTTCAGCCGTCCAGCGCCGGTCGTAGCGTAGCGAGCACTATTAGATGCACTACGCTTCGGCAAGAGAATTTTCATTGACTGGCTAAGTCAATTACTTAATCCCGATTTGGCAAATCAGGATTTACTTCGATGTTAGCTTTCATTTAGTGGCAAATAGTATAGACAATGAAATTCAATCTCCTGATTCTATGTAACATTATTATGGTGTTCTTATCAGTTGTGAAATTTCGCATTATTTTTATGCGTGAGTTCGATTATTTGGTGAAATCACACATATACTAATTTTCATCAAATAAGGAGGAGTCACATGGAGCAAAAAACCACATATCAGCCAAAAATATTCAGATCAGTAGCCGTATTCTTGCAAGCAATTCAACTACAGGCATCAAGAGGTTATTCACATTTTATAGAGGGCGAAATAGACGAAGAAAAAATTAATGCGTTCATGATCAAGATGCATGAAAAATTTAGCTGCTGTGCCAGTCATGTACAAAAATGCAGAAATAAGAAATTAGGAATTGCTGGCACATGGCTGGCATTCGTTAAGACCGCCAATATGCCAAAAGCAAAATGGATAATATTGGTTAGTGGTGGCAACAAAGAAATTGGTATATGGAAGGAGGAGTTTCTATATCCAATTAAAAGACTAAATGCGTTCGGCAGGTATGAACTTAGAAAATATTATAGGTCATCTGATAATAAATACAGCTATAGCTGGCAATTGAATGAAAAAACCTATGGACTATTAGTCAATACGATTAAGTCTCACCAGCACAGCAAGAGCAAAATGCAATTCATACTTGATAGAATCGGTAAATTGCCCGGCTTCCATTTGCTCAAAGAACAAAAATCCGAATTAGTTAAAACTCGCACAGCAACGGCGGACAAATCGTTTAGAGAGCAATTGATCTTGCCGCCAAAATTGTTTTTTACAAGATTTATGAAACACGAGCAATAAGTAAGAATGGATGCAGTAATTAGATAAGATGCAACCATTAAGAATTTAAATGAATATCGAACAATAATTAAACCACAAGGAGATATATATTATGAAAAATAAAGTTACCAGAGAATCAATTGACTTGCAGTTTGCTAAAACGCTAAAGGAGAGCGAGTATTACACTACAGGTGGAGTCGTATATAAATGGACAGGAAGCCATTATCAGGCTCAAACTCAACTCAATCTTGAAAATGCAGCATTGAACTTCTTAATTGAAAATTTTCGAGATAAAGCTACGGCAAATAAAGCACGAGCATGTACAGCCCTATTAAGGGCATTCCTACCAAAGCTACCGATATCTCAAATAACGGACGCATGCATCCCAACTGAGACTCAATATATTGCTGTTGGCTGCGAAGGCGATGCAATGGGCGTTAAATCCCTAATGCCACCAGACAAAAACCGTGCAATGACTTATGCGATTAATTGCGACTTCGATGAGAAGCGTAACTTTGAAGGTAGTAAATTTCAGAAGTTCATCGAGCAGATTTTACCTGATACTGAGATCAGGCAGTTGGTGCAGGAGTACATCGGCTATTCCTTACAAAGCAAGCTCAATTATCAAGTTATGCAGCTTTGGTTAGGATCAGGAAAAAATGGCAAGTCAACACTACTCGATATTGTTTGCCAGTTACACCAAAAAACATGTGCACTCGAATTGGATAGATTGGATCCGCAGCATTTACCAAATGTCATCGGTGCAAGTTTGTGCTTCTCGGACGAAGTTCCAAAAAGTGGCATTAATGAACAAAAATTGAAAATGCTCATATCAGGTGGTGTTGTAGAGGTAAAGATTTTGTATAAAGATCCAGTTTCGTATGCATCGCATCGAAAATTCATTGTTTGCGCGAACCATTTCCCAAAGGTGAAGGATCAGTCGAATGGATTTTGGAGAAGGCAACAGATCATCCCTTTCAATGCCAAAATTGAAAAACCAGATCCATTGTTAGCAAAAAATATTATTACAAACGAGCTGAATGTAGTATTGAATTGGGCAATTGAAGGCCTGATTCAGTTAATCAAGAGAGGGCAATTCATCGTACCTAAAGCAGTTCATGATGCTATTGAGGAAGCAAAAACTAGCACAGACAGTGTCAGATCATGGATTAAAGACACAGGGTTAATTGTTAGTATGCGATCACCTATGAGGTATGAATGGAAGCAAGGCTTCTACAAGTGCGATGAAAAATTCTTGAACGATGAAGGGCACTATGAAGCTAATCAGAAATTTGATAGATCTTACATCGGTTGGTGCAAAGCAAACGGAAATAGCCCAGTCTCGCAGAAAGAGTTTTGGTCAAGAATTGCGGCATATTTTAAAGAAAGTGGCGCTGAATTTACCGAAAGCACCAACCGAATCATCAAAGGTGATGCATGGAGCAATGGAAGTAATTATTGCGACAGGAGGCGAAGGCGTGTCAATTTGATGCAGCTGGATCCATGCGCAATTCCATTTTAATTCTAGAAATTCGCACATCCATGCTAGCTATTTTTAAGCAAAAATTATTGGATCAGACTCAACGCGATTTGATATCGCGAAACTTATTTTGAATTCTTGTTCAAGTTTGAGCTAAGTAAATGAAATGTACTTAGCTCTCTTACCAATTTCGCCACTGGTAAGCGAAGGTTGGTGTTAGCATTTAACACATCGGTGTAAACTAATCATCCATGCTTGCTGTTTTTATCTAGCTTGACCCTAGAGAGTAGGTCAGGCATGACAAATAAAAAGATAAACCTGTGTAAGTATATTTGAAATTAACTGACTAAAGGATGTTGTATGGGTTTGTTCGATATCTTCCGTAAGAAACCAAAAACAGCATGGGATGCACTAAATGAAGACCCCGTATTTCAGCAGCAAAAAGAGCTATTCGAAGCAATGAGCCTTATGTGCGAGGATGGGGTTGATGCTGATGAGCTGCCAAACGGTCAAGGCGAATTTGGCGTAACACCTTCTAATCCGATTCCTTGCAAGACAATTTTTGGTAGTACTGCATATCTAGGTTGCCTTCGTACACCTGACGGAACCAAGATTGTTTATGAACGCGTTGGTTCATTTGGCTCTGATGCATCCCCCCATCCTGTAGATGCTTATGAAATATCACACCCTAACGGTGAAAAATTGGCAACACTCTTTATATCTCCTTATCAAAAACGTATATCTGGTAAAGCTCCTAGAGGTTTCAAACTTGCCAATATTGAATTACTTAACTAAGACTTGAAACTACTCGATTGCCAGAATAGTGCTGCTGTAGTTGTAACTTATAGCCTATCACTCATGCATTAGATATATTAGAATTAGCACTATTCAAAGTAGCGCCATTTAGCCCACTTTAAGACAATAGAAGTCAAGAGGCGACCTGAAATAATAATTATTTTTATATTTTAAATTTTTTAAGAAAATAAATTACTTGGATTAGATTTAAATGTTGAGTTACATTTATTCAAAATTTTTTAGTCGTAGATATAGCTCTGATGATATAGAGAATTGCATTTGTCTTCTTGAAAATGGAGATAAAATAACTGCAATTAAAAAACTAAACAAGCTGACTACTCGCGGAAATTTAAAAGCGGATGGGATCCTAGGCGAAGTATACTATATAGATAATTATCTAAACGACGCTGTGTATCACTTCAAACGCTCTAGGTTGTCCAATGATACAAATTTAATTTGTTTGTCAAATCACTACTTGGGACTAATTTTCAATAACAAAGCATATGAACATTATGATCGTGGTTTAGCTTCTAGGTATTTTTTGAATGCCGCATTATGGGGACATATTCCAGCTGCTGTGGAATTAGATATTAGCCGTGAACATTTTACTAAATATTATAACGAAAGGCCAGCTAATGATATTCTTGCTCATTGGGTGGGAGACTCTGCTAAAGAAGGCAATCCTCATGCCCAACTTACGCTCGGTATAATATTTTTACTTGAAATATTTTCCTGCATTGATTTTGATTTAGCAGAGGAGTGGTTACTGCGAGCTACATCAGCCCAAGATGGAGAAGCAGAATATTATTTAAGTGTATTATATGGTTGTGGTTGTGGGCATGACATTTCACATATTCATTACAATGCATATAAAGATAAAGCGGATACCGAAAAATCAATAACCTATTTAATACGTGCAATGGAGCATGATAATTGTGATGCATTTGAGCATGCTGCATTCCTATTTACTGTCGGAAACGAGCGGTTTAAAGAAAATATATACCTATCTTACGCTTTGTGTGCACTACTTATGAAATTAAGTGAAGGTCGGGCTAGCGATCGGATTCAATCACTTGGATTACACGAAAGTATAAAAATAACTAATGCAGCTGAAATGGCAAAGGTTAAACATTATGTAGATGCCATAAAGGATAACGGCATTGCTAAGGTTATTTTAGATGCAATTGATGATAACGGCTCATAGCAACTAAGTTGTAAGATCTATCCCCGAGCATCTGAACAAGTAACTGCACTTATTGAAATTGCAATTAAGTTGTAAACCCAAGCTATGTCGCATCGTGCCGATAGGCGCTGGTGGATTCCAATTTTTGCAGCACTAACAGGCGTAGTTATTGGCACATAAATTAAATCTAATGTTCTCAATGGTTTCATTTAATGTATTTAATCATGCAACATGATGTAATATACTATTCTACAAATCAACGGACTGACTAGCGATTGGCAACCAAGGTTAATAATGTAACTGATATTTTATGTACGGGCATTTAACCAACGAAAGCATGTCTTTTTTAATGAAGAGATGGTTGTTTAAGCTATCAGCCCATCACACAGTTTTCACACTGTTAGATACAGCACTTACACGGGTGCAACCCTCGTTAAATATCACTTACACTGATTACACGGCTTTTTTTATAGAAAAAATATATATTAAGTTAAAGCCTTATTTATTTCTCACCTTAATTCAATAGACCTCACCCCTTATTTTTTTCTTGGATGCGGTTTTGTATTGGTTTTACTCGAAAACTTTTTCTCGTAAAACCCCGTGTTTGCCGTGTGCCACTTCAAACACTTAGACTGTACTTACAGGTTGCCAACGTTGGTGGCATTAGGCATGAGCACTGCGGGGGTATAATATACTATAGAATTGATTAGGCTCGGGTGAGAATTCATAATATATGGTTATCTAAAAATAAATTTGCTCAAGCATTATGAATTAATAAAAATCTTGGCTATACAATATTAGGACAGTAGATTCTCTTAGCATATCTATGTGATCGTTTGATTTTGATTTTTATAGATTTTATCTATCGGCATCCCCCCTCAAACAGGGGGGATGTTCGTTGCGTCAAACAATATCCATTAAAGAGCGAACTCCATAGACGGGATCATCAAACGTCATTACTGAATATTGTAATTTAATTGTGCCATCTAGCTGATAATTAAGTATAGGCTGGCGATGCCTGCCTTTTTCTAGATTTAGGATTATTTGTTTCTTCATGTTTGGGTTACGTTTTAAGATTACTTGAGCCGTTTTTTCATTCCCATTAATGATAATTTTGTCAATCAGCGTACGAAATTCTAAATTAAGTTTTGCCCTATAATCACCTTCCGTAGGATCGTACAATTTCGCTAAATACTCATGGGTTCTATTTCTTACGTCTGAATAGCTTTCACCGCTTGTTAAAATACTACCTTTAACGCTCTGGAGTTTTTGGACTTCCATTTTTAATGTGAGTAGCTTTTCTTCCGCATCAAGAACCTTTTTTTCTAGCGCAGCCAATTGAGCAACTAGTGCATTTGGAGGTTTTATTCCAGCATTCGTGGTCTCTAAAAATACCGCTTCAAGTATTTTTAGAGAATCATTTCCTGTAAGTAACGCACCTTCATGTTCTCGAATCTCAGCTTCAATTCTTTTGATTTCAGGTAGATTCATCTGCTGAATGTTAATCGAAAGCAGTAGCCAGACCAGCTTTTGCTCAATATACGCATGGTTCAAAGACTTACAGGTCGTGATCTTCTGACGCCGACTTCTACATTCATATGATGCATAGTTTTTCAACGTCTGACGATGAGATCCTTTCCTTCGTGTAATTGAAGCACCACATGAGCACTGCAGTAGGTGTGCAAGCACATTGTAAAACCCAGCATCTCGACGGCGGCCAGTACTACGAATTTCCACAGCATGCCGTGATTGATTGAATAGTGCCTCTGAAATTACGGATGGGTAGTAATTATGGATAACTAGTCCAGAGCTAACCTTTTTGGATTTTGAAGTTTTATCAGATAGTCTTGGGGCAAACTCCCCAAGAACAGATCGACTAGTCAAAATTCTGTAAATCTGAGCATCAGTAAAAGGTCTTTTAGGGTATGCCCAATTCTCTTCATTGGCCTTGTGTGATATTGCAAGTGATCCCAATCCCGCCGCGGAATGCTCAAAAATTTTGCATATCGTTTCAGCAAATTCTGGAACAAGCTCAAATTTTGTATCAACTTTAGTTACCCATGCAGGTGTTTTGCCAAAAATAGGTTCTGGTCTATCTGAAATTAAAGCTGCATCTCGACGCCGATTCCACGCATCACGGATGCGCTTAGACTTAACCACACTTTCTTCATGTGCCCGAGCCATACTTATAAGACTAACAAGCAATGGAGTAATTTCGCTTAATGACTCCCGCGTGAATATGCGTCTATCAATTAAAGTTACAACAAGAATGCCTGCATCAATAATTTTTTTCAGTAATTCCAACGCTTCTAAAGGTTCAGCTCTACTTAAACGATCAAAGTTTTCAATTAATAGATAACTTCCAGATTTGATTTTTCCATCAAAAACCGCATCCAAGAATGCCCCTAAACTCGCACGAAGATTGGAGGCATCAAACCCTGAAACCCCCAAGTCACGGAAACTATCAGGGCATAGCTCAACTCCATTTTCAGCGCACCATCGGCGTGCTTGCTCAGTCTGGCGTTCAAGTGAAGCTCCTTGAATTTGTCGTGAGTCAGAAAAACGAATATATGAATAAGCAATTGCCATTGTTGCCACCAAGTAGTAAATTTTATGTACTTATTATATATATGGCTCGCCAAGAGAAGTAAGCAAGAGAAGGCGACCCGGGCGAAAAGCGCTCCGCGCAGCCCTCACCTCGTCGCGAGCCAAACGATAAAACAGTTTGTCTCGCTCCTCACCTCGGTTTTCGCTACACGGGAATTCAAGCCCCAAACCGACCATCGAGGCATATACCTGCCGTGGTGTTGCTCTGAAGTTAAATATTTGATTGATCTTGCTTGATATACCCCGTGCATATTAAGTCCGCACTCTGCGGTCTGGGGCTTTAATCCCCTGTCGCCCCTCGCCGAGGGAGTGGAGGGAGACAAACTGTTTTATCGTTTGGCTCGCGACCGACTGAGGCGTGGCGAAGCTTGGCAACTTGTTGCCTTAGCGTAGACCGTGGCCTAAGGCTAGTAGCCCGGAGGGCCGCAGGCGGGGGGCTCCTTTGGGGTGTTGGGGGCTTTGGAGAAGCAAAGCCCCCGACCTGTCTGCGCGGCGGAACGCGCATCAAAACGTCGCGGCTTAGCCGCATAAAACCAAGCTCGCATAGCGAGTTTTGCGGCGCCTTGCCAATTGCCGGACGGACGGGGTTTCGCGTCGATCGGGCGCGTTGGGGTCATCAGGAGCAAGGCAAGACTGACTGGCCTAAGGCCACGGCCTGCGCTAAGGCAACAAGTTGCCAAGCTTCGTCACGCCTTGCTCGTTAGGCGGGCGAAACCGCCGGTTTATCGCCTGCGCAGCAGGCCAATACCACACTGGCAAATGCGCCAGCAGGCAAATACCACGATGATCGAGCGTGCAATAAACTTTGACTATTTGGCCTCGAATTTGGGCTTGAAATTACCCCGCCCCATCGTCGGGCTAAATAGTTTCCCTAGCCTAGACTGTGCATCAAGCGTTGATATGCCATGATAATATGAGCCGATTAATCAATGCTTTAGCTGCCATTCATGGCGTGAAGGTTTTTGCGATGAAGCGATGGTCGTATTTATTGAGCTTGATCTGTGCTTTGCTGATGTCGCCGCCGCTGTGGGCGAGCAATATTTTGTTTATTAATCCGGGCAAGCACGATGAGCTGTATTGGCAAACGGCCAGCTCGGCGATGCAGGCGGCGGCGCGGCAGTTGGGCTTTCAACTGGAGGTCAGCTACGCCGAGCGTGACCCTTTGCGCATGGTTGAAATCGCCAAGCTCGTCGCGGCGCGTGCCCCTCAACAGCAGCCTGATGTGGTGATTTTTAGTAATGATCATGGCTTGGGCCCTGAAATGCTCAAGGTTTTTTCTACGACGAAGATCAAGTGTTTTATGGCATTTAGCGGTATTTTGAGCGCAGATGATCGCTATTTGGCTGGCGTTCCGCGCGACAAATATCCTCATTGGTTGGGTTCTTTGGTGCCCGATGCGCATGATGCGGGTTATCTGACGGGCAAAATGCTGTTGGCGCAGGGGCGCAAAGCCAAGCTCTACGCTGCGGATGGCAAATTGCATGTGTTGGCGATTGCGGGTGATCGCTCTACCCCCAGCTCGGCGCAGCGCAATTTGGGGATGAAAAAGGCGATCGCCGAAAGCGCTGATGCGGTGCTCGATCAGATGGTGTATGCCAACTGGCAGCAAAGCAAGGCGATGGAGCAGGCGAGCTGGCTGTACGAGCGTTACCCTCAGGCCAAGCTGGTGTGGAGCGGTAGCGATCTGATGGCTTTTGGCGCGATGCAAAGCTGGGAGGCGCGCGGTGGCGTAGTAGGAAAAACGGCGCTGTTTAGCGCGTTTAATTCGTCGCCTGCGGCGATGGCGGCGATGCAAAACGGGCGATTAAGCGCGCTGGCTGGCGGGCATGCGCTGGCAGGTGCGTGGAGTTTGGTGCTGATTTACGATTATTTGCATGGCAAAGATTTTACCGAAGGGCTGGAAATGGAGCGCCCGATGTTTGGCCTGATTACGCCGCAAATGGCGCAGCATTATCAGGACCGTTATGGTTCTCAGCATTTTGCCGATATTGATTTTAAGTCGTATAGCAAAGCGCTTAATCCTGCGCTCAAGCGCTATCAATTTTCACTGGACACGTGGCTCAAATAGTTATGCGTTTACCCCGTTTTCAATCGATTACACGACTGATTATTCAGCAGATTGTGCTGGTGTCGGTGCTGTGCGCGACCTTGGTCGGTGCGATACACGCATATATGATTTATCGCCAGAGCGAGCACCAATACCACGATACGCTGGATGCGATTGCCACGGTGTATGTGCCGCAATTGGCGCTCGCCATTTGGGATATTGAGCCGACCAGCATTCAGTCCGCTTTGCGTGGCATGGTTGATCTGAATGACGAGATTGGGTTTGTGCAGCTCGATTTGCTGGCGGGTCGGCATTTTGAATATGGCTCGCGCCAACGCGCTGGCAATTTGCCCGCACATTCATTTCGCATATTGGAGCCGGGGACGAGCAATCATATCATCGGGCATTTGGCGGTTTACCCCGATTCCGCCGTCTTATATCGCATGCTGCTGATCAATGTCGGCCTGAGTAGCTTGGGCTATGTGATTTTGGTGACCTTGATTTGCCAATTGGTGCGGATTATTTTGCGGCGGCATTTGCGCGAGCCGCTAAAAGAGATCGCGAGCTTTGCGCGTGATTTGGATGCAGAAAAACTGCTTGTTCCTTTGCAATTATCGCATCGGGATAATGTGATTCCGAATGAAATTGATATGGTGGTGGCGGGGTTTGATGTGCTACAGGCCGAGTTGAGCCGGCATATTCATCATCTGGATGCTTTGGTGAAAGCCAGAACCGAAGCGCTCGAAGAGGCTTTGGCCTCGATTAGCCAGCTGTCGATCACTGACCCGCTCACGGGCTGTTACAACCGGCATTATTTGAATAATCAGCTTGAGCATCTGTTTGCCGATGAAGCCGCAGCGCCAGTGTCGCTGATTTTTTGCGATATCGTTTTTTTCAAACGCGTGAATGATGAATTTGGCCATAAAGCGGGCGATGAGGTGTTAAGCGCCGTGGGGCAGGTTTTGCGCCAAGGGCTGCGCGACGACAGTGATTGGGTTGCTCGCTATGGCGGTGAGGAATTTTTGATCATTTTGCCGCGCACCGATCTGGAGCAGGCGCAGCATATTGCCGAGCGCTTGCTGGAGGAGATACGCGCGCTGAGCTTCCAATTTAGGGCGCAGCACTTTCAAATCACCGCCAGTTTTGGCGTCGCGCAGCAGCGATTGCAAGAGTCGGCATCGCAATTGTGTGAGCGCGCAGATCAATTATTGTATGAAGCCAAACATACGGGCCGTAATCGCGTGTGTGGTGAGAATTGGGCTGAACATCGCGTTGGCCGTGGCGCTTGATGGTTATGTCCTGTAGTTGGCGGCAATCGAGCGGCTAGCGCAAGCATAGCGCAATGCTATCGGGGCAACACAGAGAATCAATTCGACCTTTCAAATGATAATGATTATCATTGGTGCATCAATAGTTTGAATTGGCGCTGTGCCAAGGAGTGCCCAAAATGATCAAGACCATCACATTTGCCTGCGTCCATTTTAGTGTGGCGTTTAGCGTGGCGTATTTCATCACCGGCAGTTTTGGCATGGCCAGCGCCTTGGCTTTGATCGAGCCGATGGTCAATACCGTGGCGTACTTTTTCCATGAGAAAGCATGGGATGCCTATCGCTCCGGGGGAAATATCCTGCATCTCTTTCGTGCTGGCTAGGGCATGTTCAGATTATGTGTTGATATGAACAGTACTTGGTTTGACTAGGAAAAACGATATTCGTAGGGTGGGTTAGGCTAAGCCGTAACCCACCGGTACGCTGCTTTTCTTTATGTCGCGTCACGGTGGGTTACGCCCTAAGGGGCTAACCCACCCTACGATTCTTGTTATCAACCCGTTATCTGAACATGCCCGCTGGCTAATGGGTATATCGTCAAAGACATTTATAGCTAAAGATTTGCTGCTTATACCCAAGGGCTGCTATGCCCTTGGGTCGGTCGATTAGGCCGTGTAGGCAGTGACCAGCGGGAAATCAATCGTCGTTTGCACGACTGAATTCACATAGTTGGTTAGCGTGTTCAGCGCGACATAGCTCACGATCTCGATTATTTCAGCATCGCCAAATCCTGCGGCTTTGACTGCGGCGACGGCTTCGTCGCTGACATGGCCGCGGTGCTGCGCCACATTAACGGCAAAGCGCACTGCCGCGTTGGCTTTTTCATCGCCAGATTGACCATGGCGATTGGCTTCAATTTCCGCTGCGCTCAATTGAGCGACATTCGCGGCCAGATAGGTGTGCGCCGACAGGCAATAGTCGCAACGATTAAATTCGGCGATCGCCAATGCAATGCGCTCGCCGGTGCGGGCGCCAATTTTGCTTTTGCCCAATGCGCCATTCAGGCTGAGATAACCTTCCAATGCTGCTGGGCTATTGCCAACGACTTTCATCAAATTGGGCACCACGCCGAGCTGTTTGTTGACGGCTTCGAGCAATGGCAGTGAAGCGGCTGGCGTTTGTTCAGTGCTAGGGATATGCAAGCGAGTCATGATTATTCCTTTCATCTTTGGGGTTTACAGTGAGTGGCTCGTCCGTGCTTGGCGAGTGAATGCATTGTGCCTAAGATCAAAAAATCAAAGAATAGCCATTTATTTGAATTGATTATTTCATTATATTGAATAATTGCAGCCTGGCCGCGACGCTATATTTGACGGTGCTGCTGAGTTTGGCGCATGGTGTGTGCGAGCGCGCACAGTATCGTGCAGCTAGAAATGTGTATTTATTCCCTCCGCATATCTGATGAATAGATTTAATATGGATATGTATTGATTTTTTGGATATGAGCCATGAGCCCACTCAGCATCAATAATGTTTCACAGCGATTTCGCGATCTACCTACGCCGATGGCGGGTTTGGCGCTGGGCATTGGTGGCTTGGGCATGTGTATCGATGCCGCATTTAAATTCGGTGGGCGTTTTGAGCTGTTGACTATGACGATCGTCGGGGTGTTATTGCTGTCGCTCTGTATTCGCTTTGCGATGCATTACGAGACGCTGAAGGCGGATTTGAAGCATCCGGTGATTGGCAGCGTGGCACCCACCTTTGCCATGGCGTTGATGGTATTTAGCCACGGCGTGCATTATTTTTTACCGGCGTTTGGTACGGCGATCTGGATGACGGCGATTTTGCTGCATGTGTTTTTCTTGGTGAAATTTATCCGCTATCGCCGCCGTGATTTCTCGCTGCATCATATGGTGCCCAGCTGGTTTGTGCCGCCCGTGGGCATTGCGGTGGCCGCGGTGGCGTGGGCGGGCCAGCCTAGCGATTGGACTTTCCTGCCCGCTTGGCTGTGTATGGCGTTTGCGCTGGCCTGCTATGTGGTGATGATGCCGCTGATGTTTTATCGCCTGATGTTCCGTCAGACTATCCCCGAGGGGGCGCAACCGACGATCGCGATTTTGGCGGCGCCCGCTAGCTTGACCTTAGCGGCTTATTTGAATGTGGCCATCAACCCTAGCCCGCTGATTGTGATAGTAATGCTGGGCTTGGCAATGACGATGACGCTGATTGTGTATGGTGCATTTATCCACTTGTTGCGCCTGCCCTTTTCACCTGGCTATGCAGCGTTTACGTTCCCAATGGCGATCGGTGCTACGGCGCTGTACAAAGTCGAGGCGATCTTTGTGCAATGGAAGCTGCCCGCCGACCTTATTCATCAGGTGGATGTGCTGGGGCGCATCGAGCTGGGGATTGCAACTGCGGTGATTTGCTACGTGGCGGTGCGCTATACGCTGTATTTTGTGGCGCGTTTTCGGCAGGCCGAATAGCCGCTTAGTCGGTACTGAGCCAGCCGATTTGCCCGTGGCAAGATTCATTCAATTGCGCGATTAGCGCGTCGGCCACATCGGCAGTGACGGCGAAGCGAAAAATCACCTGACTGCCGTGTTCGACTTCTAATTGTGTCGCGGTATAGCTCGCTAAAGCTCGCCGGATATGACCTTCAAGCGAATACGGTACGCAACAGCGCAATGCGCTCATCTTCAGGAGTGGTATTTTCTCGGCCAGTAACAGCGCCTGCGCGACCGAGTCGGTATAGGCGCGCACCAAACCACCCGCCCCTAATTTCACGCCACCAAAATAGCGCACTACCGTTGCCAGTACGCCTTCCAGCTCTTGATGGCGCAATACATCGAGCATCGGCCGCCCAGCGGTGCCCGATGGCTCGCCATCATCGACCGCCGCCGATTGCCCGCCCGCCAGCAGCGCCCAGCACACATGCGCTGCCGTCGGGTGCGCGGCTTTGAGCCCCGCCACAATCTGCTGCGCCGTCGCGCGGTCGCACATCGGCTGCACACAGGCGATAAAACGACTTTTTTTGATGATCAGCTCGTACTCGGCAGGGGCTTTTAGGCTAAAGGGCATGCGGATAACTTGGTAAAATTAAAAAAGCCAGAGGGTGAGTCTGGCTTAGGGTCTGTTGGCGTTTGGTTTCCAGTCGCGCTGAAGCGGGTTTTGCGATGAATCAAGGCGTAGATTGCGCAGCATAGCATTCTATGCAAGCGAGCTATAACACAGAGTCATCGCAAAAATCGCCCAGCCCTCCGGGTTTGGCTGCTTTTGACCTGACCCTGCGTTGCAAAAACCTTGCATAGAATGACTATGTTACGGTTTTTGCGCCTAGTTTCAGGTCAAAATCAGCACAAACGCGATCTGTAAACCAAACGTCAACAGACCCTAGTGGAATGATACTCCCCGCTCGACCAACCGTGCCGTGTTTTTGCGCACCGTTGGCCAGTGGGCTTGTGCCATCTAGTTGTCGCAAGCGGCAAGAGGCTTAATTAAGCTCATCATTTTTGTAGTATTTAGTGCCTTTACCCGTCAGCTCCAAAGCCAGACCCTTGTCGGTGAGTTGGTACATCCACACGCCCGGGCTCACCGAAACCGCGCCCTGATAGCTCACACCCGTTGTGCCATTTTTGGCGGCGGCAGTCCCCTGCCCGCTAAAGCTCCAGCCCGAGTTGATAAATTCATTGAGCACTTTGCTATTTTCAAATACAAAAATCACACGAAATGATTTCACGCCAAAGCCCAGACCCGCTTGCACTTCAAGCATTTTCATAAAGGTTTCTTTGCGGTCACTATTGTTGACCGCCAGACCAGTGCCTGAGCCGCCGCCGGCAAAAAGTATCTTCATGCCGAAATTGCTAAATACCGCATATCCAGCCGCCGAAGAGATGGCTTTTTTGGCATTGGGGCTGACCCGATAGAGATCGGCAAGAATAGTTTGCGTGTTCTTGCGAATTTCTTGGCGCTGTTGTTCGACTTGCGCTGCTGTAGGGGCTGCTGCACTGGCAGTTTGAACTGCAAGTCCACACAGTAAGCTCGTGGTGACAAAAAGGGCTTTGAACATAAATTGGATTTCCCGATCGTGAAGGCGATTAGCCTAAAAGACAGTCAAATTTCTGCTCAATCCCAGATTAGCTGTCATTTCCCAGCATAGCCCAAGGCTAGGCTGACGGCAAAATACGCGTGCCGGATCAGGCAAAGATCGAAATGGAAGCGCCGCTACTCACACTGGCTTCACCGCTGGCGTTGTAGATTGCGCCGCCCTCTTGCGCTGCGTGGGCGTGTTCAGCAGCGACGTTGGCCTCGGCTTTGACGGCGGCTTCTTCCACCTCGCGGATGCTATTTTTGGCGACTTTGAAGTCGTGCTGCTCGGCTTCGGTTTTGAGTTTACGGTTTTCCATCGCCAGCATTTGTTTCAGCATATTGCTCAGTTTTTTGACCTCCGCAAAGAAAGCCTTGTCGCCCGCGTCACCGCCCTGTTGCCCAATGTTGAATTGATGGGCTGGGGCATCGGGTTTGTCATTGGGCGTGCTCTCTGCATCGGTCGTGCCTTTTTCGCTGGTGGCAGCCTGTGCGCTGGCTTGCGCGGCCACCTGAGCGGCATCCGCCTGCGCTTGGGCGCTGGCGGCGTCTTCGCTGGCATTACTCGACTCGCTGCTTGACGCTGTGCCGCTGGCGGTCGGCATCGCCATCATACTGCCGCCAGTACCACCATACTGTGCGACGAGTGACTTCAACTCTTTGGCTAATTGCACCACCATGTGCGGGTTGCCTTTGCCGATGCTGGCAAAGCGCATCATGTTTTCAATCCGCAGTTTGAGCTCCGCAATCCGCGCCTGAGCCGCACTTTTGCGGTTTTGTATGGACTGCGCATTAAGCTCATTGAGGCGTGAGAAAATATCCTGACCGATATTGGGTTCGCCTGCCCCATTGCCGGCTTTTTTCTCCGCATTGGCCGAGTTACGGGTCAATTGCGGCAGGATGGTACTGAGCTGAAGTTGGATGGGGTGCATGGATGGCCGATTTCATTGTCGTTCTATGATCTATCGGCCTGAATACCTCATCGTTGAGGGCAATATTACCAGCGACGCGCCTTCGCCCTCTGGCATCAAGGGCGCGCCGTATGCGACGATGGCTTATTGCACCAAATGCATTTGCTGGCGCGCTGGTGCGCTGGTTTTTTTGTCGGACACTTTGGGCTGCTTGCCAGCGTAGTCGCTATTGATCAGCGCTTCAGCGTCTTCATTGCTCATACCCTGGCCCTGTAACCACATGCAAACCAGCTTAGCTAAGCGATCCAGAGCAATACGGTGCGTGGCGTCGGTGTGGGCGTAAATCCAATCCGAGAATGCCATAAAGCGCGCAAACGGTGCATCGCCCAACATCACGGGTAAGGTATTGGCAAAACGCCCCGAGTTGGCAACCAGATCCCAATAGCGCGCAAAGCGTACCAGACGCTGCATCGTGGTGAAGTCGATGTCGCGATTGGCCAAAATCGTATACGGCGGGAAGGGATCGAACTTCAGCGCAAATTCATCGGTATGCCGAATGATGGGCGTACCGCGCAGGCGCTTTAAAATACCGAATTGAATCTCATGTGGGCGCAGCGCGTACAGCTGATCAAAGCCCGCGCCAAAGCTCTCGACCGTTTCACCTGGCAAGCCGGCGATTAAATCCACGTGCATGTGCGCATGGCTATGTTCAACGAGCCAGCGGATATTGTCCGCGGCTTTGTCATTATTCTGTTTGCGGCTAACCAGCGTTTGCACTGCCGGATTAAAGCTCTGAATCCCGATTTCAAACTGCAGCGCGCCGGGAGGGAATTTCAAAATGCTCTCGCGTAGCGCTTCGGGTAGATGATCGGGGACGACTTCAAAATGCGCAAAAACCGGGTCATCAGGATGTGCGGCGATCTTGTCGAGAAAAAACTGCATAATCCGCAAACTGCTTTTAATGTTGAGGTTAAAGGTGCGATCTACAAATTTGAACAGCCGCGCTCCGCGCTGATACAGCGTTTCCATCTCGGCTAGAAAACGCTCCAGCTCAAACGGCCACGCAGTTTTGTCCAAGGCGGATAGGCAAAATTCGCACTTGAATGGGCAGCCCCTCGATGCTTCGACATACAGCGTGCGGTTTTTAATGTCATCGTCGGTATAGAGCTGATACGGCAGAGCCAAATCGTCGAGCTTGGCCTGCACGCCAACGTGGATTTTCATCAGCGGCTGCGGGCCATTCAAAATCTGGCGGCACAGCTCAGGCAGCGTCACCTCGCCCCAGCCGGTAATGACAAAATCAGCATCTTTGACAATCGCTTGCTCTGCCGTTTCATATGAGACTTCGGGCCCACCCAAGATGATTTTGACTTCCGGCGCGACGCGTTTCAGCAGCGCCACGAGGCGTGCGGTTTCTTCCACATTCCAGATATACACGCCAAAGCCAATGATTTTGGGCTTTTTCGCCAGCAGTCGTTCGGCAAACTCGGTGGTTTTCCCGCCGATGACGAATTCCATAATCTCGGTCTCGCCTTGCAACTCACCCATATTGGCCAGCAAATAGCGCAGCCCCAGCGAGGCGTGCGTGTAACGGGCGTTGAGCGTAGACAAAATAATCGACATAAAAAACCGGCTGCAGGGTGATAGAGATAAGACGCTATTTTACGGCTTAACAGCCAAACCGTGGCTGGCGATTGCTCAAAGGGCAGTGCGGATTATGTTGCAAGATAAATTACTGTGGGTATGTGGCTGTGGGCTTTATTGGTAAATGGTCTTGGTCGTATACCCATGGGTATGGATTTGGCATGGGCGGCGCTTAGGGCCAAAGCAGCATTTTTTCCGTTTGTAGTGTGAAAAATGGCAATTCGCAGGTGTTTTAGCTGTTGCGGTCTAGACTGGGGATATCAATTATTTATTTCAGTCTGCCGACATCGGAGGACATTATGTATCAACGTATCGTCGTACCTATGGATGAGAGCGCGACCGCCTTGGCCGCTTTTCAAGAAGCGATCAAATTGGCGAAAATCACCGGAGCTCGCCTCTTTTTGCTGCATGTGGAGGATATTTCTCGCTCCGCTTTAGCGCCGGTGGGCCTGCCGGGGATGGAATACATCGACTATGGCGAATCACACGAAGCCAATGTGGCGCACAGCAAGCAATATTTGCATGAGCTGAGTGAACAAGCAGTGGTGGCTGGTGTAGAGTGCGAAAGTCGGGTTTTGGAGAAATTTGGCGGTAATGCCGCCAAGGCGGTGCTCGAAGTGGCGAGCCATTTGCGGGCTGATTTGATTGTGATGGGCACGCACGGCTATTCGGGCTTTATGCATCTGATTTTTGGCAGCACCGCCGAGAGTCTATTGCACCACGCCAAGATTCCCGTCTTGATGGTGCGTCATCCCGAAGAGGATGATGACGAATAGCGTGCCACCGCAGTCAAAAAAAGAGCGCCGTTGACCGCTGGTCAAGGCGCTCCTTGTGGCTGCCGGGGCTTATTCAGCTTTCAGGTCAGCAACCATTTCTGCCAATTCACCGCTAGCGTACAGCTCTTTCATGATGTCGCTACCGCCGATGAATTCGCCTTTCACGTACAACTGAGGAATCGTTGGCCAATTGGCAAATTCTTTGATGCCTTGGCGGATTTCTGGGTCAGCCAATACATTCACCGCAGCGAAATTCACGCCCAGATTTTTCAGGATTTGTACTGCGCCAGCTGAAAAGCCGCACTGTGGGAAGGTCGGTGTGCCTTTCATATACAAAATCACGGCATTGTCGGTGACTTGTTGGCGGATGGTGTCTTGAATGCTCATAGTAGGCTCACAAAGCTTGAATAATTTACTCGGGTATTGTAAAGCCGATACTTGTGTTGCGGCAAGACTATTGCGGTGTGCGTACTGGGTGTCAAATTGACTTAATTCGGTTAAAACACAGTACCAATCTCGGAAAATCGAAACACGATGCCAAACTGGGTTCAACACGGTGAGTTTCAACTGCGCTGGCAAGGCGATGTGCTGATTGTGACTTATAGCGGGCTTTGGAACGAACAAGCCGTCATTGCTCTGCGTAGCGCGGTGATGCCGGCTTGGCTTGCCCGTGGTGGTGAGCCTTGGGCGATGTTGACCAATGCCGCGCATTGGGAAGGCGGCACACCTGAGGTATTGGAGGCGTGGTGGGGCTTTTTTGAAGAATGTGTCAGCTACGGTTTGCTGGCGGTGACTGACATCTTGCCCTCGCATTTTCATGCTTTGGTTGTGAAATCCTTGGCCGAGCGGGCCAGCCAATTGGTGAATTATCGGCGTAGTAACTCAATGTCGGATGCCGCGCGCTGGTTGGCCGAGCAAGGCTTTCCTATGGTGCCGCCCAACGACCACCGCTAACCCTATCGTTTTGTCCTAGGTCTTGCCACGTTTTTACTTCGGCAAAACCGGCCCGCTGCAATAAATCGCGACACGCCTCGCCCTGATCCCAACCGTGCTCCAGCAACAGCCATGCGCCCTGCTTTAGATGCGCAGGCGCTTGCTCGATGATGGTATTGAGGTGATGTAGGCCATCATGGCCATCGGTGAGTGCGCCCGTGGGCTCAAAGCGCAAATCGCCTTGATTGAGGTGATCATCTTCGCAATGAATATACGGCGGATTGGAAACGATCAGATCAAATGACTCGCCAGCAACAGCCTTCAACCAATCCGATTGCAAAAAGCGCACTTCCGCCTGCAAGGTGTGGGCGTTGGCTTGCGCCACAAGGAGTGCATCGCCAGATAGGTCAAGTGCGCTGACCTGTAAATCGGGGCGTTCTAATTTAATCGTAATCGGGATACAGCCCGATCCCGTACCTAGGTCAATGATATTGCCGTTTTTGGGGGCGCGTTCCAGCGCCAGCTCGACCAGTAATTCGGTATCGGGGCGTGGGATCAGTACTGATGGCGTTACGCGAAATTCGCGGCCAAAAAACTCACGCGAGCCGACCAAATATGCCACCGGTTCACCCTCAAGCCGCCGCGCCGCCAGCGCGCTAAATGCAGCAACTACCGCTTCACTCGCCTCTTCATCATCATGCGCAATCAGCCAAGCGCGGTTTTTTTGCATGAGATGCAGCAAAAGCACCTGCGCATCAAAACGCTCGATCTGGCTGTGTTGGATGAGTTCGCGGTAAGTGGGCAAGATGAGCTCCTTGAGGGTGCGCTTATTTTAGCAGCTTGCTGAATGGCGGATTGGTTTTTGGGGTATATCGGCAAAGCCATTTCATGATAATGATTTTGCAGACATACCCCATTGTGTATGTGCTGGTTTGCGCTGTGTTTAGCGTAACTCCGGTAGTGTTAGCGTCACGCTCGCGCCATCCATCGCGCTGCGGCCGAGTTCGATGTGGCCTTGATAGGCCTGCACGATGTCGGCGACGACCGAAAGCCCGATGCCGTGCCCTGCCACGCGCTCGTCGAGGCGGATGCCGCGTTGCAGTGGGGCGCAGGTGTCGCTAAAGCCGCTGCCGTCGTCGGCGACGATGATTTGCAATTGATGATGTGAATGGATGAGATGTAACTCAACTTGAGCTTGCGCCCATTTACCCGCGTTATCGAGCAGATTGCCGATGATTTCAAATGCGTCGCCCTCGTCGATGGGCCATGCCAAGTCATCGCTGCAATACAGGCTAAATGTCAGATTGCGGCTGGCGTAGACTTTTTGCATTGATGCAATCAGGCGTTCGGCAATGGGTTTGAGGGCGATGGCTTGCGCCAGCTCAACCTGCCCACGTAGCGCGGCGCGGCCGAGCTGGTGCTGCACGATATGATCCATGCGCGTGACTTGCTCTTGAACTCGCTGTGCATACTCGGCATCGTGTGTGTCATTACGCAAGATCGCCAGCGGGGTTTTTAGGCTGTGCGCCAGATCGGCGAGCGCCTCGCGATAGCGTTTTTGCCGCGCATGTTCTTGCTCGACCAAGCGATTCAGGCGGCTGGCCAGCGGGGCGATTTCTTGTGGGTAAAGCCCGTTGACCTGTGCTTGCTCACCGTTTTCGATGGCGGCCAATTCGCGCTCTAATTGCGTCAGTGGCGTTAGCCCCCAGCGTAGCAATAAGGCTTGGGCGAGCAATAAAAATACCGCTGCGGCCGCGAGCCAACCCCATAAGGCATGCTGAAACTGCTGCAATTGCGCCTGATAGCGTTGCATATCTTCGAGCACGCTAAAGTTGATTGTTTGCGCCTGATCGCCGATCACCCAGCGTACCTGATACGCGCTATACAGGTAATTGCGCTCATTCAGCCGCACTTCTTGATGTAGCCACTGACCTGTAGTCAGGTTGGGCGTGGGAAAGCGCCCAAGATTGACCGCGGAGGGCGAACGCCAAAATTCATTTTTACTGGGATTGCTAATTTGCGCATACAGCCCCGAATGCGGGACAGATAATAAGGGCTCGGCTAGGCTAGGTGGTAGCTGCAAATGTCCTTGCGCATTGACCTCGGTAATTGCGATCAGCATATACACCGCGCTTTGCAGTCTTTCGTAATGGCTGCGTTGCAAGTGGCTGGTGTAAATGCCCTGCACGGCCCAAGCGGCCAGACAAAAGAAAGCCAGCATGACCATGCTGGCACCTAAATGTAGCCGGGCGCGAATCGAAATCATGGGCTGTTTTTCCGTGCGGATTGGATCAATTTCATGTGTATGCCAACGCAGACTGGTTCGCTCTTTTGCGCTTTCCCGCGCGGATGGCTCGGTTTCATGCGCTTTCCAGCGCAAAGCGATAACCACGGCCGCGTAGGGTTTCAATAATCGTGAGCTCGCTACTCGGGTCGAGCTTACGGCGCAGGCGGCCGATCAATACCTCGATCACATTGCTGTCTCGATCGTCATCGTGTGGATAGAGGTAATCGGAAAGCGCCTGTTTGGTCACCACATTTGGGCGTTGCTGAATCAGATATTCGAGCAAGCGGTATTCATATGCGGTCAGCTCAACTTTGCCTTGCGCATTGTGGATGCTTTGGCGGGCAAAATCGATTTTCAGCGGCCCCAGTTGCAAGCCGTCGGGTTGCGCTTTGAGCGAGCGACGCAATAGCGCCATTACGCGCGCGGCCAATTCGGGGTATTCAAAGGGTTTGGTGAGGTAGTCGTCAGCGCCGGCCTCAAGGCCGATGACTTTATCCTGCCACGCGCCGCGAGCGGTGAGGATCAGGATCGGCATCGTGTGACCCGCTGCTCGGACGCGTTCGATGACTTTGACACCGCTAAGCTTAGGCAAGCCCAGATCGACAATCAGTAGATCAAATGGATATTCACAGGCTTGATACAAGCCATCTTCGCCGTCGCAAGCCGTATCGACCCGATAGCCCTCGCTCGTCAGCTTTTTGGCCAGCGGCTCACGCAAGGCCGCTTCGTCTTCAATCAGCAGCAGGCGCATCGCGATGTCCTTTGCTTCGCTCGCTTAGTGAACGGTGCCGGTGGCTTCATCTACAAAGACCGCGCGCACATCGCCAGCGCTGGTCAGTACTTTGACGCGCCACACGGATTTGCTGCCGTCCATAAATTTTTCTACCGACAGCACTTTACCGCCGCTGGTTTTCTTTTGTGCCAATTCGGCCGCATCGTCGCGGCTTACCGCGGCAAATACCGAGCTGCAGAGGCACAGTGCCAAAATGAAGATCTTGATGAGATGTTTCATGTTCATGATCCTTTTTCAATCTGCTTATTGTACCCGCAAGCCAGCGCTGGAGACTAAGACTCGTCTCACAAATAGTTGTTATTCATCGAGTTCGACCATGACCCGCACCGGCAAGCGCGAGCCAGGCTCGCCGGGGTAGCGATTCATCGTTGTAGTATAAATTTGCGAACGATATTCGTAATCAACGCGGTAATCGCGTACCCGTTGGGCGTAATCATTCACCTGCCGGCAGCGTTGCACTTCGCGGTTAACGGTGTTGGCCGGCTGCGATACGTTGTATGGATCCGCCATATGCTCGCCGACCAACGCTCCGATGATGGTGCCCGCGACGGTCGCAACATCTTTGCCGCGCCCTTTGCCGATTTGATGGCCGATCGCCCCGCCAGCCGCGCCACCCAAAATGGTACCCGCAATGCTATTAGACGCACGCGGCGCTGGCAGCGTTTCGGTGACCCATTCGGAGCTGCATTCTTGGCGCGGCTGGCTCACTTGTTCGTATTGCGGCGTTACATTGCGAATAATGGCGAAATCACGCTGTTTCCACTGCGGGCCTTGACGCTTGCTGTCGTAGTGATCCCTATCATTGCCGGCGAAAGCCGTGCTAGCGATGAGGCTGGCGGTGATCATTAGGATTGAAAATGTGCGCATCTGAGTCTGTCCTTAGAGCAAAAACAAGGTTGTTCAGCGCCAGAATGCCTGAGTACGTCTGAATCAATGCTGAATCATTCCGCAGGCATTTTTATTGCGTCAGTAGATAAAATTAACTAGAACAGGAACTTGGTCGCCGATTGCCAATCATACGAGCTGTGAATCAATGGAGTGGTGCTGGATGATGAATGCTGTAAAAGCGCAAACCGTGAAACGCTGGACTGTATTGCCTGCCTTATTGCTGGTTGGCTTATTGTCGGCGTGTGATCAAGCGAGCCAATTGACGCAGCAGGTGGCCTCGTCGGTGGTGGGTATTGTGGGCGAAGAGGTGAAAAAGCAGACCGATGGCGTGATTGACCAAGTCGCCAGCGAAGCGAATCAGGTCTTGCAACCGCTGGGATTGAATGCCAGTCATATCGCCAGCGCGGTGAAGGCACAAACAGCCCAATTGGCGCAGCAGGTGCTCAAAGTGAATGGTGATTGGGCGCAGTTGACGCAATATAAAGGCAAATTCCCGCAAGATATTGGCTTATTAACCGAAGTTAGCCCAATCATGCCAGAGCTCAAGCAAATCTTGGGTGATGATTTCAACGCCTTTATGAAGCACATGAGCGCGCCCAGCACCTTGCAATTCGATCGTGTTTTGTATGTGCTCGGCAACAAACCGCAAGCGGGCAAACAGGATAGTGCTTGGTTGTTGATCGACGCGGAAAACCGCAAGCTCGAAGCAGGCTTGATTCAGAATGGCGAAGTGAAGGTCTTTAGCAGCAAAGGCGAAGCCTTGTATCGTCCGGCGGAAGTGACGCAATTGATCGAGAAATTATCCAAGGGTATTGCCGCCAAATAATTAAGTCAGTTGGCTTTGAAGGTAATACCCTAGGCTTGCTGCACTATAAACAGTGGCCGATACAAAAAGCCCTGTACCAAATCCACGCCCAACGATCGTGCCAGCGCGAGTTGGGCGTCGGTTTCTATGCCTTCCATGACGGTCTGTTTGCCTGTTTCACGTGCATACGTGATTAGGCTCAAGAGCGCCGCCCGATACAGAGGGCAATCGAGCTGGCTTAACCAGCTGCGGTCAAATTTCAGGCAATCCACTTGAATCAACAGCGGTAGAGACAGCATCGAATGCGGTGCGCCAATATCGTCGAGCGCCAAGCGTACTTGCCGCTGCGCAAAAGCATCCGCCATGCGTGCGCTTTGGCGTGCATCGGATAAATCGCTGTTTTCGATAATCTCTAGCACCACATCGCGGCGCGGGCAGATCAAATCGAGTAGCGGGTGCGTGTCATCATTTTGCATCGCGACGGTGTAAGCGTCGGGGTCAAGATTTAAGAACAGCGTCCCCGCTGGGGCGAAATCGATTTGCAGGCGCTTCATCTGATATTCAGCTTGAAACAAGGTCAGCGGGCTATCGTGCAGCGCGTGAAACACATGATCGGTGCGCAAGGTGGCGCCCGCTTGATCATAAAATCGCGCCAAAGCTTCATACGCCACAATATCGCCCGTGCCAGTGTGGATCAGCGGTTGATATTCCACCCCAAAGCGCTGCTGTCCCAATACATCCAGCAAGAGGCTGGCCGATAAATTACACATAAAACCACAGCTGAGAATAATTCTCGTTATTGTAACAATTGTGCTGGCGTAGCCCTAGCTATTTTGCAGCGAAGATCAGCAAAAATATCGGCTTGTTTGTAATTTAGCACCATTTTTTGGTGAGGGTATGTGGCTGAGTGGCTTATTAGAAAGAGTTTTGAAAGATATACACTGGCATAGTATCTATCGACTGGGCCAGTGCCAAGCTGGGCGATCCAGCGCAGTCTGATCCACAAGCTGCGTGGCCCCGAGTTCTTTTTCCAGTTGCAATATGTGCGCTTCACGCATTCGGCCCAGTGCGGTCACTAGTCGTGCGGCGTGGCTCACCACGATCACTTGGCTGTGTTGCGCCGCCGCGCTGATGAGCCGCGCCAAAGCGGGTAGTAAATCAGGATGAAGGCTAGTCTCAGGCTCATTGAGCACCAGCAATTCGGGGGGCCTTGGGCTCAGTAGCGCGGCAACGAGGAGTAAATAGCGTAAAGTGCCATCCGATAATTCTGCCGCCGATAGCGGACGTAGCAAGCCTGATTGCCACATTTGCACGCTAAAGCGTGAGTTTTCAACGATGATCTCGACGCGAGCGCCAGGAAAGGCATCGGCGATCGCCGCGTCCATTTCCTCGCCGCGCCCCAACTCGCGGATGGTTTGCATCGCCGCAGCCAGATCCGCGCCATCGTGCGCCAAGACGGGCGTGTACGTGCCAATTTGCGCTTGTCGCGCCGGTGCTTGCGCGTCGCTGCGCAAACAATCATAAAAGCGCCACGCCCGCATCCGCTCGCGCAGCGCCAGCACTTCAGGCGCGCGCAGTGGATCGGCGCAATGACTAAATAAGCTATCGTAGTCTGGGACGTGGCGGCTCAGAATCTGCCAACTGCGGCCATTGTCGCCATCGCGCACTTTACACAAGCTGCGATCACGGTCGGCCAATTGGGCTGATTCTCGCAGGATCGGGCCCGCCCATATGCATTCGCGTTTGATGTGCGGGTCGTTGCCAAATCGCGTGGTGGAGTCGGGGGTTGGCAAACCCAAATCAATCGCGTAGCCAAAATCATCGGCCGCAAAGCCCAGTTTGAGCGACACCACTTCTTTGCGGATCGTGCCTTGCACGGGTGTGTCGCCGCGCTTCATGGCGCGGCTGATGCTTTCAGGGCCTGCCCACAGTGTCGATGGAAAACCGCCTTCTTGCGCCAAACTCGCCACCATCCGCCCCTGCGCGGCTTCCGCCAACAGGCGTAAAGCACGGTAGAGACTCGATTTACCACTGCCATTGGCACCGGTAATCACATTGATCTGCCCCAGTGGAATAATCAGCTCGCGCAGTGAGCGGTAATTGGCAATGGCAAGGGTGGTGAGCATAGTGATTTAAACGCAAACGCCAGCTGTAATACAGCCGGCAATCAGGGTTAAAGGCATTGCCACAATTAAAGTCGCAGCAGCCAGCAATCCTAACTTAATTCGTCCTGTGTCAGGTCGTTTGATTAGCCATATACAGCATACCCAGATTGGCAAACTCATTAGCAGTATTGTGAAGTTTCCAAGCATATGATTGATGAAATATGCTGCACTATTGCTTGGATAATGACTATTCGAACCGAGGTAACGAGGTCCACCAGGGAAGACAAACGATAACGCAAAACTCAACAACAGGAACGTTAAAGTTGTATAGCTTAAGCGCAGCACAATTAGCTGAAAGCAAGAACAGAGTTTTGTTAAAGGCTTATGGAGTAATGCAAAAATCAACCCAAGCAACACGGGGCTCATGAGCAAAAAATAACCTGTGTATTCTTCCATCTAATTTGACCGCTATTTGCTAGATGAAGCAGCTCCTGTGTAACGGGAACTACTTACATTAAAAACACCGTCGCCAAGCCGAGGAAAATAAAGAATCCCAAGCTATCGGTCATCGCGGTAATCATCACCGACGAGCCATAAGCGGGGTCGCGGCCGAGTTTTTGCATGGTGAGTGGCACGAATAGCCCAACTAGCGCGGCGACGAGCATATTGAGCATCATCGCACCCATCATCACCAGACCCAAATCCCATTTACCATACAAGCCCCAAGCAATGACGCCGAGTACCGAGCCCCAGACTGCGCCATTGATCAAGGCGATACCCAGCTCTTTGCTCAGCAAGAGGCGAGTGTTCGATGGCGTGATTTGCCCGAGTGCCAAGCCACGAATAATCAGCGTAGTGGTTTGCGTGCCGGTATTGCCGCCAATACCCGAGACGATCGGCATCAGCGCAGCGAGCGCGACTAAATGTTGAATCGTGCCTTCAAACGCACCGATCACGCGGCTGGCGACAAAGGCGGTGCAGATGTTGATTGCCAGCCACGGCCAGCGGTTTTTGACGGCTTTGCCGACGCTGGAAAACAGGTCTTCATCTTTCAAACCCGCCAGCGAGAGCACTTCGGCTTCGGATTCTTCCCGGATCACATCGACCATTTGATCGACGGTAATGCGGCCTACGACTTTATGATTGGAATCCACCACGGGCGCGGAAACGAGGTCATAGCGCTCAAACGCTTGCGCGGCTTCGCCCGCATCGTCAAAGGGCTGGAAAATCACCACATCATCTGCCATTACATTGCCGACGTATTCCTCTGGATCGCTGACCAGTAGCTTATTGAGGGGCAATACCCCCTTGATAATGTCTTCATCATCGACGACAAACAGCTTGTCGGTATGCGTTGGTAATTCTTCAAAGCGGCGCAAATAGCGCAAGACCACTTCCAAGCGCACGTCGGCGCGGATGGTGACCATTTCGAAATCCATCAGCGCACCAACTTGATCGTCGGTGTACGACATCGCCGACTGCACTTCGGCTCGATCTTCGGCGTCCAGCGTGCCCAAGACTTCGCTTTGCACCGCTTGCGGCAGGTCGGGCACCAGATCGGCCAGCTCGTCGGTATCGAGTTGCCCCGCTGCCGCGACCATTTCGTGCGGTGCCATATCGGCCAGCAGCGATTCACGCACCGCATCTGAGACTTCCAGCAAAATCTCGCCGTCGTCTTCCGCATCGACCAAACCCCAGATCGTCAGACGATCTGCGGGCGGCAGCGCTTCCAGAATGTGCGCAATGTCGGCCGGGTGCAGCGCCGCCAGCTTCATCTGCAATTCGGTCAGATTTTGGCGGTGGACGAGCTGCTCAACCAGATCATGCTTGGCCATTTCCTGCTTATGCACCATGCCCTCAACCAGCTTATGGCGTTCGAGCAGGCGAACGACTTGTTGCAAGCTCTCTTGCAGGCTTTCCTGGGGTTTGCGGCTGATCACGGTCATAGCAGGTCCTACGGCAGACTATTTCATGGGGCTGAAAATAGTGAGTGTCAAATGGTGCGGCGCAGTTTAGCACGCGGGTACGGCAAAATCGTGACGCGGGCGATGTGCAAAGTGCCAGCTCCGCAATTATGTATCCATTGCGCTTGCGAAGGTTCTGTGTCGGGCGACGCGAGCATCTTTTGCCGTGGGGTGTTGTGCTGGTGCAGGTTCTGCCATGAGTCAAGGCATAGTTGTCTAAAGTAAGCGCTCACCATTGCTGCAATAACACCATTACGATGCTTGGCCCCGTGCTCTGGGGGCTGAGCTACTTAGCCATTAAGCCAGTTTAATGACGCTGAAAATGATTACCGGAATTGACAGTAATGCTGCACTGATTGCTAACAATGGAATATGAATCATCGGCAAGATGAATGGTGAGCAAATCATGCCCGTGGTGAGTAATAAAAATGCACCAAGCAATAAGGTATAGCCAAGGGCTTGATTTGTTTCCGGATAGACCTGTATTGGCGACGGTGACGTAGGTGTGACGACGGGTTCACTCTCAATAATGCGCAGCGGTGGAATTCGAGGTGTAGACATGCTGCCGACTCCTAAAATATGTTGATGTCCTTATGCTAAAAGAATACTGGCTTGGTCTCTATGTAATAATTTGGCAAATAAGAATGTGAAAATAAACACTTAGCTCATTCTTGGCGACGCATTGTGATCGCGAGGCATGGATTGAAAGCGTCGAGTTGAAAGGCGGCCGATGTCAGTACGCACACGCGATGTCGAACGAGCAAGAATCCCCTTAGTTGCTTGCGCTGCCGTATAATCTGCGCGCAATCTCTCATCGATTTTTTAAGGCTGTATCCATGCTCAATGCCTTCGTCCTCTCTGCTGGTCGTTTGATTCAAGTCCCTGCTCTGGTGCCGGAAGACTTGTCGCGACCGGAGGTGCTTTGGGTCGATATGGTGGACCCGAGCGACGAAGAGCGTGAATTGGTGCAGCGTGTGTTTCACCTTGAGTTGCCGGAAGACGAAGAGCTGAAAGACTTGGAAGAATCAGCGCGCTGTTATGTTGATGATAACGGCGTGCACATCAGCTCGTTTTTTCTGTCACATTCGGAAGACGCGCACAATAACGTTACCGTGTCATTTTTGCTGAACGAAGGCCGTTTGCTAACGATACGCCAAGAGGAATTGGCCGTATTTCGGCTGTTTCGCTTGCGCGCTCGGGTGCAACCGGGCTTTGTGAGTAGTGCGCAGGAAATTTTGCTGGCGATTTATGATGCCGCCGTCGAGTATGACGCTGACGTGCTCGAAGACATTTATGCCAAGCTCGATGAAGTGAGTCGCCGCGTACTCGATCACAGCGCCGATATGACCGACGAGCTGATGGGGCAAGCGCTGGCCGAGCTGGCAGGGCACGAAGACATTAACGGTAAAGTACGCCTTGATCTGATGGACACGCGCCGCGCGCTGTCTTTCCTATTGCGTAGCCGCCAGTTGGCCGCAGCGCAGGAAAATGATTTGCGCGAGATTTTGCGCGACTTGGAATCACTGAATAACCACAGCGCATTTTTGTTCGACAAGATTAACTTCTTGATGGACGCGGTAATGGGTTTGATTAATCTGGCGCAGAATAAAATCATCAAAATCTTCTCGATCGCCAGCGTGGTTTTCCTGCCGCCTACTTTGGTCGCCTCGATTTACGGGATGAATTTTGCCCATATGCCCGAGTTATCTGAAAACTGGGGTTACCCCGCCGCATTAATGTTGATGGTGTTGTCGGGTATTGCGCCGTATTGGTTCTTTAAGCGCAAAGGATGGTTGTGATCGTCGGGTTCGCCTTAGATCGCTTTGAATGATGATCTGTATTTGCGGGGTCGTGGATTGCCATTTACGATGGCAAAAAACAGAAGCTAAATGGCCATGACCACAACAGTCCCTTCCGCAGCTGAAAAGATTAAGGCGATTAGCCGCTCTCTCTATAGTGCCCCCGGTGAGGCTCTGCAGTTGAGCGAGCAATTGCTGGCGGACAGTTTGGCGTATCACGACCGCGCCACCCAGGTGCAGGCCAGTATTTTTATTTCCATTACCCAAGATCAGCTCGGGCAACGATTTGATGGCGCCCAACTCTTGATCGATGCATTGGCGATCTGCGAGCAAGATCAGTTGGGCCTGCTTGAAGCACAAGTGCTTGAGCGTCTCGGGCGTGACCGCTATACCGCCGGGCTTTACGCCGAATCACTCGATTACTGGACGCGTTGTATTGGGCAATGCCGTAGTTTGCACCATTGTGGCTATAGCCATATTTTTGCCCTGATCGGTCTTGGTCATATTTGCAGCGCCTACAACGAATACCTGCAAGGGGCGGAATTTTATCGGGCGGCCATGTTATTGCTGCGACTGAGCCCTGATCCGTTGATTTTTGCCAAAGCGCAATTGAGCCTAGGATGGGATCTTTATAATGGTGGCGAGGTTGAGGAGGCGACGCGGATACTGAAAGATTCGGTCGCTTTTAGCCGGGAGCATGGTTTTGGTCATTATGTGTCGGAGTCTTTGCTGCATTTAGGTACCGTTTACCTCAAAGCGCATGATCTCGTTCAGGCTGAGTTTTATCTCGAAGAAGCACTCGAAGCGTTACTCGAAACCCCATCGCACTGGGCAGAATGCAATGTACTCGGGATGCTGGCCGAAGTGCGCTTTTTGCAAGGCTCGCCACAAATGGCGCGCGATATGATCGAGCGGGCTATTCATCTGGCGCAGCTTGATGGTATGCGGCATATCGAGGCGCGATTGAATGCGCAGGCCGCTGGATATTGTGCGGCACTGAATGATGAACATGGCATCGAATATTACGGGCATCAACTTGATCGCTTGTATGAAATCAACACCGAGGCATGGCATATCCCGCCGATCAATCTGAGTCATATTCGGCAATATTTACCAAGACGCTAGGTGTATAGCCTGAAAAAGCTTTTATGTACTAGTTTTGATGTAAATACATGGGGTATGTATATTTAGCGCAGCGCCGATCTTGAATTCGTACAAGCTGTCGCCATATCTTATTGAATCACTTAATTGACGCTGGAGCCGCCATGAGCGTGCCGCATCTGACTACCGCATTGACTGGCCCCCTGTTGGAGCTGGAACACAAAATCCTCGCCGCCCAACCGGAAATCGAACACTGGTTTCGTAATCAATGGCAGGAGCACACCCCGCCGTTTTATGGCTCGGTTGATTTGCGTAATGCGGGCTACAAGCTCGCTCCCGTCGATATGAATCTCTATCCGGGTGGGTTTAATAATCTCAATCCGGAATTTCACCCGCTGGCGGTACAGGCCGCGATGATGGCGCTAGAGGGCTACTGTCCTGACGCGCGCCGCATTTTGCTGATCCCGGAAAACCACACCCGTAATGGTTTTTACCTGCAAAACGTCGCGGCGCTGGCCAAAATCCTGCGCCAAGCCGGCATGGTGGTACGTATCGGCAGCATGAATCCCGAAATCTCGGCGCCGACCGAGCTGGATTTGCCCGATGGCAGCAAAATGCTGCAAGAGCCAGTGACGCGTAAAGGAAATCGCGTTGGCTTGGGCGCTGATTTGAGTGAGTTCGACCCGTGCGTGGTGCTGCTCAATAATGATTTATCCGCTGGCATTCCTGATTTACTGAAAAACATCGAGCAGACCTTATTGCCGCCGCTGCACGCCGGTTGGGCTGTGCGCCGTAAAACCGGGCATTTTGCCGCGTATGATCGTGTCGTCGCCGATTTTGCTAGCATCATCGATATTGATCCGTGGCTGATTAATCCTTACTTCGAGCACGTGGATGGCCTGGATTTTCACGCGCGAGAAGGCGAAGAAAAACTCGCCGCCACGATTGATGCGATGATTGCAAAAATCGCCGCTAAATATGCTCAATACGGCATTGATCAAACGCCATTTGTCATTGTGAAAGCCAATGCTGGCACGTATGGCATGGGTATTATGAGCGTGAAATCGGGTGCAGAGCTGGTTGGCCTCAATCGCAAACAGCGCAACAAAATGTCGGTGATCAAGGAAGGCATGGAAGTGCACGACGTGATTGTGCAAGAAGGCGTGCCGACGTTTGAAACCATCGATGATGGTGTGGCTGAGCCTGTGGTCTATATGCTCGATCGCTTTGTGATTGGCGGCTTTTACCGCGTGCATACTGGGCGCGGCATCGACGAAAATCTCAACGCGCCGGGCATGCACTTTAAGCCTTTGGCGTTTGCAACCCCGCTCTCAACCCCCGATTGCGACGGCTCACCCGATTGCGAAGCCAACCGCTTTTACGCCTACGGCGTCGTGGCGCGCTTGGCACTGCTCGCCGGTTCGCTAGAGCTGGAAGAAGGAAGCCTCTAATGCGCATCCTTTTTGTCGCTGACCCGCTGAGCGGATTTAAAATTTACAAAGATTCCACTTACGCCATGATGCGTGAAGCCCATGCGCGCGGGCATCAGGTTTTGGCGTGTATAGCTGATGATCTTCGCCTCAAAGAGGGCGTGGTGGAGGCCAAAGCGCAGTGGATCGGTTTTACCGAGACGCAAGTTGGCCACGACTGGTATCACATCGAGCAAGAAAGCTACATCGCCTTGCGCGACGTGGATGCGGTGGTGATGCGCAAAGACCCACCTTTTGATCAGCAATATTTGTACGCGACGCAGTTATTCAGTCTCGCCGAAACGCAAGGTGCGAAAGTATTTAATCGCGGTCAGGCGCTGCGCGACTTTAATGAAAAACTGGCGATTTTCCAATTTGCCGAATACATTGCGCCGACGATGGTTAGCCAGAATATGGCCGACATCCGCGCCTTTGTGAGCGAACACGGCGATGTCATCGTGAAACCGCTCGATGGCATGGGTGGGGCAGGTATCTTCCGCATTACCAATGCAGACGCTAATTTGGGGAGCATACTGGAGATGCTCAGCCACAATGGCGAACGTCTGGTGATGGCGCAGAAATACCTGCCAGCGATTAAGGATGGCGATAAGCGTATCTTGCTGATTGATGGCGTACCCGTGGATTGGTGTTTGGCGCGAATTCCGCAAAATGGTGAAACGCGTGGCAATTTGGCCGCGGGCGGTGCAGGGGTTGCGCGCCCGCTAACCGCCAAAGATCGAGAAATTGCCGAGAAACTCGGCCCGCAATTAGCGGCACAAGGCTTGCTGCTGGTGGGACTCGATGTGATTGGTGAAAATCTCACCGAGGTGAATGTCACCAGCCCAACGTGTTTTCAGGAAATCGCCGCGCAATCGGGGATTAATGTGGCCGGTTTATTCATCGATGCGCTTGAGAGGAAATGTTGTTAAGCGTCTCAACAGCCCTTCGACAAAGCCGTGGCCTGTTTGCCGCGGCTTTCTTGCTTTTGCTCACTGCCTGTAGCGGCGAGCAGGTTTACCAGCAGGAAAGCTATGTCTTTGGCACGCGGGTGCAGATCAGTATTTATGGCTTGGATGATGCCGTCGCGGCCAAACACGCAGGCGTCGTGCTGGCTGAGTTGGATCGCCTGCATCGCAAACTTCATGCCTGGCAGCCATCGGAAATTACGCGTCTCAATGCCGCATTTAAACAAGGTGAAACGGTAGAGGCGGATATTGAGCTGATTGCCATGCTCAATGCCGCGCAAAAATACGCCCGGCAAAGCGATCAGCTATTTAACCCTGCTGTGGGTGCTTTGGTGAATGTGTGGGGATTTCACAAAGACACCTTTGCCGCCGTCACACCTGATGCCAATGTGATCTCGGCACTGCTGGCCGCCCAACCCAGTATGGATAATGTGCTGATTGATGGGGCTAATGTGAGTAGTACAAATCCGGCGGTTGAGCTTGATCTGGGTGGCTTTGCCAAGGGCTGGGCGCTGGATCATTCGGCGGATTATTTGCGCAAGCAGCGGGTGTTTAACGCCTTGATCAATATTGGCGGTAATGTGCTGGCGCTGGGTAAAAAAGGGCAAGAACCATGGACTGTGGGGATTCAGCATCCGCGTGAACCCGAGGCCATGGCGACACTGGCACTCAAAGATGGTGAATCAATCGGCACATCGGGCGATTATCAAAGATTTTTTATGCTCAATGGCAAGCGTTATAGCCATTTGATCGATCCACGTACCGGGCAGCCAGCGCAAGGCGTTCAGGCCGTCACGATCGTCGCGCCCCCCAGCCAAAATGCGGGTGCGATCTCTGATGTGGCGACCAAGCCGATGTTTATTGGCGGTGTGAATACGAGTTGGGTCTACGCGCAGCGATTTGGTGTGAACGATGCGATGGTCATTAACGATGCGGGGGCGGTATTTATCTCGCCGAGCTTGCAGTCACGCATTAAATGGCTCAAGAAACCAGCGCATTTATATCGCCTGCGTTAAGCCGCGTAGTGTTGCAGCAGAGTACATAGGCATTTTTCATACTGCCGCAACTGTAAAAACAGTTATATGATGCAGAATCGGAATAAAAAAACCCAAGGCTCACAAGGCATTAGGGCTAGAAAAGGAAGCAAATCCGCATGGTAGGCATAATCATCGTGACTCACTACTCGATGGGTGAAGCGCTAATGACCTGTGCGCAGCACATTATGGGTCGCCCTTTGCCGAATTTGGGCCAATTGGCCGTGAGCAAGGCGGACGAGCCTGATGAAGTCGTGCGTCGTGCGCAGGCCTTGATCAACGAGCTCGATGATGGCTCAGGTGTGCTGCTGCTGACTGATATTTATGGCGGAACACCTTCCAATGTGGCCAATCGATTGATTCAGGCGGGGCGCGTTGAAGCGGTTGCCGGGGTGAATCTGCCCATGTTGGTACGCGCCTTGTCATACAGTCATCAGTCTTTGGAAATTGCAGTTAGCAAGGCGATTACAGGCGGCCTCGAAGGTGTGCTGTATATGTTGCCAGGTGCCCAGTCGTAATTAGGATAAAGAACAATGCCGCAACAAGAAGTCGAAATCGTCAATAAATTAGGTTTGCACGCTCGCGCATCAAGTAAATTTACGCAGCTGGCGAGCCAGTTTCAGTGTGAAGTCTGGGTCAGTCGCAATCAAAAACGCGTTAACGCCAAATCGATTATGGGCGTGATGATGCTGGCGGCGGGCAAAGGTAGCAAAATCATTATCGACACCAGCAATGCGCCTGATGAACAGGCTGCACTGGATGCATTGACTGCTTTGGTGGCAGACAAGTTTGGTGAAGGCGAATAATCAATCATAGGGTGATCGAGGCCGTTAGAGTTCTCGACCCCTTTCTGCTGTAGGTGTTCCTGCGGCAGATTCAGGCGATGTGCGCGCCTACAGGAGGGAATAGATGAGTATTAGCCTACATGGTTTAGGGGTCGGTGGCGGTATTGCCATCGGTCATGCCCATTTGGTGTCGCAAGCCGATATCGAGATTGTGCATTACCTCATTCCCGCCGAAGGTTTGGCCGCGGAGTTGCAGCGCTTTGATGACGCGATTCGCAATACCCGCAAAGAATTAGAAATGCTGTGGGGGAGTATTCCCGATAATGCCCCCGCCGAGTTAGGTGCATTTTTGAGCTTGCACATCATGCTGCTCAACGACCATACCCTATCCAAAGAGCCTCGCCATATTATCGAGCAGCAACGCTGCAATGCTGAATGGGCGGTGAAGCAACAGCTTGATGTATTACTCGCGCAATTTGACGAGATCGAAGAAGAATATCTGCGTGAACGTCGTACCGACGTCATTCAGGTCACCGAGCGCGTATTCAAAGCGCTGGCTGGGCATGAACACGGTAACCACGCCCCGAGTTGTGGCGGTGACGACTGCATTTTGGTGGCGCATGATTTATCCCCTGCCGATATGGTCTTGTTCAAAGACACCAATTACAAAGCCTTTATTACCGATGTGGGCGGCTTAACATCGCATACGGCCATTTTGGCGCGTAGCCTTGATTTGCCCTCAGTTTTGGCGCTGCGCAATGCCCGCGAGATTATCCGCGAGCAAGAGCTGATTATTGTGGATGGCATCAAGGGTTGCGTCATTATTGATCCTGATGCCGCCATTTTGGCCGAATATCAGTTCCGTCAGTCTGAATGGCTGATCAAGCAGGCCAAACTGCAAGATATCCGAACCCAAGCAGCAGTCACGCTCGATGGCACTAAGGTTGAGCTGACCGCCAATATCGAGCTGCCGGAAGACTGCGAATTGGCGCTGGAAAACAGCGCCAGCGGGATTGGTTTGTTCCGCTCCGAGTTTTTATTCCTGAAAGAAGACGATCTGCCGACCGAAGAAGAGCAGTTCGAAGCTTATCGCCAAGTTGCGCTGGCGATGCAGGATAAGCCCGTCATTATCCGTACTATCGACTTGGGCAAAGATAAAATTCCGTCGTGGCAATCGGAACGCGAGGCACCCAATCCTGCGTTGGGCTTGACGGGTATTCGACTATGCATGGCCGAGCCGCAAATGTTCCGTACCCAATTGCGCGCACTGCTGCGTGCATCAGCATTTGGCAAAATCAAATTGCTGATTCCGATGCTCTCGGCGCTGAGTGAAGTGAAGCAGACGCGCTTGCATCTGGAAGACATCAAGGCGCAATTGCGTGAAGAAGGCATTGCCTTTGATGAACATATTCAGCTCGGCGGAATGATCGAAGTACCCGCGGCCGCGATGGCGGTGGGCGCTTTTCTCAATCATCTTGATTTTATATCGATTGGTACCAATGACTTGATCCAGTATTCATTGGCCGTCGATCGCAATGATGATGCCGTGAGCCATTTATACGATCCACTCAATCCGGGTGTTTTGCATTTGCTCAAGCACATTATTAGCACCGCCGACAAAATGGGCAAACCCGCGTCAATGTGCGGAGAAATGGCGGGTGATCCGAGCTTATCCAGGTTGCTGCTGGGCTTGGGCTTGCGACGCTTTTCGATGTTGCCTATTCAGTTATTGAAAGTGAAACAGCAGTTATTGACGGCAGAAATGGGGCGGATTAAACCCATTGTGAGCAAAATGCTCAAAGCCGACGACGAGGATCAATTGCGAGTTTTATTGCAGCAACTCAATAATTAATCCATTGATTGGGAATGACGATCAGCACCCTTGACTGAGCTTGATGCATTTTTACCGCCAACGCCTTGCGTTGCCGATGACATTATTCGCTGCCTGCAAGAAGCACGGCGGCTTTTTGTCGTGAATTGCGAGTCTAGCTTGGTGTTGGCGCAAGCGGCGTTGGCGAGTGCTGAGCAGATTCAATCCAATGAGCTAAAGGCTCAGGCTTTGCTATTGATCGCTAATTCGCAATCGATCTTGCAACAAACCGACCAAGCGATCACTAATTTTAATGCGGCGCTGGAGCTGGGGAAAAAGCTGGGTCAGCGAAAACTGCAAAGTGCCTGCTTCGATGGTTTAGCGTTTTGTTATCAAGCCCAGCGGATGACACAGCAAGCGCTACAAGCATGGCTCAACGCGCTGCAAATCGCCCAGCTTGATGATGACGTTGAACGCTATATCCATGCCTACCTAGGGATCGCCAATCTTTATTTCCAACACGATAATTTTGATCAGGCATTTTATTACCAAACACAAGCGCTAGAGTGGGCGCAGCTGCATGGTGATCAAGATTTACAGTCAAAAACACAGCTGCATTTAGCTGCGACACTCATCAAGCTCAAAGAATATTCATTCGCTGAGCAATTGCTGATGAAAACTGAAGATGACTTGATATTGCCTGAGCGTTTGGGCTGGCTGGCTGAAATTAATCAATATCTCGGCCAGATGAATATGGCGCGGCAAGACTGGATACGTGCACGGGCTTTTTATCAAGCCGCTTACGATTTGAATCTGAATACCGTCTCGCGCTGGGGGCAGGTGCAAAGTCTCTTGGGTTTGGGGCAATTGAATGCGCGCTTGAATGATTTTCCGCAAGCGGAGCGACAATTGCTGCAAGCGCTGGAGTTGGCCGAGCACATGGAAGACGATCATTTGCGTCAGAATATTCACTTTGAGCTCTCAGCCCTTTTCGAGGCCAAAGGTGACTATATTCGTGCCACGATGCATCACATCGGTTTTCATAATTATTATTTGCGGCTGTTACAGCAAAATCGGCATGATCAACTGGATGCGCTGTCATCCCGTCGTTTAAATCAGGCCGAAATCAAACTGCAATTGCTCCGAAGTGAGCTGGAATTAAAGCAGTTGATGCAGCAACGACACCAAGAGCACGAACGGATGCAGCAATTGGAAAGTGCCGCTTTCCATGATGCGTTGACGGGCGCACTCAATCGGCATGCGCTTGATGCGCAATTGCCGGTCTTGATGCAGCAGATTGCGCAGGAAGGCGGGTCACTGTGTTTGATCATGATTGATTTTGACCATTTCAAACAAGTTAATGATCGCTATTCACACCACATTGGTGATGAAGTTTTGAAAAATGGCCTGCACTTACTGCATGCCTTAACGCGCGATACGGATCTATTGGCGCGGTATGGTGGTGAAGAATTTGTCTTGATTCTGCCTCGGGTCGAGCCTCATGTCGCATGCAAGATCGCCGAGCGGATGCGCCAGAAAATTGCCAATTTTAATTGGGGCTCGCTTGCTCCAGAGCTGGCTGTGACCATTAGTCTGGGCTGTGCCCAGTGGCAGCACGCCATGTCGGCACAGATGCTATTTGAAGCGGCCGATGCCGCACTTTATCAGGCTAAACATCAGGGGCGAAATCAGGTTTGCCTGTATTCAGGAGAGCCCCATGTCGACTGAATGCCTATTTTCCGAGCAGTATGCAGCGGCGTTGGCGCTGCTCACACAAAATACTGAACAGGCACAAGCTCAGGCGACCCAATTAGTCGCTATCGCCCGTCAACAGCAAGATGGCGAGTGGATAGGCCAAGCATATCGGTTGCAGGCCAAAGCGCAGAGTCTGGCCGGGCAGAAAAAAGACGCCATCAAAACACTGCAAACGGCGATTCGGTATTTGAAACGGCTCAAGCACATGCCGCCAGTAATGCAATGCGAGGATGAGTTGGGTCAGCTGTATTACGAGCAACTCGATTATTATCTGGCGCTCGATAGTTGGCTTAAATCGTTGGAAATCGCGGCCTTATTGCAAGATTCCCGCGGCTGTATTCGCGCCTATATTGGCGTTGGCAAGGTGCATTTTGCATTTGGCGATTTTCGCAAAGCTATGCATTTTCATTTGATCGCCAATAGCTTGAGCTTGCCACTGCAAGACAAAGAGCTTGATTGCGAAGTCGCGCTCAATATAGCAACGGCGGCTTATCGATTGGGCGAGCTAGATCGCGCGTTAGCGGCACTCGGCCAAGTCTCTCAGCACTTGCTCGATGGCATCAATCATCCCGAATGGCGCGCCGAGGTTCTGACCTACGATGGATTGATTCATTTGCATTTCGAGCGCTATCGCGAAGCACAAGAAATACTGAGCCAAGCGTATCAATTATTCCGTCACAACAAGCTCGTCGCAGGGCAGGTGCAGGTTATGAGTGCCTTGGCGCGTTGTTTTATCGGGCTCAATCAAATCGATCTGGCCGAAGAATGTTTGCAAGAAGCCGTGCGCCTTAGTGAGCGGCAGCAATTAGCGACCTTGCTACTGGAGTCGCAATCCTTGCTGGCTGAGTTGTATCTGGATAGTGGGCAATACAAACTCGCCCTCGAACATCGCAAGAAGCTGCACGACTTACTCACTGGCCAATCTTTGGGCCAAGGCTTCCCGCTGAAATTATCGCGCCATAGCAGTGCGCGCTTACGCAAAATTGAGCGTGAGCTTGAAATGAGTAAATCCCGCCATCGCTTGCTGCGTCTGATGACCCCTTAGCGGCTTGGCCGTCGCAATGGCAAATTGCGTAGATCAATACGGTATAATCGCGTTTTGTGCCGTACACCTTTTCCCATTATGACCGTCCAGACCCTTGCTTTATCCGAACCCCTGCGTGATTACTTTATGCAATCGGCTTTACGTGAGCCCGATATTTTGCGGCAATTGCGTGAGGAAACCATGGGGCACCGCGTCGCAAAAATGTCGCTGGCGCCAGAGCAGGGCGCTTTACTGATTTTCCTGCTGCGCATGATGGGCGCCAAACGCTATATCGAAGTCGGTTCATTTTTAGGCTATAGCTCAATTGCCGCCGCCATCGGGATGGGGCCAGACGGTGAAGTCGTTGCCTGCGATATTTGCGATGAATTTACCGTGCAAGCGGAAAGCTGGTGGAAACGGGCGGGCGTAGATCATCAAGCAACGATGCATTTAGGCCGCGGGATAGAAACATTGCCCCGCCTGATCGAGGAGGGCGCTGCAGGCACATTTGACTGCATGCTGATCGACGCCGACAAGCCCAATTACCCTAATTACTATGAATACGCGCTGCAATTGGTGCGCCAAGGCGGGCTGATTATTCTCGATAATATGTTCTTGAATGGTCGAGTTGCGGCGCCGCATGAAAAACACCCGCGTAGCGTGGCGATTTTGCATGAATTCAATCGCCAACTGCGCGATGATCAGCGCGTCGAGCATTGTATTTTACCGACTGGCGACGGCATGACTTTATTATTGAAGCGTTAGGGGTATTTGATTGGGGTTGTTTGCTCGAAATGGTTCTGTAGCTATACCTTCTGTTTTTTTTAATGTTAGGCCTTATTTTCTTACCTGCCTTGCGCGCGTATTTTGCTAGCTTTCCGTTATCAAAAGTCTAGAATAAGCTCCATCAATACTTGGTGTGAGCCTCTATGTTGCCCTTGTTGCAGCCTTTTAGCAGTACGCCTCAATTTGCGAAATTAATCGCGCAAATCGAGTTGCGACTGCATAACGAGCGGGAACAAGCCCAGCAGCAATTGGAAGCACTTTTGCGTACTTCACGCGCCGAGCATGACGCGGTGGGGGTGATCGCCGCGATCGAAATGCTGTCGCAGATTAGCTATGGCAACGCGCGAATTGATTTGCAATACGAAGCCTTGCAAATGGCGCAAAGTCACCATTTATTTGACGCTGAAGCGCGGCTATTGCAATTAATCGGTAAAGCCTACTACGCCAGTGCCCAGTATCGCGAGGCCATCCAATCTTGGGCGCGCTGTCTGGAAGTGGCCGAGTTATCTCAGCAATATGTCACTTGGGTGAAGGCCAAAGTCGGGCTAGGGCAAATTTATGACGCGCTTGGCGATCATCATTCGGCGGTCAAGCTACACCGCGAAGCGATTGCGCGCTGTGAGCATTTGAACGATCGCTGGTTATTGCTGCAGGCGCATATCAATTTGGGCGTCAATCTACACAAGTTGCGACGCAGCGATGAAGCCTTAGACTCGTTTAATTTTGCGCTCGATACGGCACGCGAACTCAAGCATGCCGATGATGAAGCCGAAGCGCTGATGCGGCTGGGCGAAGTTCACCTTTCGCGTCAGGCTTTTGCACGTGCGATGACGGCTTTGGATGCGGCTGGCGTCATCGCTGAGCGCACGGGCTATCGTTGGGCTTGGGCGCAGACATTATTGTTGCGAGCTGAATGTCTGCTCAAAATGGCGCGGACCAACGAGGCATTGCAATTGGCGAATCAAGGTTTAATCGTTGCCGAGCAAGCTGGTGCTGCGCATGTGCGGATGCGGCTCTTGTATTTATTATCTGAGATTTGTGAACAAATCGGCGATTTAGGCACTGCTTTGCAAATGCAACGCCAAGGCCAAGCACTGGATCGCAAGATCAATCAATCCACCCAATTAGCCCCCTTAGAGCAGGTCGCCAAAGTGGCGGGCTTGCTGCAAAACTCAGATCAAATCCTACTCGATCTTTCCAGTGATCCCGCGCTGGAGCAGGGAGATATTGCGACATTAAGCTATCAATTGTGCCTAACTGCCTGCAAAGTGCTCAATCTGGCGCAGGCGAGTTTTTGGCTTTGGAATGATGAATCACTCGATTGTCAGGTGCGCACCAATGCTCTGGGCGAATTACTCAAGCCGGGGCCACGTGTGGCAGGGGAAGCTTTTGCCAGCTTATTCGACAATCTGAAGTCGGGTGAAATGATTATCGCGCATTCGGCAGGGCAGCATTTATACACGTGGCGCTGGAGCGAATATGCTTTGCAGGCACAAGATATTCAGGCGATTTTACTGGTGCCTGTGCGTTTGAATGAGGAGTTTATCGCGGTGCTGGCTTTTGAACATTTGGGGCAGCAACGCAACTGGTTACGCGATGAGATTCAACATGCCCATCAATTGGGCTTGCTAGCTGTGCGAGCGATGGCGCAACATCGACAAAATCTCGACCAGCAGCAGATCGCGCGGCTCAATACGCAGTTGATCGAGCAAAATGATCAGCTTGAAACACGGGTGCAAGAGCGCACCCGCGCCTTAAGTCAGGCAAGCCAAAAATTGATTCAAGCCGAAAAGCTCGCCGCATTAGGGCATTTAGTGGCGGGTTTTGCGCACGAACTGAATACCCCTTTGGGCAGTATCCTGACTGCGGCAACGACCTTTAGCGATAATAGCCGCGAAATGAATCAGCAATTGCAATTAGGCGCACTCAAGAAATCACAGGTAGAGCAATACATCGTCGAAGGTTTACAAATTGCCGATCTGATCGAGCGCAATGCACAACGTTCTAGCGATTTGATCCGCGATTTGCGCCAATTGTCGAATGAACGCTCAACGCAAGCGCCTGAATCCATCGTTCTTGCCACGCTACTTGGTGAGCAAGTTGCGCGACTTGACGGTATTCTTCGGGCTCGCCACATCACCGTAGAGCTAGCGATTGCCCGCGACGTATTTTTGATGAGCTTTCGACCCGAGTTAGAGCTGATCTTTCAGCAATTGCTGCAAAATTCGCTGCTGCATGGATTTACTGGCGCTGCGGGCGGAGTGATTCAAATCCATGCGCAGGCTTTGCACGATGGACGACTGCAAATACGCTATCAGGATAATGGCGCTGGTGTTTCGCACGAATTGCAAAAGAAAATCTTTGAGCCTTTCTATACGACTCAATTTGGTCAGGGGCGCAGTGGTTTAGGGCTGTATCAGGTCTATTCGATAGTGCATGGCAAATTGGGCGGGGAAATTAGTTTGCGTAGCGAGGTGGGGCAAGGTCTTGAAATTACACTGACTTTGCCGTTTGAGGCGCCGATGACGCTGGCTTGAGTTTTCATTGCGCTGGTCTATCTCGGCGCCAAGCCCGCCCAAAACCCTTAGTTTTTATCTGGGTATTTTTACTGGTTTTCGCCAGTTTATTCGATAAAAAACAAGCATTTAGCTGCGCAAGAGCGGCAAAATCTGCGACAATGCGCGATTAGTCTAATTTGCTGTCGCCATGAATCAAACTCATTCCACCCTCAAGCCCATTTACGAGCTACCTGCGGGCTTTGCGCCGCGCAAACCTGCGCCTTTCCTGCCGATGAGCCGCAAGGAAATGGATCAGCTCGGCTGGGATGAGTGCGACATCATCATCGTGACGGGCGACGCCTACATCGATCATCCGAGTTTTGGTATGGCACTGCTTGGCCGCCTGCTCGAAGCGCAAGGCTTTCGCGTCGGCATTATCAGCCAGCCCGATTGGACCTCTAGCGAAGACTTCAAACAGCTCGGCAAGCCACGGCTGTATTTCGGCGTCACCGCCGGCAATATGGATTCGATGATTAACCGCTACACCGCCGATAAAAAGCCGCGCTCGGACGACGCGTACACGCCGGGCGGGGTCGCGGGCAAACGCCCTGATCGCGCGCTGAACGTGTATTGCCAGCGCTGCCGCGAAGCCTATCCCGGCGTGCAGATTATGGCGGGTGGCATTGAGGCCAGCTTGCGCCGTATCGCGCAATACGATTACTGGAGCGACAAAATTCGCCAATCGGCGCTGATTTACTCTAAAGCCGATCTGCTGTTATTCGGCAACGCCGAACGTGCCTTGGTTGAAGTGACACAGCGCGTGGCGGCGGGCGAAAAAATGAGCGAAATCCGCGATGTACGCGGTACAGCCTTCCTTGCTCCGCACGGCTGGAAACCTGAAGGCTGGGTTGAGCTAGATTCATCAGTCGTTGATATTCCGGGCAAAATCGACCCACACATCAACCCGTATGCGACTGAAGAGGAAATGCAGAAAGGTGCACAGGCCGATACCCCTGCTGATGGCGTGCAGACGATTAAAATTGTTTCACGTGAAGCACGCCTTGCCGCGCGCCGTGAAGTACGTGGCCGCACCGTGATTCGCATTCCCTCGTTTGAAACGGTGACCTACGATCCAGTCAGCTACGCGCACGCCAGCCGCACGCTGCATTTGGAATCCAACCCCGGCAACGCGCGCGCAATGGTGCAGCAGCACGGCGAGCGCGATGTGTGGATGAACCCGCCGCCGATTCCGCTCGAAACAGCGGAAATGGATTATGTATTCGACCAGTATTTCGCGCGCAACCCGCACCCAAGCTACGGCGAGCAAGTGATTCCGGCGTGGGATATGATCCGTTTCTCGATCAATATCATGCGCGGCTGTTTTGGTGGCTGTACCTTCTGTTCGATCACCGAACACGAGGGGCGGATTATCCAAAGCCGCTCGGAAGGCTCGATCCTGCGCGAGATCGAAGAAATCCGCGACAAGACCGAAGGCTTTACCGGCCACATTTCTGATCTGGGCGGGCCAACGGCGAATATGTATCGCCTCGCGTGTAAAGACCCGAAAATCGAGCAGTCCTGTCGTCGTTTGAGCTGCGTCTATCCGGGCATCTGTGAGAATCTAAATACTGACCACAGCAGTCTGATTCAACTGTATCGCAAGGCGCGCAAAATCAATGGCGTGAAAAAAATCACCATTGGCTCGGGTCTGCGCTACGACTTGGCGGTCGAGTCGCCTGAATACGTTAAAGAACTCGTCACGCATCACGTCAGCGGCTACTTGAAAATCGCCCCCGAGCACACCGAAGAAGGCCCATTGTCGAAGATGATGAAGCCGGGCATCGGTACGTTTGAGCGCTTCAAAGACATGTTCGATCACTACAGCAAGCTGGCGGGCAAGAAGCAATATTTGATCCCGTACTTTATCGCCGCGCATCCGGGCACTAGCGATGAAGACATGCTGAATCTGGCCCTGTGGCTGAAGAAAAACAACTTCCGCCCCGATCAGGTGCAAGCGTTTACGCCAACGCCGATGGCGATGGCGACGACGATGTGGCACACCAAGCGCAATCCACTGAAACGCATTGCGCGTAGCTCGGAAAAAGTCGACATCATCCGCGACGAAAAACGCCGCCGCATTCACAAAGCGTTCTTGCGTTACCACGATCCGAAAAACTGGCCGATCTTGCGCGAAGCGCTGATCAGCATGGGTCGCGCTGATTTAATTGGCACTGGGCCTAAGCAATTGATCCCTGCCGAAACTGCCAGCGAAAAATCGCTGCAAGCGCCCAAGGGCAATGCGCGTGGCGGCGGTGGGCCGGGCTCTGTTGGTAAAATACCTAATCGGGGTAAGTCACCGCAAGGCAATAACAGAAACGTAGCCGGGGCAATACCCCGTGGTGTAACTAAGCCGGCCGCACGTCCTGCCGCAGGCAAGCCCTTTGGCAGCAAGCCCGTCACTGGCAAGCCGGCGGGTGCAAGACCCACGGCGGGTAAACCCGCTGGTTTGAGCAAGAAACCACGCTAAATAAAAATCCCCGCCTGCAGCGGGGATTTTTTTGATGGTAGCGCAGGGAATTGAGCAGTTGCGATTCAACGAAGTGAATTGGGCGCAGCCTGATCGCCTACTGTGCTGCTCTTAGGCCGTTTCCAATTGCGGAACGTGCTCAAGTAAATGGGCGCGATAGCGGATAAAGTCGGTTTCAATATGCGGGTCTTTAATCACATCGTTGCACATAAACGTTGGCAAGGGTTTCAAGCCCAAAAACTGATTGGCTTTATGGACGGGAAAATACACCGCATCCACGCCTTTGCCTTCAAAAAATTGGCCAGGTTCTTCAAATGCCGCCAGCGGAGCATTCCACGTGACAGAGAGCATATAGTGCTTATTCTGTAGCAAGCCGCCAGAGCCGTATTTCTTGCTCGGGTCGCTGCGTGTACGGCCATCGCTGCCATACAATTTGCCATGACCATGCGTGAACACATCGTCAAAGTATTTTTTGAGTGTCCACGGCGGCCCCATCCACCACGCGGGCATTTGATAAATAATCAAATCTGCGGCCAAGATTTTGGCCACTTCCGCATCCAAATCATACGCAGACTCAAGATGGGTCATTGCGACTTCATGCCCTTGCTCTTGCAGCGTTTGCTGCGCTAATTGAGCAAGCGAATCATTGAGTGCGCCTGCGGAATGCGCCATTTTCTTGGCGGCATTAATAATCAAGATATTTGACATACGGGTGTCCCACTGCTGAAGTTTGATGCGGATAGCATATCGGGCTGCGCGTGGGGTTTGTAGTAAATAAGCCCACTTCCTGAATGTGATTTTTACCCCTGAGCCCAGATCTCCTTATCTGAAATTGCATTTTTTAAGATGATCGGCGTTGCGATCGGCGGGCCGACACGCGCGGTGAGTGACGCCGTCTGGCGTGGCGTTGAATGCAGTTATTTGCACTGCCTTGTTGATAATGTAAGATTGTCGAACGTTTTTGCTGGGAAATGGCAATGGGTTTATTGGATGAATTAAAGCAGCAGGCAACTGCGGTGCAGCAAAATGACGCGCTGGAGCGCGAGCGCAAAGCGGCGAATGTGGCGCAGATACAGCCGGCGATGAGCCGAGTCTATGAGTATTACCGCGTCTTGGCCGAGCAGCTCAAAGTCGTTTGCCCCAATAGCCCGCACACCTATCGGATTTTTGGCGTGGGTGAACTCAATAATGCCCAGATGCTTGATGCGGCGACCCGCTCGCGTACGCAGCAAATCGATGGCGTGTATTGCTATGAATACATCGAATTTGCGGTGAATTGGCGCGCTGGTGCGCCTTTGCAAGTGGCCTATACTTCGGTCAATGAGGCCCAATATCTGAAAGAGCGGCTGTGGCGTTTTGGCTGTAAAGTCGATGAAAAAATCGTCAAAAATGCTGACGGTAAAATGCTGCGGATTGTGCTGACGATTTCGCCCGAGTTTCCAACGCGCTTGCGCTTCGAGAGCGATATTGCCGCGGGTACGGTTAAGCTCAATTTGCGTAATTTAGAAGATTTTATCGATGATTGGCAGATTTTGACGCCAGATCAATGCTCGCCAGCATTGTTTGAAGAGTTGGCAAAGGCTTTGCTGGGTAAGCCGCATCAGCTCAAGTCGCTGTTACCGATGTATGGCTAATCGATTGGCCATGGCTGCGCGGATCGCATGGCCATGATGAGATTTTCAATCGCTAATGGTTGGGTATATCTCTGTAATTCTTTGATATAAAGATCTACAGAAATATACCCTCTGGCTTATGCAGCCAGTTTTTCCTCCATTAAATCCATCACTTGTTGCATCAGCTGTTCATCGTTAAACGGCTTAACCAGATAGCGCGATACCCCAGATAGCTCGGCCTGACGGCGGTGTTTTTCCGTCGAGCGTGAGGTAATCATAATGATCGGAATATGCTGCAAATGCGGCTGGGCGCGGAAGTAGGCGGCCAGCTCCAAGCCATTCATACGCGGCATTTCCATATCGACCAGTACAATATCGGGTGTCCAGTTTTCCAGTTGTTCAATGGCATCCAAGCCATCGAGTGCTGGGCGAACTTCAAAGCCCGAATCTCGCATAAATTGAGTCGTCGCGCGGCGAGCCGAGATCGAGTCGTCGATCACCAAGGCGCGCGGCAAACTCATCGCTTGATCTTGCTGCGTGCTCGCGTGCAGCGCGTTCAAGGCGATCAATTCGCTATCGAGCAATTCACGCAAATCAACGACCGAAGCCACGCCGCCGTCACCGAGCACCGTTGCGCCGAGCATGCCCGGAATACGCGGTACAAACTGGCCCAGATCTTTCACCACAATATCGCGCGAGTCGATTACGCGCTGGATTTGCACCGCCTTGAGTGCGCCCGAATCAAGCTGCAACACAATGGCGGGTAAGCCGGTTTTTTGCTGGCTCAAGGCCGGAACAGGCAGGCCGAACAGGGTTTCCAGCTCGATCAGCGGGACTTTATGCTCGTTCAGCTGGATAAAGCGTTGCTCGTCTTCAACGTGCACATCGGCCAGATCGAAGTAGGCCAGATCGAGAATCCCGCTGGTGGAAATCGCCATGCGCTGTTGCTGCGATTCAATGAGCAGCGCGTGGCTGGCGACGAGCGAAACAGGGAAACGCATTTCGATCTGTAAACCGCTTTCTTGCTCGGTATGCAGCACCAAATTCCCTTTTAGCGCATTGACGGTTGAGAGCACGATGTCCATGCCGATGCCGCGCCCCGACACCTGACTGGCTTCGTCGCGAATCGAAAAGCCGTGACGCAAAATCAGGCGCGCTGTTTCGTTCTGGCTCAGTAGCGTCTGGCCATCAATCAGGCCTAAACGCTCGGCTTTGCTGCGAATTGCGGCTAAATCTAGCCCTGCGCCGTCGTCTTTACAACGCACGACAATCGAATTGCCTTCGCGGGCAAAGGCGAGGCGAATCTGGCCTTGTTCAGGTTTGCCTTTGGCGAGGCGCAATTCGGGCGTTTCAATGCCGTGGTCGATCGCATTGCGCAACACATGCATCAGCGGGTCCACAATCGTATTGAGCAAATGGCTATCGACCAGCGTGTGCTCGCCGTGCAAATCGAGCGCCACATCTTTGTCGAGCAGGCGCGCAGTCTGGCGCGCTGCGCGTTGCAGCCCCGCCTCGATCGTGCTCACCGGGACCATGCGCGTGCGCATCACGACTTCTTGATTATTCACCTGCAAACGATGCTGCGCTTCGATTGCTTCGCCCAGACGTTGATACAGGCTTTCGGTTTCCAGACCCAGCTCGCGCGAGTCGGTCGTCGCCTCGGTGAGGCGTCGCGAAATCGAATGCAGCTCGTTGTAGCTCTCAAATTCCAGAGCGTCAAAATCCTGATTGGCCGCTGGCGTCGCGATGCCGAGGCTGCGTACTTCAATACGCTGCTCCAGCTCGCCGACCAGTTGTTGCACGTTCTGATTTTGCGCCCGCATACGGCGATTAACTTCGCTCGACTGCGAGAGCAATTCGCGCATTTGCGCGACCGAGACAATCGATTCACCGAGCAGATTGAGCATTTCATCGACCAATTTGGCCGGAATACGTACCATGGCTTCGATCTGCTCTTGCTGCGCCTCGATGGGCGTGCCGGCAGGTATAGCTGGCTGATTATTGCTGATACTGGATTCTGAAGAGATACCCTCTGTGTTGATCCCCTCAATATCAATCAAATTGGCCAGATCCAGTACGCGCTGGAATACCGACACACTATCGCTTGGCACTGGCCCGCTGCCCATCAGAGCTTCGGCCATGCCCTCCAAGCAATCGCCAGCTTCGGTCAACAAATTGGCCATTGCCGCGCCGGGTAAATGACCCGCTTCAGACAGCGCAATCAGGATGTCTTCCAGATGGTGCGTCAAGTTGGCAACGCCAGCGATCCCGACGGTATTGGCCGCGCCTTTGAGTGTATGCGCAGCGCGTTTGGCGATGTCGAGATCGGCCATGCTGCCGCGTCCCGAAACGACTTTTTGCATCGCCTGCGCAAATGCGCCTGCCTGCACGGGTAATTCTTGCAGCAAGCCTTCCATTAATTCAGCGCTAATATCGTCGGGTACGGCAAGTGAGACGTCGCTAAGCAGGGCGATTTTTTGCCGTTCCGGCGCTGGGCTTAGTGTGTGGGCGCTAATTTCTTGGGCGAGTAGGCGGGCGCGCAAGCTGGCGAGTAGCGCTTCATCGTCTTCGCCCATCAGCATCAACATGCCCAAGAGCGCCTCGACGTGATTTTCATTCTGCGGCTCGGCGCAGTATTGGCCAAGCCACTGCGTTAGCTCGAGCAAGATATTTGAAAACGCGTCGTTCCAACCTGTTTCGATGCTCGTCAATAATCGCAGACTCAGCGTCGCCAGATAGTCGCCCAGCGGCGGCATACCGATGCCGTAACACGCTTGCGTCAATCGTTCGATCAGCTCGCAAATTTCAGTCACGCCCTCGGCGCTTGCTGCGTCGCCCTTGCTGAGCTGAGCAATCACATCGGCCAATGGCTGCGCCATGGTTTCAAGCTCTTCGCTCAGAATTTGCAGCATATCGGCGCCTACCACGGCGGGCTCCGTCGTCATGCCCGTATCGGAAACGGTCGCAGCTTGGTGCGTCTCTTCAGCCCGCGATGGCGTCGTCAGGCTAGGCTCAAGGTGCTGATGCGCTGCTGGGGCAAACAATACTTCGGCGCGCGCGATCAGCGCGGTGAGCTGATCGGGTTCACTCATTAGAGCATCCAACAGCAGCAAAGGCAGTTGCTCGGCCAAGGCCTCACGCGAGGGATTGCTGCGCTCGGCGAGCAGATAGTCGAGCTGCTGACATAGCGCATCGAGCGTGGTTTTCTGCTCGGCTTGTGCGGCCAGCGACAGCGCCAGCAGCAAATCGGCCAATTGCATCGTTTGCCAATCTTGCTGCACGAGTTGGCCGACTTCATCGAGCAGGCTAAAGACGTCAATGTGTTCGTCTTCAAATTCGGCTGCTTTTAGCTGCATTGCGGCCAAACTGGCGAGTAATTCGGATGAGTCATCCAGCATGGCGTCATTGGCGTGCGCAAGGTCATTGGATGCGCAGGCCGGCGGCAAGATGTCGATGCATTGCGCGGCATCTGTGGCTTGTGCGGCCGCATCTTGCTGCAATAACTCGGCAAACACCTGCAATTCTTCATCCGGCATTGGCGTGGGCCAGCCCGTATTGGCGAGTAGCTCAAGCAAAGCGAGGCGTTGCGGGGCTGCAGGCTGCGCCAGATAGTCGATCAACACTTGGGCCGTGTGGGCAGGTGGGGTGTATTTGGCGGCGCTCACGCAGCTGGCGAGTTGCTCGGCCAGCATGCTGCAATAGCTCCAAAACCCAGTTTGGCCTGCTTGTTCGGCCAGTTCGCCCAATTGATGAGCCGCAGTGGTGGCGTCGAGCAAGGCCGCCTGGTGATCCGTATGGTCGGCGTCAAGGCAGTTGGCGATGGCCGTGGCAAGTGCTGCCAACAGCGCAGCAGATGATTCAGCGAGCACAGAGCCCCCTTGTAAATAGTCAACAAACGTCTATACGCCGCGGGTTTATACGCGGCATGACAACGTTTGGTGGATGATTGATGGATGCAAATGACAGGGAAGGCGGGTGCTGCAGCACCCGCAGCGTCATTAATCTGGCAGCTTAAATACCCGTACGGCAGACAAGAGGCCGCGGGCATACTCCACCAGACTATGTGTCTGCAGAGACTGCTCCTTCAGCTTCGCATTCGTATACTGGGTAGAGGCATTAATCGCTTCGGCGCGAACCACCAGATCGCGATTAACGCGAACCTGCGCTTCAGACGCCACAGCGATCTGCTGTACGGCTTTTACCAGCTGAGCGGTATTTTGCTCGGTTACTTCCATCTGCTGACCCGCTTGCTCGGCCAGACGCGAGCCAGCGACGACTTGCTCAATCGCCTGATTCATCGCGCTCATGGTTTCAGCGGTATCGGCCTGAATATTGTGGACCAGCGATGAAATCTGCTGCGTCGCCTGACGGGCATTTTCCGCCAGACGCTGTACCTCGTCGGCCACCACCGCAAAGCCGCGACCGGCTTCACCGGCTGACGCTGCGTGCATCGACGCGTTCAAGGCCAGAATGTGCGTTCGTTCCGAAATCGAGTTAATCAAATTCACCGCCAGCGAAATCTCTTGCGAGCGCTCGCCCAGACGTTTAATGCGTTTTTCCGTTTCGCGGATCGTTTCGCGGGTATTGTTAATGCCGCTGACAGTGGTATTTACTGACTCCATCGCCTGACGCGTGGTTTTCATCGCGTGCTCGGCCGATTGGTTGGCGCTACGTGCGACGGCCGCAATTTTGGTCATCGAATCGGCGGCGGTGGTCAGCGCTTTCGATGCTTTTTCCACTTCTTCGCTTTCTTTTTCCGCAATGCCCATTACTTCATCGCTTTGCTCTTTTACCAGCAAAGACGCTTGCGTCACGTCGGCCGATAGATCGGATACGCGCTGCAATACCTTGGCCGTTTCGGATGAAAGCAAGTTCAAGGCGTCGGCGACGGGGCCTGTTACGTCTTCGGTTACGGGTACTTTGTGCGTCAAATCTTTACGCGCCAGAATCGCAACGGCTTGCAGCAGATTAAGTACGGCATCGTTGAGTTTTTCGTTCTCGTCGATAATGCCTTGCTGAACCGCGTTACGCTCTTCAATCATGCGGTCAAACGAGCGACCCAATTCGCCTAGCTCATCAGGCTGTTCCATGTCGGTGCGTACGTCTTCACCATTGGCCAGCGCCTCGACTGTATTATGCAAATGCTCTACTGGCTGACGAATACCTTTGGCAATCAAGGTCACCATCAGGGTCAGGATCAGGGCAATGCCGATCAGTACCAGTGTAAAAATGGCGACTGAGGTATTCGACAGCATTTTGTCGAATGATTCTTGTGAATCAATGGCGCTGAGAGCGACTTTGGTCAGCGTTTCGAGCACTTCTTCGGGTTTATCTGATGCCTTATTGGCTTCTTTTTCTGCTTGTCGAGCGGCTAATTGAGCGTCAACGTAGGCGTCAAATGCCTGCGTATATTGGCTAAATAAGGTGTTAATTTCATCTTTGTTGGCAGGGTTCAGGCGGCTTAATGCCGTGCCAAATCCCGCCCGCTCTGCGGTGTGCTCTTGCTTGTATTTAATGTCTTCACGCTGGATAAAGTCTTTCTCGATTTTTCGTAACTTTAGAATGGAAATTTCCAGCTCATTGGCGTTGTTCGGCAGCTTACTTTCCAATTCACGAATCGCCGTCCGCATAACTTTATGCAGCCCGTGCTCCTCGTTAAAACCAGCTTCCAGAATTTTTTTGGCAGAAATATCAAATTTTTCTTTGTAGAGCTTGACCGCCTGCTGCATTTCTTTGGCTTTGGCAGTGCTGGCCTCGTCCGGTGAGAGCGCAATCACTTCGTCAATCGATTTGAGCAGCTTTTTGGTTTGCTCATCGTGTTGTTTGAGGTAGCGCGGTTTATCCAGTTTGAACGGCAGATAGAAGTTTTTCTCGTCTCGACGCACTTGAACGTAATTGACTTCGGCTGTTTTCAGTGCCAGCTCGAATTCGTCGATGCGTTCCATTTGGCTGTGCGCAAATTCGTCCATCGCGAACGTTAAAACGTAAATCAAACCCAATAGGGCAAAGCCGCCCATAATCCCGCGCGTCAGTGTTTTGGTACGCCAAGCGACCGAGCGCTGGCCTAGTGCTTCTTCGAGTCGAAGCACCAATCCTTGGTAGAAATTCATTGATTGAGTCCTTACTCTTGGTGGGTCTTTAGTGCAGCCAGATCACGAAATAGCTGTAATAAATCGATGTCGAACCAGTGCTGTTCTTGCTGCTGCCATGCGCTACGCAAATAGGGCTGCAGCAGAGTGGGAACTTGAGCATTCGTGAGGGTTTGCAGGCCGCTCAGTGGCAGGGGGAAACCTTGCACCAGCAAGCCTAATGCATCGGGATGGTTGCCGAGCATCAATACTTGTTCGTCTGTGCTGGCCGGGGCTGCAATGAGCTTGGCCAGATCAAACACGGGCAATAATGTGCCGCGTACATTGGCAACCCCGCGCAATGCGGGCGGGGCCAGCAAAATGCGGGTCAATTCCTGATCGTGCAGCAACTCAGCGGACACACCCTGCGGCAGTAGTAAATGCAGACCACCAGCGATCACACCATATCGGCGCTGGATATATTCGCCAGCCAGCGGCGAGGCCTCTGCGTTTGCAATATTAACGGGCATGTCCATCTTCAATTACGCCAGTGCTTTGAGCTGATCGATCAATTGATCGGCTGAATACGGCTTCACAACATAGCCTTTAGCGCCTTGCATCTGGCCCCAAACGCGATCTGCTTTCTGACCTTTGCTGGTCACAAACACAATCGGGATATCTTTGGTCGAAGGCTCTTCGCTCAACAGGCGGCAAGCTTCGTAGCCATCCATATCGGGCATGACGATATCGAGGAAAATTATATTTGGCTTATCGGCCTTGGCTTTTTTTACCGCTTCGCTGCCATTGGATGCCGTCGAAACAAAGCAACCCACGTCGGTCAGGATGGTGCGCAAATTGGCCAAATCAGCAGGAGAGTCATCAACTACGAGTACTTTTTTCATGGTTTTACCTTGGGATTAAGACAGATTGAATGTATTGAATTAAGCGGCGGCAAAATCGTCGCTAACCACGGCTTGTGGCAGATATTTCTGGACAACTTCTTTGAAAACAGCACTTTCTACTGGCTTGGTAAGGTAGGTGCTGCAGCCGGCCAGCGTGCCGCGAACCCGATCAAATGGCGAGCTTTTGCTCGTCAGCATAATGATGGGGGTGTGTTTCGTATCGCGGTTTTTGCGGATGGTGCGGCAGACTTGATAGCCGTCGGCATTGGGCAGCACGACATCGAGAAAAATCATGTCGTATTCATTCTGCTGTGCCAGCGCAATACCCGCTTCACCCGTCTCGGCGCAATCAATATCGCCGCCCAGCAATTTGAGAAACAGCTCCAGTTGCTTACGAACTGTCGGGCTGTCATCGACGATTAAGGCGCGAAAACATTGCTTGGGCGCATTGCTCGAGAGCACCTGATTGATCAGGCGATTGCTTTCTGGATTATTGCCTTGTAAATCGGCGGCACCCAGTTGCGCCAGCTCGGGCGTGAAGTTATGCGCGGTGATGGTGACGGTTTCGAGTAGCTTGAGTAGCGTCGTGGGCAACATCGGTCGTTTAAGGCGATATTCGCCCTGCTCAATCTCGGTCCGCGAGACGTAAATCACCGGCATTTGATTGTGTCGATTAAGTCGGCGCAGGATATCGAGGACCGCATTGGATTCCGCGTTGGCGATATAAATGTCTGCTTTCTTTTGCAAATCTTCCTGTATGTGATAGCTGCGGGCGCGGCTAGCAGTCAGGGCGCAGATGCTTTTAACGAGGCGGACTTCGGACTCACTGAGTCCAAGTAAGGTAATTGCGAATGATCGACGTTGTGTCATGATGTATTTTGACACCCTGCCGGCATCTAAATCGGTATGCTTGCTGACAATCAACATGCATGTAGTAGACAACATTTTTTCTTGCCGGCGAGTCGTGTCATTTTCGGAGAAAATGCCGATCTGCTCGTGCAAGACCCTGTCATAAAAATGTAGTCTACTGCGAATTAGCCCTATTAGTCAGTGGTTTAGATCACTTGTAAAGGGGGTCGGCGGAGGTGTGCGCACTTGTAATTATATTGTGACGGCATTATTACATACTAATATGCTGTTGTAATTTTCCGTCTATCGGATCAATTTTTCGCTCATGATTGACGAAATTTAAGTAATTTAATTACAGATTTTTTCTACTGGTATTCTTTCATTTTGATGATGATGCATGTATGAAAGTGGTATTGAAGTTCCCTCCATTTTCGACTTGCGTACAGGAAATCCCGTACGCGATATGCGTGTTTAGGCAAGCCCATCACCTTTTTGGTCTTTATTCGAGCGAAGCGCCTTATTTTTGAAAAAGTTTTTCTGTAAGCAAATTGAGTGTCGTTTTTAATGTCAAATCGCAGAGCAACGCCCAGGCATTCAACTGTTGGGTGTCTTATGGTGGGGTGTTTGAGCGAGGGGCAGAGAGGGCTGCAAGCGGGTGTACGCTGCATTCATGGTGATGGCAAAGCCGTCATCGGGTGATTGGCATTTACCCATTGAATTGCTACTGGTTTGCGGGAGTATTTCCATAAAGGCTTTTATTTGAAATGCGTTGGTTTATATACCCTAAGAAAAAAAGCAGCTCGGCGTAATGCCAAATTGGCGTTTGAACATCGCGGTAAATGCGCTGGGACTGTTGTAGCCACAATCAAAAGCCACATCAATCACGCGCTCGCCTTGCGCGAGTCGTTCCAGCGCATTGAGTAATCGGGCCTGCCGCCGCCATTCGCCCAGCGTCATACCGGTGACTTTATTAAATCGGCGCTGCAGCGTGCGCGCATCGACACCGGCTTGGCTGGCCCAATCCTCAGTCGTGCGGTTTTCATCAGGGTTGGCCAGAATGTCAGCGCAAACCTCACGCAGCAGTTCGTCGTCGGGCATCGGCAGTTGCATCGGTAGCGTGGTGAGTGTTTTCACTTCATTGAGAAGCAATTGCGCAATCATCTGGCTGCGCGGCCGGATGGGCTGCTCCTGATAATCAATGCTGATCGCCGCCAAAATCAGCTCGCGCATCAGCGGGGTGATTTCAAGGACGCAACATTCGCGCGGCAAATCCTGCACCGCATCGGGGCGAATATAAATCGAGCGTACTTCGACCAGGCCGATCATAAACACCTCGTGCCACACACCAGCAGGTATCCAGATGCCGCGATTGGGTGGTACGATCCATTGCCCGAGCGGCGTGATTACGCGCATCACGCCGCTGATCGCATACAGTAGCTGGGCGACTTCGTGCCAATGGCGGATCGTGGCCGAGCCGGGTTGATGATCGACGGCCTTGCCGTGCAGCAATGCACCGGCCATATCGCGCAGTGGGCCAACTCTTTCGATAAGCATGTCGTATTCTCGATAGTGTTTGCCTTATTCTCGCAGGACAGGCAGGGGTGATGTCAATAAGATGTGTTCTCAACTTATCCCATGACTCACTTGGAGCGTCAGATGAATACTGCGACGATCACCAGCCAGCCCGAGCGCGCATCGACCCGATACCGCGTTTTGGCGGCCATCAGTAGCGCCCATTTTCTGAATGACATGATGCAATCGCTGATCTTGGCTTTGTATCCAATGCTGAAGGGCAACTATCACCTCAGCTTTGCTCAGCTCGGTTTGATTACGCTGACCTACCAGATTACCGCGTCGATTTTGCAGCCGCTGATCGGTGCGGTGACGGATAAACGCCCGCAGCAGCACTCGCTGGTGGTCGGCATGGGCTTTACTTTGGTTGGGCTATTGCAGTTGTCGCAAGCCGATACCTTCCCCTTGATCTTGCTGGCCGCAGGCTTGGTCGGCACAGGCTCGTCGATTTTCCACCCCGAATCATCACGCATCGCACGCTTTGCGTCGGGAGGCCAGCATGGCTTGGCGCAATCGCTGTTTCAGGTCGGCGGGAATGCGGGCAGTGCGACGGGGCCGCTGCTTGCTGCGCTGATCGTCATTCCGCTTGGTCAGCCGAGTTTGGCGTGGTTTTCACTTGCTGCCTTGCTGGCGATGGGCGTGTTGTGGCGCATTAGTCGGTGGTATTCACACCAGCAAAAAGCGCAGGGTCACAAAGGCAACGCGAAAGTCGCACCATTTACACCACGCAAAACCTTGTGGGTGATGGGGGTACTTTTGACGCTGTTGATGACCAAGTTTGTGTATATGGCGAGTTTTCAAAGCTATTACACCTTTTATTTGATCGAGCGTTTTGCGCTCGTTCCGCAGCAGGCGCAATTGCTATTGTTCGTGTTTCTGTTTGCCGTCGCGCTGGGTACGGTGCTTGGCGGCCCGATTGGCGATCGCATTGGTCGCAAAACGGTGATCTGGCTTTCGATCTTAGGCGCCGCGCCGTTTTCAATTGCGCTGCCCTATGTCGGACTCAGTGGCACGGTGGCCTTGAGCTTTATCGTTGGGCTAATTATGTCGTCGGCGTTCTCGGCGATGCTGGTGTATGCGCAGGAGCTGATGCCGGGTAAGGTCGGTATGGTGTCAGGGCTGTTTTTTGGGCTGGCCTTTGGGATTGCCGGTATCGGCGCCGCATTGGTGGGGCGCTTGGCCGATAGTTTTGGCATTATCAGCATCTATCAGGTCTTGGCTTTCTTGCCACTACTGGGGATAGTGGCGGGCTTGCTGCCGAGTTTGCGCAATAAATAATCCATTTGTATGGCGTAGTCCTGTGGGGTTGCGCCATATCAAATGCCCGTCATTCGGCAGGCTGCCGCTACGCGGCTAGTGTGCTGTAGGTTGTGGCGGCGTGCGATAATTGGGGCTTCGTGTTTTTAATCTTGCTCGATCGATGAATACGTCTTTATGTATATCTATGTAGGCATTTATCGTGTTGGTCTTGAGTCATATACCCCATGAATGAAGCTCCACATTACTGCGAACTCACCGAACAGCACCGCGCATTAGCGCATCAACACGTGGGCGATATTGTTCGCGTGGCGATAGGCCATGGTGCGGATGAGCCGGCGCTGATTATTTACGATAGCGAATGCCCGCTCGCGCCGCTGTTGGCGCAGGCGTATGCGGCGGCGTTGCCTGCCGCGCAGGTGATCGAAATCAGTACGGTTGATAATGAGGCGGTGATGGCGGCATTTGCGGCGCAGCCTGCCGGAGCGCTGATTGTGCTGATTCAATCGACGCATTTCCGACTTGATGCATATCGTTTGCGCGTGCAGCTTTTTGCGCAGGGTCTGAAGGTGATCGAGCATGTGCATTTGTCGCGCATGATCGGCGATGAGGCGCCGCGGTATATCGATGCGCTCGGATACAGTCACGAAGATGCCGATTATTACCGTGGTACGGGCGCGGCGTTGCAGGCCAAAATTGGCGCGGCACCTTCGGCGCGCTTGGTCAGCAGCAGCGGCCATACGCTGAGCTTTGCCACGCCGCTAGAGCCAGCCAAGCTCAATGTCGGTGACTATCGCGCGATGAAGAATATCGGTGGGCAGTTTCCGATTGGCGAGGTGTTTACCGAGGCGGTCGATCTGGAAGCGGTCAGTGGCCGTGCTGATATTTATGTGTTTGGCGATACGACTTTCCATTGCAACTTCCCGCCGCAGGCAATCACGATCGTCGTTGAAGCCGGTCGTATCACTGCAGTTGAAAACAGTACGCCGGAATTTGACGCTGTACTCGATAAGATTCGTGCAGTTGAAGGCGAAATCTGGATCCGTGAATTGGGCTTGGGGCTGAACCGCGCCTTCACTCGCGAGCGCACGGTGAGCGATATTGGCACTTACGAGCGACTGTGCGGTATTCACCTGTCCTTAGGCGCAAAACACGGCAGCTATAACAAGCCGCAATTCAAACGCAAAGACACGCGCTTTCATATTGATGTGTTTGTCGATGTGGCGGGCGGTGTATGGTTGGGTGAGGAAAATCTATATCACGATGGGGTGTGGTTGGTGTAAAGGCCTCTATCAGCCATAAAAAAGCCCCGTCGAGTCGGGGCTTTTGTATTTTTTGCTCTGGGCTCGCTTAGTACCAAGTCACCTTCGCGGTCGCTACGTCGTACATTGCACCAACGATTTTGATCTTGCCTTGCTCTTCCATTTCTTTCAGGATCGGGCTCATATCGCGGATTTTTTGTACGGTCAGTTTGATGTTTTCTTCGGTGACGTCATGCACAAAGGCGTGGTTTTTCGAGTTGCGATCACCGTCGGTTTTGGTCGCATTGACTGCCGGCATCAATTTGTCGAGCAAGCCAGTTAGGTTGCCCATTTTGACATTGTCACAAGCGCCTTTGATCGCGCCACAGCTGGTGTGGCCCAAGACCACAATCGCGCGTGAGCCTGCTACTTTGGCCGCGTATTCGAGGCTGCCCAGAATATCTTCGTTAACGGTATTGCCCGCGACGCGCGCGTCAAAAATCTCGCCCACGCCGGTGTTGAAAACTTGCTCAGGCGCAGAGCGTGAGTCAATACAAGCGACCACGCTGGCCAGTGGGTATTGACCCAAAGCGGTTTGCTGAACTTGTTTTTTGTAGTCTTGTTTGATGGATTTACCGCTGGCAAAACGTTGGTTGCCCGCTTTCAAAATTTCAATGGCTTTCTCTGGGGTGATGCTGGCCTGAACGGCTTTAGTCACTGTTTTGCCTGCTACATAAGGCTGAGGTTTCACCTCGCCGCCGTGATCGTCTGCGGCGTGAACGCTACCGATGGCGATAAAAGTAGAAAGAGCGAGAGCTTGGAAAATTTTGCTGTGTTTCATTATCGATTCCTATTGGTTTGCTTGGTGCTCAATACTCCGAATCGTGCAAGCCATTTGCATATCCGTGAATATTACCCATGCTTTGTAGGGTCTTTCTGAAATTAGTTCATTGCGCTGAGCTGCTGAACCCGGATTGGCGATCAGCGGTTGTTTTGCGTGTGAGACGCATCACCGCCTAACACCTGATTTGTGCCTGTTTTATTCATACCTGCTTTTGGGTGAAATACCAGCAGATTCTTTGTGCTGCGCCCAATTAGCTGATTTGGCCTAGCTCGGTGGCCAAGGCATCAAACACGGCGCGGATGCGTGCGCTTTGTCGCAATTCGCGATGGGCGGTTAGCCACACCGGCATTCCGGGGATGGGCGTTTCCCCCCAGATTCTTTGCATTTGGGGAAATTGGCTTGCGGTGACCAGCGTGGCATTGCCTATCCCCATGCCTGCGAGCGCCATTTGCCAGGCCACGATATGGTTGTCACAGCGGATGGCAAAAAAATCGCGCTCAATGGCAAACCCGGCCTGCTGAAACCGGCGCAGCAGAATATCGGCGCTGTCTTCGCCGATCCAGACGTAGTCGGCAATGCGCGTTATGTCGATCTGCCCGCCGACTTGCTGCAGATAGTCGCGATGCGCAAACAGCCCCAGCGCAAATTCACCGACCTGCTTGGCGATTAAGCCGCCTTGGCTTGGGCGAGTGTGGCGAATCGCAATATCGGCTTGGCGCTCGAGTAAATTTTCGACGGTATTGCTCACGACCAATTCCAGCGCAATTTCAGGGTATTGCGCCCGAATGCGGGCGAGGATGGGCGGCAAAATATAGCAGGCGGTCATTTCGCTGGCGGTAATGCGTACTGTTCCAGCCAGTGCTTGCGTTTGCCCTTGTGCGGCGATCGCCAAGGCGTTGGCGCCCAACTGCATCTGCCTTAAAGCGGGCAAGAGCGCTTCGCCAGCGACGGTGAGTTTCAAGCCGCGCGCGACGCGTTCAAATAACGCTACGCCGAGCAAGGCTTCGAGCTCGCCGATCTGGCGACTCAAGGTGGGTTGGCTGCTACGCAGGCTTCGCGCCGCAGCGGAGAGCGAGCCACTATCGACGACGGCCAAAAAGACGTGCAATAAATGCCAATCGAGCTGTGGGGCGTTATGTAATGTATTCATCAGTGAATACCTTGCATTTGAATATGCGTATTGTGCCATTGCAGCGCGCGCCGCATCATGAATTCATCATTCATAGCGGGGGAACGCAACATGGCGCAGCAAAAAACAGTATTGATTCTGGGGGCGGCAGGTCGTTTTGGCGCTGCTGCCGTGGCGGCCTTTGCGCAGGCGGGCTGGCAGGTGAAAGCGCAAGCGCGTCGGGCTGGCCATTGGCCCGCTGGGGTTGTGGCGGTGCAGATTGATGCGATGGATCGCGAGGCCTTGATCGAGACGGCGATGGACTGCGATGTGATCGTTAATGCACTGAACCCCTTGTATACCGAGTGGCCAAAATTTGCCCGTCCTTTGGCGGCGCATGCACTCGCTGCTGCGCAAGCCAGCGGGGCCTTGTTGATGTTTCCAGGCAATGTGTATAACTTTGGACGCCATATGCCGTCTGATCTACAGCTTAATACCCCGCAGATTGGCGATCATGAAAAGGCGAAAATCCGCATCGAGATCGAGCAAGCCATGCAGCAGGCGCATGGTGTCGATAGCGTCGTCGTGCGGGCGGGTGATTATTTTGGCGCGGGCACCGGCTCGTGGTTTGATGAGGTCATCATCAAAGATCTGCATAAAAATAAAGTGGTCTACCCCGGTCCTAGCGATATTCCGCATGCCTGGGCGTATCTACCCGATCTGGCGGCGAGCTTTGTTTTGCTGGCCGAGCAACGCGCGCAATTACGCGGTGCACATACTTTTCATTTTGCCGGCCACACGTTCACGGGCCAGCAATTACGGCAGGAAATCGAAGCCATTGAAGGTCGCCCGCTGCAACTTGGGACTTTGCCGTGGGGGATTCTAAAACTGATCGGTGTGTTTGCGGCGATGCCACGCGCCATCGTCCAGATGCGCTATTTATGGCAACGGCCGCACCAGATCGACGGTAGCTCTTTGCCGCAACAAATAGGCGTCGTACCGCATACGCCGCTCAATCTCGCCTTGCGCGCCACACTGGCACAGTGGGCTGCCGCCACAGCTTAGGCGCTGGCCTTACTTTGCTTCGGCCAGCGATTCCACCAGCAAGTCGAGCAAGGCCCGCACCGCGGGCGAGAGGCCGCGCTGGCTGGCATAGACCGCTTGATAATGGCTGCTGGGGAATTGCCAGTCTGGCAAGACTTGCACCAAAGTCCCCGCCGCCAGATCGGCCGCGACAAAGTCAGCAGGCAGCATGGTCACGCCGATACCGTCGATCGCCGCTTGCCGGCGCAACATAAAGCTTTCGGTAATCAGCCGTGGGGGCAGGGCTAATTCACGTATTTCTCCTGCTGCATTGACCAAGCGCCAATGAATACGCTGATCAGCGGCGATCACGCCCAGCGCTGGGGCTAAAGTCAGCGCGCCCGGCGTGTTCAGTCCGCCCAGTGCGTTCACTAATTGCGGGCTGGCGACTAAGCAGGCTTGAGTCGGGCGCAAGCGTCGTGTGGCCCATTGCGGGTCTTCATCGTCGGTCGCGCGTACGCGCAGCGCAATATCGATGCCTTCTTCGAGCAAATCGACACGGCGCGGTGTCGCGACGGTTTCGAGCACCACTTTGGGGTGCGCCACAATATAGCGGTACAACACATCTTGCAGGCCATCGAGGATGGCTGCCGGTGCGCTGAGCCGCACGCGGCCAGATGGCTCGGCTTTCAGGCTGGCCGCCACGCATTCAGCGGCTTCCGCTTCGCGCAGCAGTGCTTGGCAGTGCGCCAAAAAGCGCTGACCCACATCAGTGAGCGTGAGCCTGCGCGTACTGCGCTGTAAAAGGCGAACGCCCAAACGCGATTCCAGCCCCGCAATCCGGCGTGAGAGTCGGGATTTGGGAATGCCCAATTTGCGCGCAGCGGCGGAAAAACCGCCAAATTCGATCACTTGGGCGAAGTACATGTAATCGTTAAAGTCTGCGCTGATTGGTGTCATAGGTGGAACAATCCTTCCTGATTTTGCTATCTAGTGCCTATTTTGCGCCAAATATATGATTCATTCATCAAAACATTCAGCAAAAGGGCAAGATCATGAACCTCCTCCATATCGATTCGAGCATCCTCGGTGATCACTCTGTATCACGCCAACTGACCCAAGAAGTCGTTGAAAGTATCCGCTTAGCTGAGCCTTTGGTGAACGTCGCTTATCGCGATGTGTCGACCGATGCACTGGTGCAGCTCGATGGCGCTTTGTTGGCGGCCAAAGGCACGCCCGCCGAGCTGCGCAACGCGATTCAAGCCCATCAGGTGGCGATGGCCGAAGCGGTGATGGCCGAATTTCTGGCGGCCGATGTGCTCGTCATCGGCGCACCGATGTATAACTTCTCGATTCCCAGCCAGCTTAAAGCGTGGATCGATATGATTTCGGTGGCGGGTGTGACCTTCAAATATGGCGCCAATGGCCCAGAAGGTTTGGCAGGTGATAAGCGCGCCGTGATTGTCGCGACGGCGGGTGGTCAGCACGCGGGTACACCAACCGGTATTGCGCATATTGAATACCTGCGCGTCTTGCTGGGCTTTTTGGGGATTAGCGATATTCGCGTGATTGCGGCAGAAGGTCTGGCGATGGGGCCGACCGTGCGCGAGCCCGCTTTGCTGGCGGCACGTGCAGAGATCCGTGCGGTCGCTTAATGGCTGAATGATCACTTGGTAGTTATTTTTCGGGCATGTTCAGATAAAGTGTTGATAACAAGAATCGTAGGGTGGGTTAGCCCCTTAGGGCGTAACCCACCGTGACGCGACATAAAGAAAAGCAGCGTAACGGTGGGTTACGGCTTAGCCTAACCCACCCTACGAATATCGTTTTTCGTATTCAAACCAAGTTCTGTTCATATCAACACACAATCTAAACATGCCCTATTTTTCTTGGGTATTGCTCTGTAGATCTTTTGAATAAAGTGTTTCAGGGTAATACCCTTTTATTTTTGCAATGAGCACGCTCGCGGCGGTGTTCGCGTTTTGGATTCGCTGACCTGAAATTGTGGCGCAGCGAGGAAAAGAATCTGCCAAACTGTCCGGCAATGGCTATCTTTCAGATAGACCATCCTCGCTGCTCTGTCATGACGACGCACCCCCCCTCTCAGCCTTGGCTGCATCTTGAGCAAAGGGCTCATACGCAAAATAATCATATTGAAGCGTGCGCGATTCAACCGCGGCAGCTTGAAGCGCAGGCGCATCATATCCTCGCGGGCGAGGTCGCCGTCCACCATCATCATCCAATCAAAACTGTGCTCGGCTCGTGCATCGCCGTCTGTTTGTATGACCCGCAGCATAAAATGATCGGGATGAATCATTTTCTGGTGCCGCTGCACCATAGCTTGGACGAACAGGAAGGGTATTTTTCAGGCATGACCTCGATGGAGGTGTTGATTAACGCGATGATGAAAGCGGGCGCAAACAAGCGCCACCTGCTGGCCAAGGCCTTTGGCGGCGGCGATATGCTGAGGATGTCTACGCTCGGGAATATCGGGCAACGCAATATTGATTTTGCCCAGCAGTGGTTGGAGTCGGAACGTATTCCGCTGATGGCCAGTGATTTGGGCGGCTACTGGGCGCGCAAGGTTATCTTTGAGCCGAATAATGGCGATGTGTTTTGTCGCCGCATTGAAGCCAAATTGCCGCAAATGCGCGAGTTGGCCAGAGCCGAAGCTCAATTTGCCGAGCAATTGGTGGCCAGACAAAAACCAGCGCGGATTGATTTTTTTGATTAAATGGCGCAGCTTGCCTGCGCGTAGCATTTGGTCAAAATGCGAGCAAAGAAAAAGGGTATTGCTCTCAGCGCCAATATGAAAAGGCACTCAGGGCAATACCCTTATTGGGTATATCGAGGCTTAGGCTTCGACTTTAGCTAAAGCGCGACGTGTTGCAACGGCATTGGCCAGGTCAGCCAATAGTTGTTCGGTTGCATCCCAACCGATACATGCGTCGGTAATCGATTGGCCGTACACCAATTCTTTCCCTGCGCCGTCGTCTTGGCGACCTTCAACCAAGTGGCTTTCTACCATCACGCCAAAGATTGCATCGTTGCCGCTGGACACTTGTGCGCAAGTATCGGCGCACACTTCCATTTGACGACGGTAGTCTTTACGGCTATTGGCATGGCTAAAGTCGATCATGATTTTCTTCGCCAGACCCGCTGCCGCCAAGTCCGCGCTTGCAGCACGCACATGCGTTTCGTCGTAGTTTGGCTCTTTGCCGCCGCGCAAAATTACGTGGCAGTCTGGATTGCCGCCAGTGGCGACAATCGCTGAGTGGCCGTATTTGGTCACTGACAAGAAATGGTGCGGCTGACCGGCCGATTTGATCGCATCAAAGGCGATTTTCAAATTGCCATCGGTGCCGTTTTTGAAGCCGACTGGGCAAGACAAACCCGAAGCCAGTTCACGGTGAACTTGTGATTCGGTCGTGCGCGCGCCAATGGCACCCCAGCTCATCAGATCGGCTACGTATTGTGGCGTGATCATATCGAGGAATTCGCCAGCCGTCGGCATGCCGGTGTTATTCAAATCAACCAGCAATTTGCGCGCAATCCGCAGGCCTTCGTTGATATTGAAGCTACCGTTGAGGAATGGATCGTTAATCAGACCCTTCCAGCCCACGGTGGTGCGTGGTTTTTCGAAGTACACGCGCATCACTATTTCGAGCTGGCCTTTGTATTTTTCACGCAAAGGCAACAGACGCTCGCCGTATTCCAGCGCCGACTTGGTGTCGTGGATCGAACAGGGGCCAATGATCACCAGCAAACGATCGTCTTTATCAGTCAGAATCTGATGAATCGCTTTGCGCGTTTCAAAGACTGAAGTCGAAGCGATTTCATTGACTGGATATTTTTCAATGACTGCCACAGGAGGCAGCAATTCTTTGATTTCGCGGATGCGGACGTCGTCGGTTTGGTAATGCATAGTCTTCCCTGCCGGCTTGGTGCAATCAGTATTTGCACGTATTTTCTTCAAAGGAAAGAGATTATCGTCTAACGCGCTTGGCGGCAAGCAGACAGCGGCAAATAGCCCCAGCTTGGGCTTTATTTCACGATTTAGTGCCCATTTAGGTGGGTTTACAGTCGGCGCAGACGCCTTTGACGGTGATTTCGACGCTATCAGCCTGAAATTGCTTGGGCAGCGTCATCGGCAAATCGGTGCCGACGTCTTCGAGGCAATAAAAGCGGCCGCATTGCTGGCAGTGGAAATGAGCGTGGTGATGCGGCGCTTTGGCTGCCGAAAAGCGCCAAACGCGATCGTCACCCGATAATTTATGCGCCAGATTTTCTTCGGTCAGCCAATCGAGGACCCGATAAACGGTAACGCGATCAAGGCTAGGCTCGAGTAATTCCTGAATATCGAGGTGAGAGAGTGGACGTTGCGCGCCGAGCAAGGTCGCCAAAATATCAACCCGCGCCGGGGTGATGCGTGCGCGGGTTTTTTTGATTAAGTCACGCGCGGTGGCGCGTGTTGCTTCATTCATGAGCGGCTGATTAATCCGCGTATTGCTTTTTCTGACGTTCGCGACGCTCTTGCGCTTCGAGTGACAGTGACGCTGTTGGACGAGCCAACAAGCGCAGCAAGCCGATTGGCTCGCCCGTGTCTTCGCAGTAGCCGTAGTTTTCTTCTGCGATTTTGCGCAAAGTCGAGTCGATCTTCAGCAATAGCTTGCGTTCGCGGTCACGCGTGCGCAATTCCAAGGCGTACTCTTCTTCCAGCGTTGCACGGTCAGCTGGATCTGGGGTCGCTTCCTGTTCTTGCAAATGGCTGGTGGTTTGCGTGGCGTTGGCCACCAATTCCGCCTTCATTTGCACCAGACGCTCGCGGAAGAACTCGAGGTGATCCGCGTTCATATAGTCATCTTCAGAACCTTTCCAGTCCCGGATGTCTTGTTCCGTGAGTTTTGCCATGATTATTCTCGCTTTTGACAATTCTTAAGTGCTTACAAAATAAGCAACTCTAATAGGGCACGCAGCTTAATCAACAACGCCGAGCAATGCAATACGGGCTACGTGACATTCATATTAAATCTAGCGTCTTATTGCGCCAAAACCCAGCGAATAATCACGCGCAAATCTTTATCATCGATTTGCTGTGCCGGCATCGGGATATTGCCCCATTTGCCGCCTGGTAGGCCTTTTCGCACTTCCGCCATCAGCATGGTTTCCGCGTCTTTCTGGCCTTTGTAGCGCTTTGCAACGTCTTTGTAAGCTGGCCCGACGATTTTCTGATCAACCGAATGACAGGCTAAACAGTTGTATTTGGCCGCCACTTTTGCGCCGTCATCGGCGGCAAAAACAGAGCTAGAGCATAGCAAAGCCAAAACCATCAAAGTGTTGCGCATTATCATCATTCCTTAGCAAAGTGTGATTCTATTCTACTCTGCTTCACACTTGATGCGTCAGTGAGATAAGTCGCGTTGTCGGCTGTGCTACACTCGCGCGATTGAGAAAAATAGTTTGGGATAGCGAAGATGGATCGGCGGCAACGTTTTATGATGACAGCGATGGTGCTTTCGCTGATTGCACACGCCTTTCCTATTTTTGGTATTAAATTAGTCTTGCCCAATCCGCGCCAGCTCTTATCGCAGCAGCCGATTGATGTAGTGCTGGTGAATCAGAAGACCACGACCAAACCTAAAAACGCCGAAGTCGAAGCACAAGCCGATCTCGATGGCGGCGGTAATACCGACGCACCTGATCATCGCGTGAAATCGCCACTGCCTTCCAAATCGAAAAAAACCGAGCCAGAGCTGGAGCAAGTCGAAGCCAAGCTCAAAAAACTCGAAGACCAAAGCGCGCAGATGATGACGCAACTTAAATCATCAACCAAGCTGCCGTCTGACGCAAAAAATGTGCCCGACAAGCCCGAAGCTAAAACGCTGGATCTGGAAGAGCTCAAAGAGCAGGCGCGGCGCGAGCAGGAAATCGCAGGCCTCGCTGCGCAAATTGCCAAGCAAAATCACGAATACCAATCCAAGCCGCGCAAAGCCTTTGTCGGTGCCCGCGCCAAGCAAACTAGCGTGGCGATGTATATGGATGGCTGGCGCCAACGCATCGAGAAAGTCGGCACCATGGCGTATCCAGTCGATGCCACGGGCAATAAAATTTACGGCCAATTGCGCGTGACCGTCGAAATCGGTGCCGATGGCACGATGCTGAGCTCAACCATCGATAAAACATCGGGCAACCCGCAGTTGGATGCGGCGGCATTGCGCATTCTAAAAATGTCCGCGCCGTTTTCTAAATTGCCCAATGATTTGCTGGATTCCACGGGCAAACCAGCGACTGTGTTGGTGATTACTCGGACGTGGACGTTCGAGCGTCAAACGCTGACGTCGGATTAATGCGCATCCTTGGTATCGACCCCGGCTCGCGCACCACTGGCTTTGGCGTGATCGACGTTGTTGGCCAGAATCGCGTTTATGTCGCTTCAGGCTGTATCAAAACCCAGGGCGGGCCGCTGCCTGAGCGAATCAAAATTATTCTCGATGGTATCGCCAAAATCATCGCCACTTATCAACCCAATGAAGCGGCGGTGGAGCAGGTGTTCGTCAACGTCAACCCCGCCGCAACGCTGATGCTCGGTCAAGCGCGTGGCGCTGCGGTGGCGGCCTTGGTGTTGGCGGGTTTGCCGGTGGCCGACTACACCGCATTGCAAGTCAAGCAAGCCGTCGTGGGTAATGGCCACGCCGATAAAGAGCAGGTCGGGCTGATGGTGCAACGCCATTTGCGCCTGTCGGGCGTGCCGCAAGCCGATGCGGCCGATGCCCTTGGTGTCGCGCTCACCCACGCCCAGCATCAGGGCGGTGCGGCCAAACAGCTTGCAGCATATCGCATGTCGATGAAACGCGGACGAATGGCCTAGGGTATTGCTCTGTGAATGTTAATTTTTCCTGATTTGGTGTTTATACCTTGCTGGGTATATTTTGCATCAGGTCTATGTTCGGCAGAATTGTGTCGTGATGTCACCCCATTTTGATTTTCACTGCCTAAAGCCGCTATACTGTACGTTCGTTCACCTTGATGCCTTGTGCAAAGCAAAATCATGATCGGTCGTCTTACTGGCAAGCTTCTCGAAAAACAACCGCCGCAAATTCTGCTCGACGTCGGTGGCGTCGGTTATGAAGTTGATGTGCCGATGAGCACTTTCTATGTGTTGCCCCACCTTGGCGAAGCGACAACCCTCTTTACCCATCTTGTTGTGCGCGAAGATGCGCAGCTTTTATACGGCTTTGCCACGCGTGAAGAGCGCAATAGCTTTCGCACCCTAATCAAAGTCTCCGGCATCGGTGCGAAAATCGCACTGGCCGTCTTGTCGGGGATGACCGCCGACGAGTTGGCGCTGGCCGTGGCATCTGAAGACATCAAGCGCTTGTCGGCCGTGCCGGGTATTGGCAAGAAAACCGCCGAGCGCCTCGTGCTCGAATTACGCGGCAAGCTGGCCACCGGCGGCTTGGTATCGATGCCGGGCGAATTGCCGCTGGCCACCACGCCGGACGATCGCAGTGATATTCTGAATGCCTTGCTGGCCTTGGGTTATAACGAGCGCGAAGCGAATATGGCGATGAAAGCGCTGCCAGCGGATGCATCGGTGAGCGATGGGATTCGGATGGCGCTGAAATCATTGGCCAAAGGTTGATGGCGCTAATTTGCAACGAGCTGCTTCTTACCATTGGTAGCCCATGTCAGTTACCAGCGATACTTCTGCCTTATCTCAATTTTTTGGGTTCGCAACGCCATGAAGCTAGTACTGTTTTGGATTTTTCTGCTGGGTTCTTGCTCGGTTTGGGCTGAGCCTGTGAATGGACAAAGTTTGGAAAAAGGGCAGGTGGTTGAGGGCGAGCTTGATCTTTATGGGCGCATCATTCCATTCCCAAGCGGAACATGGCGTGTTCTCAATGTGCAGGATGGTAATGTGAATCGGGGTAAAGGTGCTGATGAGAAGAAAGATGCCAATTCTCGGCAGATCTTGTTTGTAAGTCAGCAACCCAACAAAAAGACGCTGGTATTTGTCGTGAATGCGTCTGAGAGATACATGACTGGCAGTCGATGGCGCGTTGATTGTGTGCCTAAAAATGCGATTTCAAATCAAGATAACGATTCTTATGATTTCCCTGAATGTACGTCTGTGTTTACCAGTGAAACCAGCGACAAATCAGAATTATTGAATGCGGCATATAAAAAATATGGGCACGATGGTTTTGTTCAGGTGCAGGTGGCAATTTTGCCTGCTCAATATGGCATGACGGGGGACTGGCAGGCCAAGGACAATCAAAAAGGAAAGAAATTGATTGATCGTTGGACTGCTTGGTCCGATTCTTATTTGCTTGCCGTAAAAGATTGCCTAGCAGGGAAGCCCTATTTTAAGTCGGGCTATTTTTAATGCTGGATTGAGGCACTCAATTTTTAAAGTTTAGTTATGATCGAAACCGACTCGCTATTTTCTGCTCCGCCGCCTGATCGTCTGATTACAGCGCAAAAGCTCTCGAATAATGAAGAGCAGCTCGAGCGCGCGCTGCGCCCCAAATTGCTCGACGAATACGTCGGCCAAATGAAGGCTCGGGGCCAGTTGGAGATTTTTATCGAGGCGGCGAAAAAACGCGGCGAGGCACTCGATCATGTGCTGCTATTTGGCCCGCCGGGGCTGGGGAAAACGACGCTGGCGCACATTATCGCGCGCGAATTGGGGGTGAATTTACGCCAAACCTCGGGGCCGGTTTTGGAGCGTGCCGGTGATCTGGCGGCATTGCTAACCAATCTTGAGCCGCACGATGTGCTATTTATCGACGAAATTCATCGCCTTTCGCCGGTGGTTGAAGAAATTTTGTACCCGGCGCTGGAAGACTTTCAGCTCGACATCATGATCGGTGAAGGCCCTGCGGCGCGTTCAGTCAAATTGGATCTACCACCATTCACCTTGGTCGGCGCGACCACTCGGGCAGGGATGTTGACCAATCCGCTGCGCGATCGGTTTGGGATTGTGGCGCGGCTGGAGTTTTATACGCCGGAAGAATTGACGCGCATTGTGAGCCGCTCGGCGAATTTGCTGAATGTCGAAATGGCCGACGACGGCGCGTTTGAAATCGCCCGCCGCTCGCGCGGAACGCCGCGGATTGCCAACCGCCTGCTGCGCCGTGTGCGCGATTTTGCCGAGGTGAAGCACGATGGTGTTGTAACGCGTGAAGTCGCTGATGCCGCGTTACAAATGCTCGATGTTGATCATGCGGGGCTCGATGTGATGGATAGAAAGCTGCTGCTGGCGATTTTGGAGAAATTCGGCGGCGGCCCTGTTGGCTTGGATAACGTCGGGGCAGCGATTGGCGAATCGACCGATACAATTGAAGAGGTCGTCGAGCCCTACTTGATTCAGCAAGGCTTAATGCAGCGCACGCCCCGTGGGCGGATGGCGACTTTGGGGGCGTATGCGCACTTTGGACTCAATGCCCCGAAGAGCGAAGATTGATTGGTAATTTCGTACAAAATCAAAGCTAAATGCCCCGAGAGGGGCATTTTTTATGCACAATAGCTATTTATTTGCTGGTGCGGCCTTTTTTAGTGCCAGTTCTGGCAGCTTTTCACATTAGCTGAACTTTTATCGCTTAAGGTTTTCCTACCTCAAGCCTTTATTTTTGGAGTACTACCCGTGGATGTCAGCGCTGGCGTGCAAGATATGTCGATCATAAGCCTCGTATTGCAGGCGAGTTTCGTCGTTCAGATGGTGATGGTGATTTTGATGGCGCTGTCTTTTATGTCGTGGTGGCATATTTTCAGCAAGCATTTCACGATCGCCAAAGCGAAAAAAAGCACCGAAGAATTTGAAGACCGTTTCTGGAGCGGCTCGGATTTGGCCGGTTTGTACGAGCACGTCAAACGCAGCCACAGCATCGGCATGGAAAAAATCTTTGAATCGGGTTTTGGCGAATTTTTGAAATTGCGTCAAAAGGGCGGCATGGAGCTGTCGGATGTGATGGAAGGTACGCGCCGTGCGATGCGCGCTTCTTGCCAGCGTGAGCTTGATTACCTCGATAAACACAATGCTTTTCTGGCTTCGGTCGGCTCGGTGAGCCCGTATATCGGTCTGTTTGGTACGGTGTGGGGCATTATGTACGCGTTCAAAGGCTTGGGTAATGTTGGTCAAGCAACACTGGCCACCGTTGCGCCGCACATTGCCGAGGCGCTGGTTGCCACGGCGATTGGTCTGTTTGCTGCGATTCCGGCCGTGGTGGCGTACAACCGTTTTGCCTACGACGTTGATCGTTTGGCAAACCGCTTTGATACTTTTATCGAAGAATTTTCTAACGTTTTGCAACGCCAAGTGCGTTAAGGCGGCGGTATGCGTAATCGTCGCCCTCGTCGCGCCAAAAGCGAGATCAATGTCGTACCGTACATCGATGTGATGTTGGTGCTGCTGGTGATCTTTATGGTGGCCGCGCCCATGATGCCGCCGTCGGTGATTAATTTGCCCAGCGTTGGCAAATCCAATATCGAAGTGGCCGCCAAGCCAATGACGGTAGAAATCTCGGCCGAAGGCGCGCTTGGCCTCGTTGATGCGCCGGGCAGCAAGGCAGAGCCACAGGCCAATGTGGCAGCACTGGTTGCGGCCATCAAAGCCAAAATGGGTACGCAAACCGACCGACCCGTGATTATTTCGGCGGATAAAAACGTGAAATATGAAGTGGTCGTACAAACCATGGATCAACTCCAGCAAGCGAATATCGCCCGCGTTGGTTTGATGGTGCAGCCTAAATAATGAATCCCTATGAATCACATCCATAACCCCGCTCACGAAGAAAAACGCGGCCTGTCTTTTGTACTGGCGGCGTTGATGCACGTGGTGTTGTTTGGGGCCTTATTACTGTCGGTGCAATGGAAAACGCAAAAGCCCACCCCTGTGGTGGTTGAGCTTTGGGGCGGGCCGCCGCCCGCTGCGCCAGCTGAAGTGCCACCTCAGCCCGTGGTCAAAAACAAACCGGTGAAGGTCGAGCCGCCTAAACCTGAAGTGGTGCCCGAGAAGGTTGATATCGCGACTGAAAAAGTCAAAACGACGCCAGCGCCCACAGCCAAACCGACTGCGACACCTAAAGTGACGCCCAAGCCAACGCCGCTACCCACGGCGACACCGAAGGCTACTGCGGCGCCAAAAGCGACGCCAGTATCCAAGCCGACTGCCGCGCCAGTCAGTAAAGCGACTGCGGCACCGAAAGCCAAAGTACCGCCAAAGCAATCGGAGCTGGAAGCTGCCTTGTCATTGGATAACGTCGTGGCCAGCAATAATAAATCCGACGCCAAAGCCGCTGCGGGCGGCAAGCCGGGTGGTAATGGCAATAATCCAAAAGCGGTTGGTAATGGTGGGCCAGGTAAAGGTTCAGGTAATAACGCCGCAGGGTTGGAAAGCTACAAGGGAAAATTAATTCAACTAATCAAATCGCGGGCAGTGTACCAAGAGGGTAAATCAGCTAATCCTACCGCTGAATTCAAGGTGGTGGTCTTGCCCGATGGCAGTATCCTCGAAGATCAACTGGAGCAATTGGGCTATACCGGTGATCCTGCGTACGCTGCGGCGATGAAACGCGCAATTTTAAATCTGGGTCGATTCCCTTCGCTGCCAAATGGGCAAACATTTAGCGGTGAATATCGAACATGGAATATTAAATTCCGTCTCAAAGAAGGATATGCGGAACCATGAAAATGAACAGCTTGAAACAATGTTTACGAGGCTTTATTGCCGCAATGCTGCTTCTCGCCGGTTCGGTGCAAGCGGATATGTCGATCGAAGTGGTGGGCGTGGGTAGCCAGCAATACCCCATTGCAATTGCGCCATTTAAAAACGAGATCGGCCTGAGCCAAGCGATTACGCCGGTGGTGGCCTCCGATTTGGGCAATAGCGGCTTATTCAAGATTATCAGCGTGTCAGGCGATGCGTCGTTGCAGGCCTTTACGCCCAATGAGATTAATCAAAGCGCATTGCAAGCCGCTGGCGCGCAAACCGCGCTGGTCGGGCAAGTGATTCCCGAAGGAGATCAAGTCATTGTGCGCTTCTGGTTGGTTGATTTGGCGACCAAGCAAGAACTGATTGCCTTTGAAAAGCGCGGTAATGCCAATCAAACACGGCGTTTGGCGCATCAGATCGCCGATATGATTTATGCCAAGCTCACCGGTAAATCGGGCGTCTTTGCGTCACGCATTGCCTATGTGTTGAAAACGCCGGGTCGTTACCAATTGCAGGTGGCCGATGCCGATGGTTATGGCGCACAAACGGTGCTGGCATCTAGGATGCCGATCATGTCGCCGAAATGGTCGCCCGATGGTGGCAAGCTCGCGTATGTGTCGTTTGAGAAAGAAAAGCCAATTGTGTATGTGCATGAGTTGGCGACGGGTAAACGTATCGAAGCGGCTAATTTCAAAGGCAGTAACTCTGCGCCTGCATGGTCACCCGATGGCAAACAACTGGCCGTGGTATTGAGTAAAGACCTCGGTAGCCAGGTTTATGTGGTGAATGTCGATGGCACGAATGCGCGTCGAATTACGCAAAGTGGTGAAATTAACACGGAACCTTCTTTCACTGCCGATGGTCGCAGCATTATCTTTACCTCCGATCGCGGTGGCAGCCCGCAGATTTATCGCCAGTCATTGGCGGGGGGCGATGCGGTGCGTTTGACCAATTCGGGGGGCTTTAATGCCAGCGGTAAAATTTCGCCCGACGGCCGTTCGATGACCTACATCACGCGCAGCAATGGTTATCGCGTGGCGGTGATGGATTTGGCCAGCCGTCAAAGCATGGTGCTGACCGATACCAATGCCGATGATTCGCCATCGTTCTCGCCCAATAGCCAGATGATTCTGTACGAAACCGACGTAGGTCGTCGCGGTACTTTGGCGATTGTTTCGACCGATGGTCGCGTTAAGCAGCGCCTGAAAGCGCAAGGCGGCGAAGTGCGCCAGCCAGCTTGGGGCCCGATGTTGCGCTAATTTGGTCGGCAATTTGAGTTTTGAATTTATTTATTAATGGAGTTTTGTCATGAAAAAGATCGCTTTAAGTGTATTGCTAACCGCCCTTTTGGCCGCATGTGCCAGCACGCCTGCGCCAGTCGTTGACCCCAATGCAGCCAAACCGACTGCGACGCCTGCAGCCAATACCAGCGACATTAAAACCGTGGATACGACCAATACCAGCGGTTCAAAACTCGACCCTAGCCTGACCGACCCGAACAATATCTTGTCGCAACGCCGCGTATATTTCGATTTTGATTCTTTTGTCGTGAAATCTGATTACGACGCAATGTTGCAAGCACACGCCAAATTCTTGGTGCAGCACCGTGATTACAAGATCATTTTGCAAGGCAATACCGACAACCGCGGTACAGCAGAATATAATCTGGCCTTGGGTCAGAAACGTGCCGATGCAACCGCTAAACTGTTGCTCGCCTTGGGCGTGAATGAAGCACAAATCGAGTCAGTGAGCTTTGGTGAAGAGCGTCCATTGGAAAATGGCGATACGGACGAAGCTTGGGAACGTAATCGCCGCGCAGATATCGTGTACTACGGCGAACAAAGCAAATAAGTTGCTTGCCTCGCTGCGTCACTCTGCCTACGCGCTTGCTTAAACCGCTAGGGCGTATTGCCCTCAACCCCCGCCATGGCGGGGGTTATGCATATATACCGTGAGATATAAAGATGAAACGATTGAAACTAACGTTAATGGCCATGGTATTGGCAGGGATGGCCACCCAAGCAAGTGCTGGCCTATTTGACGACGATGTCGCCCGCAAGCAAGTCGCCGATCTTGCCGCCAGCGTGCAAAACTTGCAGCAGCAAAATCAACAGCGCCTAGAGCAACTAGAGGCTAGCAATAAGCGAGTTCTGGATTTGGTGCGCCAGCTTGATGCGCAAAAAGAAGAAATCGCCAAATTGCGCGGCGCCAATGAAGTAATGCAATTTAATCTGGATGAAGCCGTTAAACGCCAGAAAGATCTGTATGTTGATCTGGATGCGCGTCTGCGCACCATCGAGCAAGCCAAGATGGAAGCAAAGGCCGAAGCCAAACTCAGCGAACAAGAGAGCTTTGATGCCGCTGTGGCGCTGGTGCAAAGCAAGAAATTCAAAGAAGCCAATGCAGCTTGGACGCGCTTTGCCGCGGACTATCCAAAAAGCGACAAAATGGCCGCCGCCCAATATTGGATGGGCATGAACTACGCCTTTAGCAAAGACTACAAATCGGCCAATGTGGCATTCAATAATGTCGTTGCCAATGCGCCAGAAGATCCGAAAGCGCCTGATTCATTGCTGGGCTTGGCCTCCGTAGCCGCAGCAACGGGCGATAAAAAAGCCTCGCGCAATTATCTGATTACGATTATCGAGAAATACCCGCAATCGGAAGCTTCGGCGAAAGCCAAAAAGGCGCTCGCTGCGCCAAATTAATCGATACAGGGTGACCCACAAAAAAGATCGCTACGGCGATCTTTTTTATTTTCGGTTAGTTTATGAATCACGGCGTGGATTGTTTATGAACCTTTTTCCGATTCCGCTATGCCAATTCGAGCTACTACACCATATACATATGGTACGTATCGGTCTGAATGTAAATTGAATAATGCTTCTTGATTAGATACCCCCATCCAACTTGATCGCAATAAAACGATAAGCCAGAAAAGCACCCACGCCGCAAAATGCTAATGTTGTTGCCAAGGGCAGGCTGCTACCGTCGTGCCAAAAGCCCATCATTACACCTGCGATGGTGGCGATGCTAAATTGCATGGTGCCCATCAGCGCTGATGCTAGCCCAGCCTGTTCACCGTGATGCGCCAGTGCGCCAGCGGTGGCGTTGGATGCGGTAAATCCCAATGCGATCAGATACAGATAAATGCAGCCGACCAAGAGCCAGAATGGCGGGTGTGTCCACAGGCTGGCCAGTAGCAAGATACTGCTGGCGATGGCCAGCACGGTTACGGCGCGATTGAGTAATTGATCGATCGAATTGGTTTTCAAAAATCGGGCATTAAATTGGCTTGCGACGATATAACACGCGGCGATGCTGCCAAAGGTCAGGCTGTATTGTGTCGGCGTGAGGCCATAGACTTTCATCATCACAATCGGCGAGCCCGTGATATAGGCAAACAAACCGGCCACAGCTAGCCCGCCGCTGATGGCGTAGCCCATAAAGCGTCGATCACGCATTAATTCGCGATAGGCGCGCAGCGTGTCGCCAATATGAAAACGCTCGCCAACTTTGGCCGGGCGCGATTCGGGCAGCAAATAATGCATCGCAATCAGACTGATCAACGCCACCAGAGCCAGCAGCGCAAAGATGGCACGCCAGCTCAAGACGCTGACGACCCAACTGCCCAAGAGCGGTGCCAAAATCGGCGCTATGCCCATCACCAAGACCAGCGATGAGAAAACTTGCGCCGCCATACGCGGCTCGCAACGATCGCGCACCACGGCGCGCGCAATCACCATCCCCGCGCAGCCGCCCAGTGCTTGCACAAAGCGCAGCGCGATCAGCGCCTCGATGCTGCTCGCCAAGGCGCAGCCAATCGACGCAAGTAAATACACGCCCAAGCCGATCAATAAGGGAGGTTTGCGGCCAAAGTGATCCGATAGCGGGCCGTATAAAATCTGCCCTACTGCCAAGCCAATAAAGTAGCTGGCTAAAGTGAGCTGTACCGTCCCGTCATCCGCGTGCAGGCTACTGGCGATCGCGGGAACGCCGGGCAAATACATATCAATCGATAAAGGCCCCAATGCTGTGAGCGCGGCGAGCAGTAATATCCAGCCGGCAAAGCGATTGTGAGGCGTTGTCGCGCTGATTGATTTTGATGTATTCATGGGTATGTCTTTGTGGACAAATCAACGCGGGTATTTGGGGTGAATACCCTTGATTGCTGTGCGGGTGTGCACAAAATGAAATCGAGGATCAATTAGATGCTCAATTACGCTGGCATACAAGTGTAAAAGTGACGTTTCGGCTGGGTCGCATGGCATGGTGCGAGGCCAACGGCGAGCGGCAAGCTGGGTGGCCACTGAGCGTGTGGTGGGTAATTCTGACTGTATCTCTTTGCTTTACAGGTATAAAATGCGGCACGGCGTCGCAACTGTTTGTTGGCGATGCCTTTTTTTATTTTCCACCGGACTGTTTTCCGGAAAGGATGCATCAATGCGCGAATCGTTGCGTATCACCGAAATATTCCACTCGCTGCAAGGCGAAACCAGCCGAATGGGCTTACCAACGGTGTTTGTCCGCCTCACCGGTTGCCCGATGCGCTGCACCTATTGCGACAGCGCCTATGCCTTTACTGGCGGCAAAACCGTCGCTATCGACGACATCATGGCGCAGATCGCCAGTTACGGCTGTAAGACCGTCTGTGTTACCGGCGGCGAACCGTTGGCGCAGAAACCGGTGCATATTCTATTCAAGCGTCTGTGCGACGAGGGCTATAGTGTCAGCACCGAAACGGGTGGCGGCCAGCCGATTGACGCGGTTGACCCGCGCGTTTCCCGCATTTTGGATATCAAAACGCCCAAATCGGGCGAGCTGAAAAACATGCTGTGGGCTAATGTCGACGCGGTGAACGAGCGCGACGAAATCAAATTTGTGCTGGTTGATCGTAGCGATTACGAATGGGCGCGCGATTTGGTGCGCGAAAAGCAATTGCACCAAAAAGCGCCAGTGATCTTCTCGCCCGTGTGGGAAAGCCTCAAGCCAGTCGATCTGGCCGAATGGGTGATCGCCGATAAGCTCGACGTGCGCGTTCAGGTGCAATTGCATAAAATCCTTTGGGGCGAAAAACCCGGGGTATAGCAAGCTAGACCAATTTAAATATTGATTTTGTAGATATACCCCTTGGAGTTTGGAATGAATAAAAAAGCAGTGATTTTATTATCGGGCGGTTTGGATTCGGCCACGTGCTTGGCGATGGCCAAGGCGGCGAGTTTTGATTGCTATGCACTGTCGTTTGATTACGGCCAGCGGCACAATGCCGAGCTGGAAGCAGCCAAGCGCGTGGCCGCCAGCTTGGGTGCGGTCGAGCATCGCGTGATCAAAATCGATTTGGCCGGCTTTGGTGGCTCGGCGCTGACCGATGCCAATATCGCTGTCCCCGTGAATGGCGCGATGGATGATGAAATCCCTGTGACCTACGTGCCCGCTCGCAACACGGTGCTGCTGTCGTACGCGCTGGCATGGTCGGAAGTGCTGAAAGCCGATGATATTTATATCGGTGTGAATGCCGTTGATTATTCCGGCTATCCCGATTGCCGCCCAGAATATATTTCGGCGTTCCAAGCGATGGCGCGACTGGCAACCAAGGTCGGCGTTGAAGGCTCGTCCTTGCATATCCATACGCCGCTGATTCGCCTGACCAAGGCACAAATCATCGCCGAAGGTATCAAGCTGGGTGTGGATTACAGCCTCACCACGACTTGCTATCAAGCGAATGAAGCCGGTGAAGCCTGCGGCGTTTGCGATGCTTGTCGTCTGCGCGCGGCCGGTTTTGCTGCCGCTGGGGTCGATGACCCAACGCGCTATCAAGCCGCCGCCTAATTCGCAACACTCAGCCAGTAAAACCACCCCGCCAGCAGGCCGGGTGGTTTTTTTTTGGGGTGAATGCGACTGTACTGCGGGCGTTGTCCGTTGAGCGATCCATTTGAGTGGCAAAAACTGCGGCCTGTCATTTTGCTTGTCTATGCTAAATGATCTTTTCCATATTTCAGTGCAGAGGTGCAAGATGAAAATACTCAAATTTGCTTTGGCTATCTCGGCGGTGCTGTGGTCTTGCACTGTGTTGGGCTCGGATCTGCAGGCGCAGAAGACCCAAATTGAGTCCAGCTATAAAAGCGATTTAGCAGTGTGTATGGAGTTTGCCAAAAATGAGCAGGCCGGCTGTAAAAAAGAAGCGCAAGTGCAGCGGCAAAGTGCTTATCAAAAGCTTTGGAGCCAACACAATTCAAACGAGCCCTTGCCCGTCTATCAAGGCGATTTAGCCAGCCAGAAGAAACAAATCGAAGCAGATTATCAATTGATGCTGTCGGTGTGTACTCAACTGGATAAGGCGACGCAGAGTGCATGTAAAACCGAGGCGACTAATCGTAAAAAAGCGTCGCTCAAAGTGGCGATGGATGTACCGGGCAAATCGAGTAAACCTGAGGCCTGCAATCATTGTGGTGTCGTGACGCAGATTGTCGAAGTCGATAAACCTGGGGAAGGCTCTTGGATCGGCAAAGTCGGCGGCGCGGCGGTGGGCGCGGGCTTAGGTAGTCTCGTGGGCAAGGGCACTGGCCGCACGGTTGCGATCGTTGCGGGCGCGCTGGGCGGCGCTTATGCGGGCAATAAAGTTGAGGGCAAAATGAATGAGAAGAAATTCTACGAAGTGACGGTCAAACTTGATGATGGCGCGAAGCAGACTATTACCTATGATAACGCCGCCCATGGTTATAAAGTCGGCGATAAGGTGCGGCTAGAAAACCAACAACTCGTTAAACGTTGATTTCGCTGAGTGCCTTAGCCCGCCGCGCCTGCCTGATGAGAAGGCGTCGGCGACACTAATCTGAAAATAATTGAAAAAAGGCTTTGCAAACTCAAAATTGTCGTATACAATGCGCAGCCTAAGTAGGGGAGTCGCCAAGTTGGTTAAGGCATCGGATTTTGATTCCGACATGCGAAGGTTCGAATCCTTCTTCCCCTGCCACTCAATCAAGCCGCCAAACGATAAAACGTTGAGCGGCTTTTTTGTTGTCTAAAATTCCCCTTCGGCAATGCCTCTTTGGGCGTTGCATACAAAACGGCGGGATATACCCGCCGTTGTATTTGATGCTAGATATTGTTTGGAATGGCTTTTATAGATATACCCCAGCGTTAGGGGCTGTCCGCGCTGCGATTTACCCGCTACCTGCGTTGACCAGTGATTAGGCAGAGAAAAGAACTCGTTTCATGTTCTGATCCAGCTAAGCGCAACGAGATACCTGCTCATGTATTGTTCACTATGCATTGGGTGGTGAGTTTTTGAGCGGCATACCCCATAGCCTCAATGCACAGCTTGATATTGCTGCGTTTAGATGATGCAAATGATGGCTGTAATTGCGGAGCAGTAGCGGAAAAGTTGAGCTGTAATGATGTAGGTGACAGCGTGTAAGCCAGTGATTTGACAGTGAAAAAAGCAAAGTGTCTGCCTATAGTGGGCAAATGAGACCATTGAATTTTTCTGGCTGCGCGCAGGCCTTACTGGCTTGCTGGGCTGGCCTTTTTATTATTTGCTCGGTGTGGGCTGAAGAGCCCATGCTGCGGGTTCGTTTTGCCCCTGAAAAAGACTATGGGCCTTTTATTTATCAAGACCCACAAGGGCAGTTGCAGGGCTTATCGATCGATATTTTGCATGAATTAGCACCAATGGCGCACATCGAGCTTGAGACGCAAGCTGCCGCGCCTTTGGCCACGATCTTGACTCGCGCTCAGGCGGGACAAGTGGATTTGATTTCGTCACTCCGCCCAACTCCCGAGCGAGCTATCTATCTAGGCTTTACCCAGCCTTATGTAGCGATTCCTGCCGTATTGGTTAGCCGCCAAAGTGACCCGCAACGAACGCTAGAGCAATTGGCCGAGTTGCCGGTTGCCGTGGGCAAAGGTTATGCCGTAGAGCAATTTGTCCGCGATCGCCATCCACGAGTGCAGTGGCTGGCGGTGAGCGATGATGCGGTCGCATTAAAATTACTCGAGCAAGGACAGGTCAAGGCGATTGTGGCCGATTTGGCCAGCGTCATCTTTATTACTCGTGCGCAGCGGAATCTGGATTGGCGGGTCGATCAGAATGTGGGTTTTCAATATCAGCTGAGCTTTGCCTTTGCCAAAGATAAGCCTGAAATTGGAGAGCGCTTGGATCGCGCATTGCGCAGTCTACCGCTGGTGCGGCGTGAAGCCATTTTGTCGCATTGGCTGGATGCACAGAAAATCGAAGCGAGTCGGCCGCATTATTTAATTTTGATCGGTATTGCGGTGGGATTACTGCTTTTAAGTGCATTGATTGTCATCGTCGGGCGTCATCGGCAGCGGGGGCAACATGATCGCCGCTAAATCTGGGCTGCTGCGCGCCTATTTCCATGACTGGCCTTTGCTGCGTGTTAGCGCGCAACTGATGCTGGGCTATTTGTTGCTGGCTCTACTCTCGATTTGCTTATTTCGACTTGGCAATGGCATTGCGGTGATTTGGTTTGCCAATGCAATCGGTATCGTGGCTTTATCGCGGCTAGCTTATCAGCGCTGGTTGCTGCCCGTACTGGCACTGGCCGTCGCCAATTTGGGGGCCAATTTATTCACTGGCACGCCGTTGTCGTTGTCGCTGATCTATTTATTGAGCAATTTGCTGGAAATGTTGCTTGGCGGATTTTTGCTGCGCCGCAGCCAGGGTGAGGCGGGCTACTTCTTTAGCCTTTCTGGCATATTGCGCCTATTTTGGCTGGGTGTGCTGCTGCCGGTGTTGGCAGGCTCGCTACTGGCGGTTGTTTTGTTGAGTACTCAAGTGACGGTGGCGTCACTGTGGCTGGTGCTGTTGCATTGGATCGAAGGGAGCGCCATTGGCGGGGCGACGATTTTGCCCCTGGCCTATTGGATATGCTTGTATGGCTGGCGCAGTTTGCTGGGGATTTTGCTGCAGAAACGACTTTTTGCCTTGCTATTGCTGGCGGTCGCTGTGGCTATCTTAGCGCCGATGGCGCTGCCTTTTCCGTTTATTTATATGAGTTTGCCCTTGTTTTGGATTGCCTATTCTGGCGGTGTTCCCGGCGTAGTGTTGGTCAATATGTTGGTTTCCATGGCGATTTGTGTGCAAATCAGCTTGGGATTGTTATTGCCGCCGCCGACGATTTATACCTGGGGCTATACGCTATTTTATCTGCCTATCTTGGCGACCTTGCTTCCACCCTTGATGCTCGCGACTGCAATGGATATGAGTAGCTCTGCCGTTGCGGCGCTAGAGCACAGTGAGCGCCGCTATCGCTCGCTCTATCAGCATACCCCTGCTATGTTGTCGTCGTGTGATCCATCGGGGCATATCGTGAGCGTGAATGAAGTGTGGTTGCGGACCACGGGTTTTCATTACGCCGAAGTCATTGGCCAGGAAGCTAGCCATTTTTTGAGCAGCGAATCGGCGCGCCAATTGCAGCAAGAAGTGTGGCCTATTTTGCTGCGCGAAGGGGTTTGTCACAATATCCCTCAGCAAATTAACAGTAAATCGGGCGGGGTCGTCGAAGTGCTGATGACGGCGGCCTTGGAAAGAAACGAGAGCGGTAGCCCCACGCGTTTGCTGGTGGTCCAGCTTGATATCAGCGATAAGGTTAAAGCACAGCATCAGGCTTATCACGATGCGCTGACGCAATTGCCCAATCGCATGTTATTTTCCGATCGATTGGAGCAGGCGTGCCAGCAAGGCAATCGGAATCATGAAAATTTCTGCGTGATATTTCTCGACCTGGATCATTTCAAAACGATCAACGATGATTATGGCCATGAGCTGGGAGATCAACTCTTGGTCGAAGTGTCACATCGACTTTCGGCGACAATCCGCAGCAGTGACACGGTAAGTCGCCTCGGTGGGGATGAGTTTGTGATGCTATTGGGCGGTTTGGCGCCTTGCGAGGAGGCGGCGCAAATCGCCGCCAAGATTCTCACCGCGGTAGCGCAGCCCTGTACCTTGAATGGCGTGGTGATCACCATTTCAGTCAGTATGGGGCTGGCATTTTATCCGGATGATGGTCTAGATAGCGTAACGCTAATGCGACATGCAGATGAGGCGATGTATCGCGCTAAACGCCTTGGTCGTAATTGCTTTGCGCAATATACCCCTAGCTGAGTAAGTCCTGTGCGAGCGCTTCCGCGACCTTGATCCCATCGACGCCGGCCGACAAAATTCCGCCCGCATAACCTGCTCCTTCACCGGCGGGATACAAGCCGCGAACATTCAGCGATTGGCAATCGTCGCCCCGCGTAATGCGCAGTGGGGATGAAGTGCGCGTTTCAACGCCCGTCAAAACCGCATCGTGCATATCGTAACCACGGATTTTCTTGCCAAATTCAGGCAAGGCTTCGCGCATCGCGCTAATTGCATACTCCGGCAAAGCACTGGCTAGATCGGTCCAATTGACGCCCGGTTTGTACGAAGGCTCAACGGTGCCGACGTCTTTGGATGCACGACCGGCCAAGAAATCCCCAACGAGCTGCGCCGGCGCATTGTAATTGCCGCCGCCCAAGACATAGGCGTGGCTTTCCAGTGCGCGCTGAAATTCGATCCCTGCCATTGCGCCGCCAGGGTAGTCGCTGGGGTTGATGCTGACCACCATGCCCGAGTTGGCGTTGCGCTCGTTGCGCGAATATTGGCTCATTCCGTTGGTCACGACGCGGCCTTCCTCGCTCGTTGCGGCAACGACCGTACCGCCTGGGCACATACAGAAGCTATACACCGCGCGGCCATTGGCGGCGTGATGGACGAGTTTGTAATCCGCCGCGCCCAAAATCGGGTGGCCGGCGTATTTGCCCCAGCGGGCTTTGTCGATCAGTGATTGTGGGTGCTCAATACGGAAACCGACCGAAAAGGGTTTGGCTTCCATAAAAACGCCGCGCTCATGCATCATCGCAAAGCTATCGCGCGCGCTGTGGCCCAGTGCAATCACCACGTGTTCGCTAAGGATTTCGCTGCTCGGATGGCCTTCAACGCCGAGCTCGGTCACACGCACTCCACGAATTTGTTTGTTACCGTCAGGTGTATCTTCCAGAATCAAATCATCCACGCGCTGCTGAAAGCGGATTTCGCCGCCGAGTGATTCGATCTCGGCACGCATTTTCTCGACCATGCCGACGAGCTTGAACGTGCCAATGTGTGGCTTGGCGATATAGAGAATTTCTTCGGGTGCACCGGCCTTCACAAACTCGGTGAGCACTTTGCGGCCCAAATGGCGCGGGTCTTTAATCTGGCTATACAGTTTGCCATCCGAAAAAGTGCCTGCGCCGCCTTCGCCAAATTGCACATTCGACTCTGGATTGAGCGTATTTTTGCGCCACAGACCCCACGTGTCTTGCGTGCGTTCGCGCACTTTTTTACCGCGCTCTAACACAATCGGTTTGAAGCCCATTTGCGCCAAAATCAGCGCGGCGAAAATCCCGCAGGGGCCAAAACCGACCACAATTGGACGGTGGCTCAGTTGCGCTGGTGCTTGGCCGACAAAATGGTAGCTGGTATCCGGCGTGGGGAGCACATGGCTGTCGTCTTTGAATTTGGCGAGCAGTTTTTTCTCTAGGCTACCGACGTCCAAATCGATGATATAGGCCAATTGCATCTGACTTTTGCGTGCGTCAAAACTGCGCTTGTAGACGAGATGTGATGCGATATCGGCTTCGGCAATGCCGAGGTATTTAGCAATGGCGGTTTTGAGCTCTGCCTCGGTGTGATCGAGCGGCAGTTTGAGTTCGGTGATACGCAGCATGGTTAGGCTCTGTTGACGTTTGGTTTGTGAATCGCGTTTGTGCTGATTTTGACCTGAAACTAGGCGTGAAAACCGACGCATAGCATTCTATGCAAGGTTTTTGCAACGCAGGGTCAGGTCAAAAGCAGCCAAACCCTTCGGGCTGGGCGCGTTTTACGACGACTCCGCGTTGTTGCCTGCTCACATAGGATGGCTATGCATTGCAGTCAACGCCTTGATTCGTCGCAAAAATCGCTCCAGTGCGATCGCAAACCAAGCGTCAACAGAGCCTAATCCATGGTTGGTGTTTATTCAACAAGCTGCGTATTGTAAGACTTTGGCGCCACCTTGGGGAGCGTCAGCTGCTAGGCGTAGGGCATCGCAGTGCTGCAAGGCGGCGTTTGGGTGTAAGGCGCGGATTATTTTTCTACGGGGCGGGGTATTTCATCGGCCAATGCCGCTTCGGCCATGGCCAGCGGCGACCAAGCCTCGCTGCGCTCATCGGGCATGATCATTTCCGCTTTACTTGGGTCGGTAATTTGCATCAGGCCGCAAATTTTCCACTCATCATTGACCCAACGTAATTGATACGATGTGTCATGAATCCAGTAGTGAGAATCCTCGCGAGCGACTTTCCAGCGCAATTGCACGACGGCATGCTCGCTGCCCAGCAGTAGTTGCTCGACCACGGTATAGCGCGCACTGCGAAAACCTTGCCGGTAGTACCAGTCAAAGAGGATTTGCGTCGTTTGGTAGAGCGGATCAAACTCGGTCCAATTTGTAATGTCGCCTTGAACATTGGTGGTAAACGGCATGACAAACATGGATGTGACATTGTCGACATCCAATGCCGAATAGGCCAAACCAAATTGTTCGAAAAATTCGTTGAGAGCTTCTTGCCTAACCATTGACTACCTTGCACTCAGTTAATTTTTATATATTTATGTTGGTATTTTAGGTGATACACCGCGCATCACTAGGATTTTGGCAACTTAAAGACCCAGATGTTGCTTTTGCTCCAATGCCCATATCATTATTGCGGTTTTAATGGATATGAAAATAAGCTTACCCAAAGTATACGCCTAGGTTGTCGAGCTAGATCAATCTTGCGTCAGATCGCGCTACTGCCAATTACAATAGTGGCAAAATCATCGAGAGTGAATATGAAGATCGTTGTCGTTTTTCCGACGCGCACTGAAGCGCAGTTTTTTTCGCATCCGCAGGTTGCGGTGGAGTTTTGTGGCGTCGGTTTGACTGCCACAGCGTATCAGACAAGCAAGCTAATTGATGGGTATCGGGCTGATTGGCTTATTATGGCTGGTATTGCAGGGGTATACCCTGGATCAAGCTATGTGGTAGGCGATACGGTGTTGGTGGCTTCCGAGCGGGAGGCGGATCTGGGCTTTTTTACGCCCAAGGGCTTTACCCATTTGGCCGATCTTGATCTGGCGATGGATTTTACTGTGCATTCGCAATTGCATTGCCCATATATCAACAGCGATATGCCGCTGCCGATTGCACATAGCAATTCGCTCAATGCCGCGATGGCGCCTTTTGCATCGACTCAGGGTGTTGATATTGAAAACATGGAAGGCGCAGCTTTCTTTCAGGTTTGCTTGGCGGAGCAACAGCGTTTTCTGGAAGTGCGCTCGATCTCTAATCAGGTCAAGATTGGCGATGATGAGTGGGATTTTGAAGGCTCGATTCGCCAGCTCACCGCCGGTTTGCATCAGGTCATTGATTATTTATTGAGCAAAGAGGAGCAATAGCAGCCAAATGCAGAGCCAGCCTAAAACCTGCCAGCAATGCGGTGCGGCTTTTGTTTGTGGCAGCGGTGGTCGCGATGGCCAATGCTGGTGTATGAATACGCCCGCGTTTTTACCGCTGCCGAGCGATGGCAGTGATTGCCTATGTCCGGTGTGCTTAGATGAAAAAAAGGCGCAAGCTCAACAGCCTGCGCCTTCTTCTTTGGCTTGATGAAGCATCAAACCAGCGATTTATAAAGGTTGTAGATACTGAGCAGCGAAATCAGGCCGCCAACGAACCACAGTAGGGTGCGCGCATTCAGCTTATGGCACAGCCACGCGGCAAATGGCGCAGCAAATAGGCCGCCGACAATTAAGCCGGCCACCAAAACCCAGTGCTCCATTTCAGCCCACAGCAAAAATGCGCCTGCAGTTGAAAACGCGATAAAAAATTCAGCGGCATTCACCGAGCCTATGGTTTTGCGTGGATCATTGCCGCGACCTACCAAGGTCGACGTCACCACGGGGCCCCAGCCGCCGCCACCGACCGCATCAACAAAGCCACCCAACAGCGCTAGTTTGCCCACGTGTTTGATTTGATTCGAGTGGGGTTTTGGGTGCGTGGCCAGCCAAGCTTTACGCAAAATATACAGCCCCATTATCAGCAAATACGCTGCGATATACGGCTTGATCACCTTGCCATCAATATTGGTCAGCAAAAATGCACCGGTGACGCCGCCAATGACGCCGGGGATCACCAAGCGTTTGAATAAGGCTTTATCGACATTGCCAAATTTCAGATGCGACAGGCCGGAAAAACCCGTGGTGAATACTTCGGCGACATGCACCGCAGCGGAGGCTGCAGCGGGGCTAGCGCCCACGCCAATCAAAAAGGTATTCGAGCTAATGCCGTAGGCCATGCCGAGTGCGCCATCGATGGCTTGGGCGGCAAAGCCGACCGCGACGGCGGCCCAGAAGGCGGGTGAGTACAGAACGCGCTCTGCGCCGGCCAAAATGCTTTGATGTGCAGGCATTTCGAGGTGCTGCAAAGCAAAGCCGATTGAGGTGACTAAAATCAGCAAGGCCAAGCCTAGATAGCGTTTGCGCTGCCAGAATTTGCGCTCGCTGCCTATCGCGGTATCCAGTGGGGGCAGGCCAATGGCTTGGTGCTCTAAGTTTTCCGGACTTTCGTTAAGGTCGGGGTGGCGGATTTTCATACTGGCTATCGCAAACGTGAATTAAGGAGGCCAGTATAGTGGGCTTGTATATTCCATATTAGATCAATTTGTTTTAGAAATAGATCAAATTAGCCTAAGTCGGCCATCTAAACCATTTAGCCAAAGCATTGGAAATGTTCAAAATTTATCCGCATCAAGACATATTTCCGATTGTTCAGATGTACGTTGTAGGTATCGGCATCTAAGCCCTTGGCATGAAAAATGTCCCCGCGGGTATGAGCCAGTATTGCGCCATTAGAGAGGCGTATCGGAGCGATTTTGAGTGATTTGCAGTCGGCTGCAACGGGCAAAGCCAATAGCAGCCCCAGCGTGGCCAATACCAAAGGCTTAACAGTTTTTAAGGTCATAAAAATGATGTTTGCCTATGGTTTTTACTTTCTTTACTTGGCGTGACTTGGCCCAGCTCGGTTTGACATAGTTGGCGTGATAGAGCAAGGATCTATTCGGCTTGGCGCCCTCGGCGATGTAATCGTCAACGATGGTCTGGATTTTGCGTAAGGTACTGGAATCAATACGGGCTGCGCTGGCCAAGGTGCGCGCGGTGCCTCGTTGTGAGGTCCATGAAAATTGTTTGCGCTGATAGACGACCTCTGTGACGGTATCGGGGTAACAGGCCGATTCGACTCGACTCATCGTGACACCCAACACGGCTTTAATCCCCTTTTTGCCTTCCCCACGCGCTTCATTAAAAGCATTGAGGATGAGTGTTTCGCGGTCTTTGGCGCTAAAGGGTGGGACGACTTCTTGTGTGGCGGTAGCTTGTGGAGGTGGCTCAGCTTGAGCCTGAATGACTTTGAGCACTTCGGAGGCGCTAAGGAGTGTATCAGTGGCGTGCTTAGTCGATGATGATGCAAATGACGCCAATAAGCAGGAGCAAGCGATTGCGAGAAGAGGGATAAATTTCGACATAACCTTTTAAATGCGTCTGTCGAATCAATACGAAGTAGAACGTTATTTAGCGCAGAGAAACGGCCAGACAAATTGTGATGCTGCGATTATCCTGACTCGATGTCATGGGTGATATGAATTAGTGAGTATCGATCATGCCAAATTATGCCTTGAAATCATGGGGTTCTGAATGTATTAGGCTTTGGTTCGGCTCAATGAAGCATTGCGGGTCGTCGCGATGCCCCCTAATTGCTCGTGCTCAATATTGAGTTGAGTTCTGCGCGGTATTGATGGTGGTCGTTGCTGCTGGGCATTATTTGATGCGAAAAAAACGCGCTATTTCACCCGATGAAACAGCGCGCTAGATTGACAGTGGGTATTGATCGCGGCACTTGAGCTCCGCGCAGATGCTTAATTTACGCCATGCATGCGTTTTTGCAAAAAGCCCGTCGTCAGCAGCAAAATCGCGCCAGCGGCAAATGACATCACGACAAAGAGCATAAAGAAATCATTGAGCGATGCGATTTCCCAGCCTAAAAAGTTCGGCATGGGTTTGCCCGCTTCAGGGTAAAAGCCCGCCAAGATGCCAGCAAACCAGTTGGCTGCCGCTGTGGCCAAGAACCACACTCCCATCAGCAAAGAGGCAAATTTAGCCGGCGCGAGTTTGTTTACCATCGACAAGCCAATCGGCGACAAGCACAGCTCGCCCATCGAGTGCAGCCAGTACATTGCCACCAGCCACATCATCGATAATTTCACCCCTGGCGCGACTTGCTTCACGCCCAAGGCAATCACTAGAAAGCCCGCAGAGAGCAATAAAAGACCATAGGCCATTTTGGTCGGTGAAGCCGGTTCGCGATCTTTCTTGGCTAAGCCGACCCAAAATTGCGCCATGATTGGGGCAAAAATCAGCACGAAAACTGGGTTCAGCGATTGGAACCAAGAAGTTGGTACTGTCCAGCCAAATATCGTGCGATCCAGACTTTCATTGGCAAAGAACGTCAATGACACACCGGCTTGTTCGAAGGCGGCCCAGAAGAAAATCACGAAGAATGAAATCACGCCAATCACCAGCATCCGGTCGTAATCGACGCGGGTTAGCTCGGCATTGCGGCGTTGTGTTTGCGCCTTGGTGCGTTTTTCTGGCGCCATCCCGATTTGATTGCCTTGCGGGTCAATCAGATATTTGCGCTGGAATAGCACAAACACGATCAAACTCATCAGCATGCCCGTGCCAGCGGCAAAAAAGCCCCAGCGAAAATCGGCGGGATTACCCGTATCACCCAAAGTGCCGCAAATCAGCGGCGCAAAGAATGAGCCGAGATTAATACCCATATAAAAGATCGTATAGGCCGCATCTTTGCGCTTATCTTGCGCGCTATACAGCTGGCCAACCATGGTCGAGATATTCGGTTTAAATAGGCCATTGCCCAAAATAATCAGCCCCAAGCCCAGATAAAACAGCGGAATCGCAATCTCAAGCTGGGTATAAAAGCTGCCCGATGCAAACAGCGAATATTGCCCTGCCGCCATCAGTGCACCACCGACCAAGATGGAGCGACGATTACCCCAGAAGCGATCGGCGATATAGCCGCCAATCAAGGGGGTCAGAAAAACCAAGCCGGTGTATTGACCATAGAGTGCGGCAGTAAATTGTTTGTCGAACGACAGCGCGGAGAGCATGAAGAGTGCAAGTAGGGCGCGGTTGCCATAGTAGGAAAAACGCTCCCACATTTCAGTGGCAAATAATAGATACAGGCCACGTGGATGTGCTGTTTGCATGAAAACCCCTGAATCCCGAGTCGTGCTCGGTGCTTGTAATGTATGAATCGATTTTGATTTGGCAAATTGTAACGGCTAGTGCCGCACTCTGGCGCGTTATCGTGATATTTGGATCGTTTTTGCGGTGTGTCGCCCTTTTCTTGCAGCAAAAAATGAGGGCACCTTAGGTGCCCTAATCACTTTTATAGTGTGCCCAAGTTTACTGCCTCAGGGTATGTCTATGTAGATCATTTTTGATATGGCTCAGAGGGCTATACCGCCTAGTGATGGGCGAGTGGGCTGACTTCTTTGGGTCGAGCGGCAAGTTGTGCGTGATGAACTGCGTCGTCCTGTAGCCCATGCCAGAAAATATGGGCGCCCAGCGCGTGGCTATGGTCGCTAATTTGCTGCCATACCCGAATTGCTTCATCCGGGTTTTCAAACATCACTACCGATTTATGCGCTTCGATGGCCTGTGCGACCGTCGTCATACCAATATCGAGCAGATAAGTAATCAAGGTGGTGCGCGACTTGGTGGTGCGCTCATCGGTGGTGTCGTAAATCAGAACCAAAATTGCATCGTCCAGCTTTTCTGAGGCCAGTCGAACAAAATCAATGCGAGATGAAACGGTGATGCGACCTTTGCTGTTTTTCATTTTGGCCTCCTCATAATGACCTGCGAAAAAACTTGCTGCCCTTTCGGTGTAGCAGCTCAAATCACAACGCACCAGCTTATTTCGCTCGGCAAGGTAAAGTACACAAATACATATCGTGTATCGGTAATGGTTTACAGCCGCTCTTGGGCTGCTTGGGTATGCTAAAGCGGTCGAATTTCTTGAGAAAAGCATCATGCAACTGATCCTTGACCGTCTGTTGAGCTTGGAAGAGGAGCGTGAATTGCCTAAGCCACAATCTCACCTCGTTCCGCAGTCATTTGAAAATGACCAAGCCATCGAAGTCACTGAGCTTAAACTGGATGATTATGTGTTGGAGTTATGCCGATTAATTGCGCGGCAAGCCAAAGATCAGCCGCTACGCAGTAGCTATGAATCACTGCTTGATCGCGCATCGCTTTGGGTACATCAAGAAAATCGTAGTGGCGAGATGCTGCGCAACCCGAATTAATCATCATCTTTGCTATCGCAGGCCCTGACGTGCTGTCCATGCATTGTTCACGCTGAGAAAGATTGTTGTATCCATTCATAAGCCGTTATGCTGTCGTAATGAGTTATCAGCCTAGGTTTGTGAATCATGAATGTCTTGTCTAGCTCGCTCCTGATTGCGCTGCTCATTGTCATTAGCGCTTTTTTCTCGATTTCCGAAATTTCTCTGGCGGCCAGCCGCAAAATGAAATTGGCGCAAATGCGCGATGAAGGCGACGAGCGCGCTGAGCTGGTGCTGGAATTACTGGCGCAGCCGGGGCATTTTTTTACTGCGGTGCAGATCGGCGTCAACGCCGTCGCCATTTTGGCGGGTGTCTTGGGTGAAAGTGTTTACTCGGCGGCGTTTACTCAATTCTTCGCGCGTTTTTTTGCCGCTGAAACCGCCCTCACATTGGGCTCTACGGGCGCATTTCTGGCCGTTACTGCGGCCTTTATTTTACTCGCCGACTTGATCCCGAAACGCATTGGTATGGTCGTGTCCGAAGCCGCCGCAGTGCGGATTGTGCGGCCGATTCGTTTTTGTGTGCTGTGCTTGCGGCCATTCGTGTGGTTCTTTAATGGCCTTGCCAATCAAGCCATGAATCTGCTTGGCTTGCCTGCGGCGCGGATCAACGATGTGACGACCGACGATATTCTGGCGATGGCGAGCGCCGGCGCATTGACTGGCGTGGTTGCTAAGCAAGAACAGCAGTTGATCGAAAATGTGTTTGAGCTCGAAGAGCGCACCGCGCCGTCGAGCATGACGGTGCGTGAGAGCATCGTCTGGATTGACCGGCTGGAGTCGGAAGACAGCATCAAAGCCAAATTACTGGCCAGCCCGCACGCAAAGTTTCCCGTTTGTATTGGCCATATCGATCAGGTCATCGGCTATGTCGACTCGCAGGATATTCTGAGTAATGTACTGCGCGGCGAGAGCATTTCTTTGCGTGGTGATGGCCTGCTGCGCAACGCGCTGATTTTGCCCGAGACGCTGTCGCTGGCCGAAATCCTGAGCCAGTTTAAAGCCGCGCGCGAAGACTTTGCGCTGATTATCAATGAGTACGCCTTGGTCGTTGGCCTGATTACGCTCAATGACATTACTGGCGCGCTGATGGGCGACCATAGTGTCGCGCTCGACGAGGAGCAAATCGTACAGCGTGACGCCAATACTTGGCTGGTCGATGGCGTCACGGCGATAGGCGATCTGGAGCGCGTCTTTGGCATCGAGGCCTTTCCCGATGATGACCAATACGAAACCATCGCCGGCTTTATGATGTATATGCTGCGCAAAGTGCCAAAACGCACTGATTTTGTCACCCACGCCGGATTCAAATTTGAAGTGGTCGATATTGATAATTACAAAATCGATCAATTATTGGTGACGCGTTTGGGCGAGGCTGCACCGCAATAAGGCGCAGCGTAGGCAGCAATGACATTTGGATACATCGTGGATGTATAAATGCGCAGACTAATACCTGATTAGTTTGCGATCATATACCACCATAGTTATTTTGCCTAAGTCGTGGCAATCGGGCCTTTGATGACATTAAATCCACGTAAAGAATCTGCCCTGCTCATCACGCTGATGTTGGTGATGTTCACCACCATTGTCGATTTCATGATCATGATGCCGCTGGCCTCGTATCTGATGGCGGAAATGCACGTGAATACGGCGCAATTTGGTTTGCTGGTGTCGTCGTATTCGCTCGCCGCAGGTTGCTCGGCCTTACTTGCCTCATCGCAAGCCGATCGATTTGATCGTCGGCACGCGCTGTTATTTTGTTACGCGGGCTTGATGGTTGCGACGCTGGCCTGCGGGATGGCGAGTGGCTTTGTCAGCTTGCTGCTGGCGCGAATTTTGGCGGGGATTTTTGGTGGGGTCATCGGTTCGATTTGTATGGCGATTGTGGGCGATGTGATTCCTGCCGAACGCCGTGGCCATGCGATGGGCTGGGTGATGCTGGGCTTTTCCATTTCGGCGGTGGCCGGCGTGCCGTTGGGATTATGGCTGGCCGCTAACGCGGGCTGGCGAGTGCCTTTTCTGGGGCTGACCTTGATTTGTGCCGTTGTCGCGGTTGGCATTATGCGCTTTGTTCCACCAGTACGCGCTCATCTGGCGAGCTTGGATCAGAACGCGAGCTGGCTGGATAACTACCGCGAATTGCTAAGTGATCGTAATCATTGGTGGGCGGTGTCTTTGACGGCGATGTTGATGGTGTCCGGCTTTTTGGTGATCCCGTTTATTGCGCCGACGATGGTCGCCAATATCGGTATTTCACAGCATGATTTGATGTATGTGTATCTGGTCGGCGGGGCAGGGACGATTTTTAGTCGGCCAATTATCGGCAATCTTAGCGATCGCTACCCCAAGAAACATGTCGTCGGCGCGCTGATCGTGTTGAGTTTTATCCCGATTATTTTGGTGACGCAAAGTCTGGCGTTGGGTTTGGGGTGGCAACTGCTGATCTCGCTGCTGTTTTTTGTGTTTGTCAGCGGGCGATTTATTCCTGCTACGGCGATGGTCACTGGTGCCACGCGGCCGCATTTACGCGGACGTTTGATGGCATTTAATTCGGCCGTGCAAAATTTCGCTTCGGGTGCGGCATCGTTGCTGGCCGGTTTGATTTTGACGCAAGAACCCAATGGCCATTTAGCCCACTATGGCTGGATTGGGCTGATAAGTTGTGGCGCGGGTCTGGTGGCGATTTGGCTGGCGCGGCAAGTTAAGGCTGTTTCTTAGGGTATGTGGCTATAGATCAACCAAATCAATGTCTGTATTGATATACATCGTATGAATTTGTCTCGTAATGCGTTGAGCTGCCGCACCATTGAGTATGGCAGTTGTGATTGGCAAAGTGCGCGTGAATTGCGCTATGCGCTGTTTTTTGCCGAGCTTGGATTGCCAATAACGGTGCTCGACGATGCGTTTGAGCGCGATGCCATTCATTTTGCCGCCTTTGATCGCGCGCAGTTGGTCGCCTATGGCCGATTGGCACTCTTGCCTGTGTGCCGCGGGCAAATTTCCCAAATGGTCGTTGCGCCAGATCGGCAGGGGCAGGGCGCTGGGAATTTGGTCTTGCAAGGATTAATTGCGATTGCGCGGCAAGCTGGCTTGAACGAATTGATCCTGAATGCCAGAGTTTTTGCGCAAGATTTTTATGCCAAAGAAGGGTTTGACGCCCAAGGTGCCGTGTATGTATCGCCCACCACCGGTGTGCCACACATCAAAATGCACCTTGAGCTAAGCTCGCCTGCCAGCATCCACATTAAATCTTGAAACGGCTCAACAGCTGATTAAGTTGCTGCGCAATACTATTCACTTGCATGGCATTGTCGGCAGAATGAGCAATGGAAATACTGGTTTCCTCGACCATTTGTGAAATGTCTTCCACGCGCGAAGCGATGTTATTACTCGCCACCCCTTGCTCGCGGGTCGCCTCCGCCACTTCGTTCAGGTGACTGAGCGTACTTTGCGCGCCAGCTTGAATATGGCCCAATGATTGGGCCACATTGCGACTGAGTTCGACGCCTTGATTGACTTGTGGAATGGCTTTATCCATCATGCCAACAATACTCATCGTTTCTTCCTGAACGGCCGCCAGCATTTGCGTAATGTCGATCGTGGCATTGGAGGTGCGCTCGGCGAGTTTGCGTACTTCATCGGCCACCACGGCAAAGCCGCGACCTTGCTCGCCAGCGCGGGCGGCCTCAATCGCGGCATTCAGCGCCAGTAGATTGGTTTGCCCCGCGATGTCTTTAATGACGGCTGCAATGCCTGAAATTTCATGCGCCTTGGCATCCAGGCTGCGAATTTGCTCGGTCGCGCCTGCTACCGTGTGCGCGATGTCTTCCATGCTGCTGCTCGCCATGGCCACTTGTCCGACACCTTCTTGTGCGAGGGTCGTGGCTTGCGCTGAAGTTGTGCGTGTGATTTCCGAGCTCTCGGAGATGTGGTTGATGCTGACGGTGAGCTCTTCCATCGCTGCCGCCATCGACGTGGTGGCATCGGCTTGGCGATTGGCTGCGATTGAAATTTCCCGACTTGAGTCGGCAATTTGCGTCGCTTGTTGGCCTAATTGCGCCGCATCGTGGCGAATCTGCTGAATAATCTTACGCAGCCCACAGCTCATTTCTCCTAGCGTTGCGAGCAAACTACCCGGCGCGGCTTGGGCGGTATCGGCCTGTAAATCGCCATCGGCAACGCGACGCATAATTGCGATGGCTTCTTGAGGCTCTCCGCCAAGCTGACGCAGGATACTGAAGGTAATCAACCAAGCCACAATACTCAACACAATCGCCATGATGATGAGCTGGAGTAAGCCCCACAGCAGATTGCTTTTAAATTCATGGTCGATGTCATCGATGTAAACGCCAGTGCCGACCACCCAATTCCAATCGGGTATCAGCATGGCGTAGGAGACTTTCGGTTCTGGAGTTTTAGCGCCAATTTTGGCAAAGTGGTAATCAACAAATCCCCCGCCATTCTGGGCGGCGCGAACCATGTCTTTGATCAGGTATTTGCCATTGCTGTCTTGCTGATCGCCTTTATTTTGCCCCTCGACTTCGGGCTTGCTCGGCTGCAGCTTGTAGACGTATTGCGTATCAAAAATAAAGAAATAGTCGCTTTTGTTGTAGCGGACATTGCGTAATGCAGCGATGGCGGCCGTTTGCGCTTCGGTATCACTGAGTTGGCCGTTTTTACTCAATGAACGATAGTGTTCGATGACACTGGCGGCGCTTTCCGTTTGGGTTTTGACCAGCGCCATTCGACCATCGAGCATACTTTGGCGCTGAGCGCTCAGTTGCATCACGCTCAATAAGGTCATCCCAAATAGCGCGAGCAAACTTAATAGCAATAATCGAGTGCGTATCCTTAAACCAAAAAGAAAAATCAATTTTCGCTCCAACATTCATAAGATGTAAGCTGGAATATACAGTATATAAGTAATTTCTTATATTGATGCGAGCGGCGAAAAATGATTGCTTTTTAAGCCTGTATTTTTGTGGGTTTGATTTAATACCACTTCGATGCGGTACAGGGCTGCGCTAAGTGATTGAATGGCTTAAGTGGTATGAAATTAAAATGAAAAAAGGCGCATTGCTGCGCCTTTTTTATGAGGACTGATGTTTTCAGTGGTATTGCTGTGCGATCTGCTGACTCGCGATTTTTGCTGTTGTTTGCAGGACACGGTGCAAAGCATTGTCGCGCGCTTGAGGCGCTGGTTGCCAGTCGGTCACTGGTTTACGCTGATCGCCGCGGCAGATTACGATTTGAAACCAGCCTTCCATTTCGCTAGTGCGAGTTGAAGGACGAGCTTCGATATTAAAGTCAAAAGTAGATTGGGCCATTTGGCTGCTCCCATAATTTGGGCGCTGTTTTTGTTTTTCTTTGGGTGACCGACAAGGTCAGTTTACTAACAATACGCGCCTACACGCCATCACATGCTGGATGGAAAAGCACCAATAGAAGAGCACTGGGTTCGTCAGGGTTTGTTGACATTTGGTTTGCGTTTCCGCTGGTACGGTTTTCGCGGCAAATCAAGGCATTTTGCGCGACGTATAGCCAGCTATACGAGCACGGAATAACGCAGAGTTGCCGTGAAAACCGACCAGCCCGCAGGGTTTGGCTGCTTTTGGCCTGACACTGCGTTGCAAAAACCTTGCATAGAATAGCTATGCTACGGTTTTTGCGCCTTGTTTCACGCCAAAATCAGCGCAAACGGAATTCGTAAACCAAACGTCAACAGACCCTAGGGAACTTCGAATCTTGGATCAGCTTGTGATACTGATCATTGCGGCAGATTCATTTCAGAAAAGCTGAGGAGGCTTGCTGGAGGGAACTGCTAGAAACACATCACGAAAATCTTCGTGTTTTTAATATGTGCTCAATCAAATTAGTGCCGAGAATGTACTTGATTAAAAAAGCCCTGTCAAATCATATATTTGTGAAATTGTGCCAAAGCAGATGAAAGGTTGCTATCGCGCGGCGGTACGGCGGGGCTTGCGGTTCGCGCCCCTGCGTGCATACTGCAGTTATCCACTCTGGAGTAAAAGATCATGCTAGAAATCAATGCTTTACCGCCAAGAGCTAAGCTGTTGCTGCGTGGAGACGATACGCATAAAGGGCTCTATGGCGGCGTGGCTGTGATCGGTGGTGCGCATGGCATGACGGGTGCTGCGCTGCTGGCGGGGCGGGCAGCGCTTAATTTGGGCGCGGGCAAGATTTGGGTTGGCATGCTCGATGAAAATGTCGCGGTGGATTTTCACCAACCCGAGCTGATGATTTGCCGCGCCGAGGCTTTATTTCAGACGCACCTGCCGACGCATTTTTTAGTCGGCATGGGCTTGGGTATGTCGCCTGAAGCTAATCATGTATTGGCGTTGGCAATGGATACCTCGGTGCCATTATTGCTTGATGCCGATGCCTTAAATCTGATTGCGTTGCACCCCCATCTGCAATTACAACTGGCCGAGCGCAGCGCGCCGAGCCTGCTCACCCCGCATCCGAGCGAAGCCGCACGCTTGCTTTCAACCACGACCGAACACGTACAGCAAGACCGCGTCAGTGCGGTGCGAACGCTGAGCGAACGCTTTCAATGTCATGTGGTGCTCAAAGGGCATGGCACCTTGGTGCAGGCGTTTGAAGGTGAATTGTCGATCAATCACAGCGGCAATGCCGCACTGTCGAGCGCGGGGCAGGGCGATACTTTGGCGGGCATCATTATGGCGCTGTGCGCGCAAGGCTTGGATCTGGCGCTCGCTGCGCGCTGTGGGGTGTTTTTGCACGGCCAAGCCGCCGACGACTGGCGAACTCGCTACCACGCTGGGATAGGTTTAACGGCATCGGAAACTATCTTGCTGGCACGAGCGGCATTAAATCGTTTACTGAAATAGAATTGAGCGCCAGATTTCGGATCCGCTTGGTGCGATTCGCTTAGTCAAAGTTTGGCAGCATGTCGCTTGCATTATCGGAAAATCTACTTGGATTGATCTGCAATTCGCTCTTGTTCAGCTGTGATTCAGTCGCTTCCCATCAGACTCATCGGCACGGCAAAACGCTGTTCTACGTGACGACTCGCAAGGCGCTGATGAAAAAACTATTCCTTAAATTGCTATTGAGTGTGCTGACTACGCCTGCGCTGGCTGTGGTGCCGAGCTTACCGCCGCAATCGGCAGCGCAGAGCTGCTTTAAATCCCAAACCGGCAATAGCATCGTGTTTGGTGATGTGGCACAGCAAGTCAGGCTGTGTGGCAATGATGGGTTCAAATACATTTTGAATATCAATGGTCGGGATAAAGAATTTGACGCTCGTTCTTGCGTGAGCATTGTCGCGGCCAAAATCAATGTCACCAATGGCGATGTCTCGGCGTGCGTCTCCACGTTATTTTATCCCGGTGCGGAGCAGTAAGTTCGCCAGTTGCGTTTGCGGGATCCGGCGTGAAAATCGACTCAATCCTGACTGGCAATAACTGCGCCAGCTCAAAGTACATTGATCGTGCATTTATCAATTTAAGTCTGTTATTAACTTGGTTTCTCATTGCCACGGCGGCGTCGCAAAACGCGCGACCAGAAAATCGAGCAGCGCGCGCACGGCGGGTGAGAGGTGACGACGCGATGGATACAGCGCATAAATCGTCATCGCTGGCGCTTGCCAGTCGGGCAGCACTTGCTGCAACACACCGCTTGCAATGAGTGGATTCACCAGATAGGTCGGCTGTAAAGCAATCCCGCCGCCATGGATCGCCGCGTGCAGCAGCACGGTCGCCTCATTGGCACTAAAGCGGCTACCCACGCTGACCTGCTGCGTCTCTTCGGCGCGATGAAAACGCCAAATGCTTTTACCGAAATTGGCGTAACTCAGACACCTATGCTGGGTAAGCTCCGCTGGCGCTGTTGGTATGCCGTGTTCAAGCAAATACCCCTTGGATGCCACCAGCACCGAATCACAAAGCGCGAGCGGGCGAGCGATCAGCATGGGGTCGGGCTCGCTACTAATGCGGATCGCGAGATCAATTCGATCTTCGACCAAATTGACCGCCCGATCACTGACATTCAGATCGATTTTCAGCTCGCTATGCAATGCCAGAAAATCACTAATCGCCGCCGCCAAATGCGCATGGCCAAACGACATGCTGCACGTCAGTCGTAGCTGGCCGCGCAATTGCCCATCGTGGCTAATGGTTTCTTCTTCGATATTGTCCATCAGCGCCAGCATTTGCTGGCTGCGCCGCAGGCAATTTTCGCCCGCGTCGGTCAGCGTCACGCGGCGCGTGGTTCTTTGCAGTAGCCGCGCACCCAACCATTGCTCCAGCTCGCCAATATAGCGCGTCACCATTGCGCGCGACATATCGAGCTTGTCGGCCGTGGCGCTAAAGCTGCCGCTGGCCGCCACTTCGCAAAATACCTTCATCGCCGCTAGCCTATCCATGGTCTCGCTCCGCTGATTTGATCGAATATTGCAACAATCATGCGCAGTTTAGCGCATTTATCCGCACGGTTCATGCAACTAAACTGGCGTCAGTTCAATTTAACGACGTCTAACCAGACAAGGAGTTACACCATGTTCCGTACTACACTGATCGCCGCTACCCTCGCCGTGACTTTTGGCGCCGCCCAAGCTGCTGATAAACCACTGCAAATGAAAGTCTACAATGCCGATGGCAATAGTTTTCATGTGAATTCAACGCTGATCTACGGTGAAAAAGAAGCGATCGTCATCGATGCGGGCTTTACCCGTGCCGATGCGCTGCGTATTGCTGCGAATGTGCTCGATAGCGGTAAGCAATTGAAAACGATTTTTGTGAGCCAAGCCGACCCTGATTACTACTTTGGCGTTGAAGTATTAAAAGAAATTTTCCCGAATGCACAAGTATTGGCGGCCCCCGCCGTGTTGGCGAAAATCAGCGCCAAACTCGATGGCAAAGTGGCATTCTGGGGGCCAAAAATGGGCGCCAATGCGCCGAAAAAGCCAGTGCTGCCGCAAGCTTTGCAAGGCGATACGTTGACGGTGGATGGTGAAAAGCTCGAAGTGCGCGGTTTAACTGGCAAACTGGCGCATCGCCCTTATGTGTGGGTGCCGTCGATGAAAGCGATTGTCGGTGATATTGGCGTATTTGCGGGCTTGCACGTGTGGACTGCTGATACGCAAAACGCAGCCGAGCGTGGCGAGTGGATTGCGCAACTCGATGAAATGGCCGCATTGAAACCCGCCATCGTCGTGCCAGGGCATATGCTGGCCGGCAGCAAAATGGACATCAGCGCGATCAATTACACCAAAGCGTATTTGCAAAGCTTTGAGAAAAACGCCGCCGCAGCGGGCAATAGCGCCGAGCTGATCGACAGCATGAAACGCGCTTACCCAGATGCGGGTTTGGGCATTGCGCTCGACATTGGTGCGAAAGTGAATAAAGGTGAAATGAAATGGTAAATACAAATCTAGGGGCAAAAGTTGTATTGCAAGGCGTCGATGCCGCAGACAGTACATCGAGTACGGCAAGGCACGACAACGAAGCAAGAAAAGTTTTGCTTTCTTATATTTTTGATCCGCTATGTGGCTGGTGCTACGCCGCCGCACCACTAATCCATGCCGCCGCCAAGTTGCCCAATCTGAGTGTGCAATTGCACGCCGGCGGCATGATGAGTGGTGCGAATCGCCAAACGGTGAGCCCCGCTTTACGCAACTATGTTATGCCGCACGATCAGCGCATCGCCCAGCTCACGGGGCAGCCATTTGGCGAAGACTACTTCAACGGCTTGCTGCTCGATACAAATGCAATTTTTGATTCGACGCCGCCCACGCTGGCAATTCTGGCCGCAGCCGCGCTGGGGCACGATCCGCTAGCGATGCTGGGTCGGATTCAAACCGCGCATTATGCCGAAGGGCAACGGATTGCCGATGGGACAGTTTTGCTGGCTTTGGCGACTGAATTGGGAATCGAAAGCGCTGCTTTTGCCGCGGCGATGAATGAGCAAGCCAGCCAAGTTGACGCGCATTTTGCAAAGACACGCGCCGTGATGCAGCAAGAAGGTTTGCGCGGCTTTCCATCGCTATTGCTCGAGATCGAAGGCCAGCGCCAGCACATTGATATTGGGCCATTTTTGGGTAAGCCCGCCGAATTTGTCGCTTGGCTAGAGCTGGCGGCGGTCGCAGAGGCGAGTGAAGAGCAAGTGCGGGCGGTGTTTTGTACGCCTGAGTCTTGTGCTTAAAGTTGGCATCAAAAAAGCCATTTACTTTGGGGTGAATGGCTTTTTTACTGAGGGTTTAGGAGCCAAACAGTGTTTTTGTTGCCTTCGCATCTACTTTGTCACCGTAGCGGCTGCTCCAACAGGTTTTTTCTTTGGTTTTGCAGGTTAATCCGCCGCTCATCGTGAACCAAGTTGGATCAAAATCAGCGGCGCCTACTTTATTAATCCTATCCATTAATTTTTGCTCGGCTTTGGCGCCTAAATATTCTTTGGTTAAAGCGACCGAGACGCCTTGCATATCGGCACAAAACCCCGCCTTTTTATCGCAAATCGCTCCGGGTTTATAATCTAAGCCGCTGGCAAAAAGTGAAGTGCTAGTCAGTAGCATGGTAATCAGCAATGTTTTTGACATGATTTGGTTTCCTCGATGCTGATACGGAAGCTTATTTCTTGGTGATGTTGGCGGTTAACTTATCGGGGCCTAATGTAATAAGCCACACTTTGGATTCCCACTTTAATTCATAGCCGTCTTTGCTGGGCGTGTAGCTAATCGTAATCGTGGGGTCTGGTTGCTGGATATAGGCGGGTATTTTTGCTTCGTCCAAAGAACTTGGCCAACGACCATTACTCAATTTGTAGTCTTCCAGTTGATCATTGATGGCTCGCAAGTCTGCACGGCCAATTTCTGGAGACAGATTTTTATCTGGATAAGTGTATGCGGGAAATACATGGGAAAAAAATCCGACCAACGCCACAAACAACAGCAGCGCAGCTAACAGGAGCAAACTGTTAGTAAGGGTTTGATTTGGAGTTGATAATTTGCCCGTAGTGGGCGCGGAATATATGGCTTTGCTGGCATCTTCAACCAGCGCGTCTATGGATTTGGTTTGATTCGTCATTTCTGGCTCACATGGTCATGTAAAGGGCAATTGAGTTCGAACCATACTGCTTGTAGTAGCAACTACTTTTTACCATTTCATACAGAGCAAGTGCGGCTCGCTTACCTGTTTCATTGCTCCAGTAAAATATAATTTTTATCTGGCCAGGTGCATCAGCGTGAATGTGGCCTGAGCTTAAGCTAATACTGCGAATGCCATTTGCAGGATCAGAAAGTAATTCTTCTGTTAAGTTTGGGATAGGGAATGGTGGAGCGGGGGGATTTTTCCCGAATTCATACACATAAAAGAGACTGTAGTTTGCTCTTGGAGTCAGACGGCCAATTGCTGCGTGCCCATTCCCCAGTCGATAACCCGAGTCCAGCTGAGCTTCCGCCACGATATTTTTAATATCATCGAGCTTGAGTAATAAAGCAGTTGCGCGAGATTTATCAATGTAATGTTGGTAAGCCGGCGTAGCAATTGCGGCCAAAATACCGATGATTGCAATCACAATCATCATTTCGATCAGGGTGAATCCCTTGTTCCAACACTTTGTTTTCCAATGTCTCGGCATAATTTTTCCTTTTCCCTATGATGTTTTATAGCTGGCTTTCAAATGGCCGCAAGATTTGCTCTGAGAGTTGTTTTGGCTGAAGTGGTCGAGCCAGACAAGGTGAAATTGCACCGTCTGCTTTGAGTAGCGGCCCCCACTCTTCTTTGCCTACGGGTAATAAAATCAGCGCGGGTAATCGACTCCACGACAGCTCGCGCCGTGCTTCTTGCATCCAGAGCAGTGCTTCGCTACTCGTGAAGGCCGAATCAAGATCGGCAACAATCAAGGCTATATTTTCGTTCTGTTCGACTAAGCTGCAGGCTTCTTTGGCCGTTTGGCAGCTCAGAGTCATAAAACCCACTTGATCTAGTTCGGCGTCAAATTCATCGGTGACATCGGGTTTGCTGCTGATAAAAAGCACTGACATGGTTTGTGCGTGTGTGCTGTTGCAATCGAAAAAGCTGCTTGTAGGCGCTGGTGTGCCATATTCCTTGGCGAGGTCATGCCAAAGTTTCGCTCCCATAATGTGCAGTGCTTCGCTGACTGTGGTGCGGCCAGAAATAATATGCCGCGCAATTGAAGAACTGAGTGATTGAGTTGAATTGGGAGTGCGACTAATCTCAGGCGGATGTAAATTGCCCTCGCTGATTTGCTGCCGAAGTTGCGGGGTGAGCTCGAGTATTTCGCTAAATGGCAGCCGACCACTGTAGCCAGAGTAATGGCAGCTGGGGCAACCGACCGCACGATAAGCTGGTTTGGCGCGCGTGAGATTGTGAAAAGCGGCTTCTTCGGCGCTCAGTGGTTCACTGACCGCTTCTCGGCATTCACGACATAATCGACGATAGAGCCGCTGTGCAATGACGCCATTAAGTGCATCCGCCAGCACGGAGGGTTTGCAGCCTAAATCGAGTAAGCGGGGAATGGCTCCCCAAGCATCGTTGGTGTGGAGCGTCGAGAGCACCAAATGGCCGGTGAGCGCGGCTTGCAATGCAATCATTGCCGTTTCCGCATCTCGAATTTCTCCGATCAATACTATATCTGGATCTTGCCGCAAGGTACTGCGCAAAGCGGCGGCAAAAGTCATTCCAGCCTTATCGTTGATATCCACTTGTGAAATGCCTGGGATCACATATTCAACTGGATTTTCGACGGTGATAATACAGCGCTGGAATGTATTGAGTTCGCGCAGAATCCCCGCCAAAGTACTCGTTTTGCCCGAGCCCGTTGGCCCCGTAATCAGTACCAGACCTGACACATGTTCGGTAAGACGTTGAATGGCCCGCATTTCTGAAATGGCAAAACCCGATTGAGCCAAATTGACACTGCGGCTTTGATCCAGAAAGCGCATTACGATGCGCTCGCCTTCTCGTAATGGTAGGGAGGATAGGCGTAAATCAAAGGTGCGATTTTCATAGCGCATACTGATGCGCCCATCTTGTGGTGTCCGCTCATTGGTGGGGTCCATGCCCGCCTGCACTTTTAAATAACGGCAAAGCGCCTCATAGACTTTGAGTGGAATCAGTGCCACTCGGCGTAATTGGCCATCGACTCGGATACGCACAGAGCCGCCACCTAAAAATGGCATAAGGTGTAAATCGGAAGCGTTATTGCGGATGGCTTGTCGTGACAGCTCCCGAGCAAGCTCGACCAGGACTTCCTCACTTTGCAGATTTGAATCAATGGCATGATTTAGCAAAGATTCATTGGCATCGCCGCCGCTGGATTGATGGCCTGAATAAGCAAATTGGATCGCAGCATCTAGGTCTTCGGGAATAGCGAGGAGTAATTTCAGCGCGCCATCGGCTAGAAAATTGAGAGTAAGTTGGAGTTCTGTGTCTGCAGGGTTGGCGATGGCAACGTGCAGGATGCCATCTTTGCGATACATGGGGAGCGCCATGTGTTTTCGAGCTTTACTCGGCAAGAGTAGCGTGGCCACTGCGGGGTCGGGGTCAAAGTACTTGAGCGGTTCAATGCCCAGATGGTTGGCCAATTGCTCTTGCAACACATATTGTGAAACTTGGGCTTCGTTGGCGAGCTTGTTCCAATATTCATGCAAATTTCCGACTAGCTCGAGTGCGCTCAAGGCGGGATAGAGCTCGCAGACGAGATGGTGAAATTGCGTGAGAGCAAGCGATTTTGACGTGGCGGTCATGGCTATCCCAGGCTAGTGCTTTGTCAAAGTATAGTCAGTCAATTCAAAATTCGTATTTGATCGACTCAAGGTGATCTGGCTTTGATCAAAGCCGAATGAATCTAAATGAGCAAAAAAATAATTTACTTAAGTTTCGCTTCATACAAGCTTGCTTAAATACGCTGGCAGTATCAAACAACCACTTAGGAGCTTGACCATGAACAAAATGACGATCGCCGCTGTTGCTACTTTAGCTTTGTCTTCGCTGACTTTCGCGAGTGCAAATTGCCCTGTTCACCCGAAAGCGGAGTGGATGAAAGAAGCCGATGCCAAAACCAAAATTGAAGGCATGGGCTACAAGATCAAAAAATTCAAAGTTTCTGGCGAATGCTATGAAATCTACGGCTGGAACAAAGACGGCAAAAAAGCCGAGGTTTACTTCGATAGCAAAACTCTCGATATCGTAAAATCTGAAATCGGTAATTAAGCTGGTATATGGTTGCAGGCATTATTTCGTAATGCCTGCATTGATATACCCGTTTGATTCAATCTGGAGTCATCATGAATAAGATCAAAGTATGGGACCCTGTCGTTCGCATAGTGCACTGGTGTCTGGCTGCGGCCGTGTTGATTAATTTTCTGAATGAAGGCGGCGAGACTTGGCATCGCTGGGAAGGCTATGCCGCGGTAGGTTTGGTGGTCACTCGCTTGCTGTGGGGTTTTGTCGGCAGCCATTACGCACGGTTTAGCGAATGGTTTCCTACGCCACGTCGTTTGATCCCGTATGTGAAAGGAATGCTGCGCGGTGATCATCCGCGATATTTAGGGCATAACCCCGCTGGCGCGGTGATGATGTTGTTCCTGTTGGTGATGGTGCTGGGCATGGGGACAACGGGCTACTTGATGGGCACGGATGCCTTTTTTGGTGAAGAATGGCTGGAAGAGTTGCATGAAATCATGGCGTATACCATGTTGGGTGGCGTAGGCTTGCACGTGTTGGCGGCGATTGTGGAAAGCCGTCGGCACAAAGAAAACCTGCCTGCCGCGATGATTCATGGCTATAAACGGGTCGATTCTGCGGTGATTGATGTGATCGATGTGAACGAAAAGCCTGTGGAACAACATTAATGCGCTTATTGCTGGTTGAAGATGATTTACTCCTCGGCGAGGGCGTGCAAGACGGCCTCGTCGATGCTGGTTTTGCGGTCGATTGGCTGCAAGACGGCGAAGCCGCGCGTACTGCGCTTTCAGCCAGCAATGATTTTGATTTGATCGTGCTCGATATTGCGTTGCCGCGTCTTAATGGCCTGCAATTGCTCGCGTGGCTGCGTGGTTTGCAGCGCGATATTCCTGTGTTACTGCTCACCGCGCGCGATGGTATTGACGACCGAATTGTCGGTCTGAACGCCGGGGCCGATGATTATCTGGTCAAACCCTTTGCGCTTGGCGAATTAGTCGCGCGCATTCATGCTTTGCTGCGCCGAGCGCAAGGCCGCAGTGGCAATGATCTGGTCTGGCGCGATTTACGGCTCGATCCCGCCAAACAAATTGCCACGCTAAAAGGCGAGCCGCTGGTGCTGACGGCGATGGAGTTTCGTCTGCTGCATGTGTTGTTGGCGAATTCACCCAATTATCTATCGCGCACTCAGCTCGACGACAAAATGTACGGTTGGGGTGGAGAGGTGGAAAGTAATACGCTGGACGTGCATTTATCGCATTTGCGCAAAAAACTCGGCAGCGACGCGATACAGAATATGCGTGGCCTCGGTTGGCGCATGGGCGATGCTACGCCATGAAAAGCTGGAGAATCAATCGTTGGCGACATTGGTTGGGCGAGTCGCTGCTGTCGCGGCTAACGGTGCTGATTTTGCTGGCGACCATCGTCTCGTGGCTGGTCTTCAGCGTGGTGCTGCTGTACGAGGCGCGCAAAGAAACCACTGAGCTGCTCGATAAACAGCTCTCGGCGTACACGCAGATGCTGTGGCAAAACTTGGGCGACGAAGATGACCTCAGCGCCGCGCCAGTGGAAAAAGATCATCACCATGTGCGCCTCGCGTTTACGCTGTATCACAGCGATGGCTCGCTGCAAGCGAGTAATCTCCTGCCCTCGTTCCCACGCCAAGCGAGTAATGCGCCGGATTTACGCGTGATCAATCTGCACGGGCAAGATTGGCGTATTTGCATTCGACAAAATAAAGATCGGCAATTAATCGTGGGCGAGCCTTTGGGCAACCATCGCAAAATCGCCAATGAAATGGCCGAGCATTTGCTGGAAACGGCCATGCTGGCTTTGCTGGTGTTGCTGCCCTTGCTGTTGTGGGCGATTCATCGCGGCCTCAAGCCCTTGCAAATCGTTGATCGGGAGTTGGCAAAACGGGCGCCCAATAATCTGGAGCCGCTCGATTTGAATGTCCCGAGCGAGATCGCGCCGCTGCGCGACCGACTCAATACTTTGTTTGAACAAGTCGAAGCCACGTTAGCGCGCGAGCGACGTTTTACCGCCGATGCCGCGCATGAGCTGCGCACCCCCTTGGCGGGCTTGCGTGTGCAGCTGGAATTGGCGCAAAGTAGCCCGCGGACGGAAACGCGGCAAAAAGCCTTGGGGCGCGCGATTGAAGGCGTGGATAGAACGACGCATCTGGTGGCGCAATTGCTGGAAATGTCGCGACTGGAACACGGTGAAGCGCCTACATTCAGCGCCATTCATCTGCCAGATCTGGCTGGGCAAGCCTTGCGTGAGGCAGGTATTGCTTGTGAAGCCCCGCGTTTAAATGTGTCTGATCCAATACCTATCGTAGGTCATGCGCTGCTTTTGAATTTACTCCTGCGCAACTTGCTGGATAATGCCCGCCGCTATGCGGGTAGCGAGGCCGTGGTTGGTATCGAAATCAAGGGCACACAGCTGACCGTGTTTGATCATGGCCCTGGCGTGAGCGAAGAAACGTTGGCGCGCATGGGCGAGCGTTTTTTCCGGCCCGCTGGGCAAAGTCAGCCCGGCGCGGGTTTAGGTTTATCCATTGTGCGGCGAATTGCCCAGCTGCATGGGGCAGAACTCCATTTTGCCAATCGGCCAGAAGGTGGCTTTTTGGTGGGTATTCAATTTAAAGCAATAGAAGGAAAGGTTTTGTGAGTCATACCCCGCATACCCATAAGCATTATCCCGATGGCGAACAGCACGCACATCCACACGATAGACCGGGTGGCCATAATGCTGAGCACGATCATCATCATGATCATAGCCACCATCACCACGATCACGGCGTACCGACGACACAAAATCGCCTGATTATTGCGCTGGTGGTGACATTTGGTTTTGCTTTTGTCGAATTGGCAGGCGGTTTCTGGTCGGGCTCGCTGGCGCTGATTTCCGATGCGGGGCATATGATGACCGACAGCGCGGCGCTGTTGTTGGCGCTGATTGCCAATCTGATTGGCCAGCGCCCCGCTAACGCGGCTAAATCGTACGGCTATGCGCGCGCCGAGTTGATTGGCGCGCTGATCAATAGCCTGACAATGATTGCGCTGGTGGTGTGGATTATTGTCGAAGCGGTACAGCGTTTGCTGCACCCTGAGCCGGTCAATGGTTTGGGTGTGATGGTGATTGCGGTGATCGGCCTGTTGGTCAATGTGATCTCGGCGTGGCAGCTCTCACACGATCACGACAACCTCAATAGCCGTGCGGCGCTGATTCATGTGCTGGGTGATTTGCTTGGCTCGGTCGCTGCGATTGCGGCGGGCGCGGTGATTTACTACACCGGCTGGAAGCCAATTGACCCGATCTTGTCGATTGCGGTTTCGCTGCTGATCTTGCGCTCGACTTGGGCGCTGCTTAAGCAATCGACGCATCTATTGATGGAAGGCGTGCCCGATGGTGTGAATCTGGATCAGGTTGGCAACGATATTTCGGCTACGCCCGGTGTGGTGGAGCTACACGATTTGCACGTATGGAGCATCGGCGGCAAACGCAATGCCTTGTCGGCGCATCTGATTATTAAAGATCCCACCGAATGGCCACGGCTGATTTTGCTGCTCAGTGAGATGCTGGAGCAGAAATACCATATCGACCACGTGACCTTGCAGCCGGCGTGGGTTAGCGAGCATGAAGGTGAAAATGTGCCAATGATACGGATCACCCATTGAAATAAGCGCCGTGGTAGCATTTGCTTTTTTGCAGCAAGGGAAACGCCATGAGAGCGGTAATGGTGATAACTGCGTTGCTGTGGTCATGTTTTGCCGCAGCAACCCAGATGGGAACGACAACAACCGACGGGGAAACCGACGCGCAAAATGCGGTTGAAGCAGCCAAAGAGGGTGGCTTTGCAGGCTTGGTCAACTGGTTTCGCAGTGGTAAAGCGCCACCTGAAGAAGGCAGCTATCAATTGCCGCCTGTGTCATCGCTTGGCAATTGGGTTGATTATGAATTTACTCAACCCAAGCGCAACAAAACCAATACTTATCAAATTTCTCTCGACGGCATCACCGTCGGCTCGGATGAAATTATTCGTTATGTGATGGCCGTTAAGCCCAATATCAGTGATGTTACGACCGTCGTTTATGAAGGCATTGATTGCAATAGCAATCAATATCGTCGCTATGCATCGACTACGTCGGATAAAGATTGGGTGTTAGTGAAGAGTCGAAAATGGCTGGATAATCGCAAAGATGGCCCTAATGCTTGGCAAGGGTACTTATCGGATGCGATGTGTTCTTTGTATGGCCCGCACTCGCTCGAAACCATCAAAGCCAATATCAAAGGGAATCGTACTTTGTACGAGACGGCGACTACATTGCGGACTTCGAAATAATCGCATCCGAGCGTATCAACTCCATTACCTGAGCGATCGGCGTAGCCCAGTCATGAATCAGTGTTTGCCGCACAATATGCACTGATTGATACCACGGGCTATCGCTGCGCTCCGCCTGCCAGCGCCAATCCGCATCGCAACGGCTGAGCAAGATCGTCGGCACGCCCAGCGCCCCGGCCAGATGCACAATCGATGTGCAGGCGGTCACAACTAAATCCAAATTCTTCACATATGCCGCCGTATCGGCCAAATCGCGCCATTGCGAGCTATCGTCGCGTAGGGGCGCAGCGGCGCTGACGCCATATTGCAGATTGCACCAAGTGATATTCGGCAAGGCCAATAGTGGCGCGAGTTGATTAAACGGAATACTGCGCCAGCGATTATCGACTTGCTGCGGATTACCTTGCCAAGCGAGACCGACTTTATAGCCCGCAGGTAAGGACTTGCGCCAAGCTTGGCAAGCAGCTTCTTCAGCCTGCAAATAAGCTACTCCTGCCAAACCTTGCTCATTGATTTGCAGCGCTGCGCCCAAACTCATATACGGGATATGGTGGGTGTAGGGCGCATGACTGCTTAATTGATCGACAATGTCGACGGTCGGAAAACTGTGCTGCAAAAGTTGTCGCAATACTTCGGGGACCAAGACGGTGACTTGCGCAAATTGCGCACGCAATTGCGGCAAAAAACGCGCAAATTGCAGCATATCGCCCAAGCCTTGCTCACCGATCACCAAGAGTCGTGATTGGGGGCTGACCGCTTCGCCTGACCAGCGTGCCAGAGGGGTATTGGGGTAGGGTTTATGCAGCGCAGGCCAGCGCGACTCATACCCTTGCCAGCCTGTTTCCCATCGGCCTTCAAATAAATCGAGGGTGCCCAGGCTGTATTTGGCCAGAGCATGCTCAGGGTTGATCTGGAGCGCCATTGTATAGTGCGCTCTGGCTTGCGCTAAATCGCCTTCGCGCCGGTAAAGGCGGGCTAGATTATGCTGGGCATCGGCATGCTGCGGATTGATCGCCAATGCTTTGGCAAAGTGCTGATGGGCAGGGGCAAATTGACCCTGATTGGTCAATATACTTGCCAGATTGTAGTGAGCTTCGACATGTTGCGGATTCGCGTCGAGCGTGGCGCGATAGTGTTCGGCTGCGGCGACGGGATCATGCCGCACGACGGCCAGATTCCCCAAATTGTAGTGTGCATCAGCCCAGCCAGCTTGCCAGTACAAGGCTTGCTCGTAGGCCGTGCGGGCTTCATCGTAACGACCGAGTTGCTTGAGGATATTGCCGTAATTGAGGTGGAGCGCCGCAGCTTCAGGGGCTAATTGCAGCGCCCCCGACATCAGTTGCTCGGCTTGAATCCAATCGCCGCGTTGGGCTGCGGCACGGGCCAATTGGGCCAGTTGAGTAGGATCTTTCAAATACACCACCCTTGTATATTGCCAAAATCATTTTTGCAATTGATTTTGATTGACATACCCTTTAGGAAACAACTAGGTTGTCGCGGTGAATCAATTCAGCTTCATCGATATAGCCCAGAATCGACTCGATCTGACCCGTAGGGTGACGCAAGATACGGCTGGTTTCTTGTGAGCTGTAATTAATCAGGCCACGCGCAATTTCCTGTCCTTCGCCATCGACACAACTCACTACTTCACCACGCAAAAATTCGCCTTCGACCGCGACTACGCCAATAGGCAATAAGCTTGACCCATCTTTTTTCAGCGCGCGTACTGCGCCAGCGTCGAGCGTGACGCGGCCTTTGAGTTGCAGATGATCGGCGATCCACTGTTTTTTCGCGGCCAATGGGCTGGTGTCAGCGGTGAGCTGGGTACCAATCGCTTCGCCGGCGGCCAAT